>NZ_JSWJ01000008.1:0-289914 GCF_000826845.1 Phaeobacter sp. S60
CACCTTTCCTGAAATACTCACGGCGCTGCCGTTGCAGGTGCAGAAGGCGGCCCGTTGCGAAGCTGCCGCACGGGGGGGCTTACCTTTGCCCAATCTGAAACTGTCATGATCTGGGCTGATCGCGATCACCGCCGGGACTGACATCCCCGGCACTTTGGAACAGGGCCCTTGGCAGGGGCACGCACAACCGACGTTCAGCGTGCGGGGTCGACAGCCCCGTCCCACCTCCGCTTCCGGCGGCGCCGCCACTTCTTATGGCTTGGAATTCTGGCTGGATATCAGCCCCGAGCAATCGGCTGCAGCAGAGCCAAAGAGACCGATACTCCGGCAGGGCAGTGCCCCGACCGGACCAAAGCCATGCGCAGCGTTGCCTGTGCAAACCCGAGCTGCAAATCGCGGTCATGACCGCGAAAACCGACAGGGGGCGGGCAGAAACCTGCATTCCGGGCGACGCTAGGTCGGTTTTGTCATGTTTTGGGTCGGATGGATTTGGCGCAAAATCTGCAGGCGGGGCATAACTCCCTGCAAACGAGTCATCATTTTCCGGAGAGCGGGCCCATGAAAACCCAAGTCAAAGCATTGGTCGTCGGCGGTGGCGCTGTCGGCACCTCGATTGCCTATCACCTTGCCAAAGCAGGCTGGGACGACGTCATGCTGATTGAGCGTGATGAGCTGACCTCCGGTTCGACATGGCACGCGGCGGGTCTCTTGCCGCTGTTCAACATGTCCTATGCGACCACCCATATTCACAAATACTCGGTCGATTTCTACAAGACCCTTGAGGAAGAAACCGGCCTCAACGCAGGCTTTGCCGTGGTGGGCAACCTGCGGATGGCGCAGACTCAGGATCGCATGGATGAATATATGCTCTATGCCTCCACCGCCGAGACCTGCGATGTCGACTACGAATGGCTGACCCCGGATCAGATCAAGGAACGCTGGCCGCTCATTGAGACTGGCGACCTGAAGGGGGCGATCTACCACACCGAAGATGGCTATATTAACCCCGCCGATGTGACCCAGGCGATGGCCAAGGGCGCCCGTCAGCGCGGCGTTGAGATCCACCGCAAGCTGCAGGCCGACGACTTCCACTGGAATGGCACCCATTGGGAAGTCACCTGCACCAAGATGGTTGAGAAGGGCGGCAACCTGATTGAGAGCGACGAGAAAGTCGTGATCACCGCCGAGCATGTCGTCACCGCCTCCGGCAACCACGCGCAGCGCACCGCCAAGATGCTGGGCATCAAAATGCCAGCGATCCCGGTGGAGCACACCTTCATCGTCATGGACAAGGACCCCGAGCTGGTCAAATGGCGTGAAGCCGGCAACCCTGAACATCCCGTTATCCGCGACGCCGACAACGAATCCTATGCCCGTGAGGAGCGCGGCGGCTGGATCCTTGGCATCTATGAGCATGGCGCACCTGCGCGCTTTGAGCACGGCGTGCCAGACAGCTTCCGCGCTGATCTGTTCCCGCTGGATCTGGACCGGATTGCCGATCAGTATATGGCGATGGCCGAGCGTGTGCCCTCCTGCGCCGAATCCGGCCTGAAGGACGATTTCAACGGCCCGATCTGCTACACCCCCGACGGCAACCCGCTGGTTGGCCCGGCTCCCGGCCTGCGCAATATGTGGCTGGCAGAAGGTTTCTCCTTCGGCATCACGGCGGCGGGCGGCACCGGCTACTATCTGGCGCAGATGATGGTGGACGGCGAGGCCGAGATCGACATGGCGTCGCTCGATCCGAAACGCTACTCCTCCAACTGGATGACCACCGAATTTGCGGCGCGCAAGAACGAAGAGTGCTATGAGCACGTCTACATCCTGCACCACCCGGATGAAGAGCGCCCGGCAGCCCGCCCGCTGCGCACGGCACCTGCGTTTGACCGCCAGAAAGCCCGCGGCGCACAGTTTGGCTGGGTCAACGGCTGGGAACGCCCGAACTATTTCGGCCCTGTCGATGCCCCCGACAACTTCGACAAAGAGAGCCGTTCCTTCCGCCGCGGCGGCTGGTGGCAGCATGCCGTGGATGAGGCCAAGGCGATCCGCGAAGGGGTTGGTCTGGTGGATGCCACCGCCTTCACCAAACATGTCGTCAAAGGCCCCGGTGCGACCCAGTTCCTCGACTGGTTCACCTGCAACAAACTGCCGAAGGTCGGCCGCATCAACCTGACCTACGCGCTGACCGTTGCCGGCACCACCCGCACCGAATACACCATCGTGCGCAATGGCGAGAACAACTACTACCTCGTCTCCGCCGGTGCCTGGACCGAGTATGACGCCGACTTCCTGCGCAAGGCCGCAGAGGACAAGATGGAGGAGTTCGGCTATATCGAGATCCAGGATGTCACCACCCAGTGGGGCGTCTTCGCCATCGCAGGCCCCAAGTCCCGCGATGTGCTGAAAGAGGTGATCGTCGACGCCGATCCGGAAACCGCACTGTCGAACAAGCGCTTCCCCTGGCTGTCTGCGCGTCAGATCGAACTGGGCATGTGCCCGGTCAATGCGATCCGCGTGGCCTACACCGGTGAACTGGGCTGGGAACTGCATCACCCGATCGAGATGCAGAACTACCTCTTTGACCTGTTGGAAAAAGCTGGCGAAAAGCACGGCATGAAGCTGGTGGGCGCACGCGCCCAGAACTGGCTGCGTCAGGAAAAATCCTACCGCGCGTTTGGCAACGAGTTGGGCCGCGACGCGACCCCGCTGGAAGCCGACCTGCCGCGCTTTGTCGATCTGGAGAAAGACTTCCACGGCAAGGACAAGCTGGTTGAGACCGGCGTCCGCGTGAAGTGCTGCACCCTGCTGATCGACGGTCCGTCGGACGCTGACCCCTGGGGCCACGAGGCGCTTTATGCTGAAGACGGCACAACCCGCGTTGGCCGCCTGACCTCTGGCGGCTATTCGGTGGCCTTTGAGAAATCCATCGGCATGGGCTATGTACAGCCCGACGTTGCGGTGGAAGGCACCAAGCTGAAGGTCAAGATGCAGGACAAGCTGTGGGATGCGGTCGTCACCTGCGACAGCCCCTACGATCCGAAGAACGAAACCATCCGCCAGAACGGGTGACCTCCCGGTTCTTTTGCGCAGACTAAAACAACAAAGCCCCGGCCACTGTGCCGGGGCTTTATTTTTGGGTCAGGCGAAAATCAGGTAGCTATGGAGGAATGACGGCTGGCAATCCTTATGAGCAGTTTTTTTCTCCTAATCCGTGTGCTAAATGAGCGGCATGGACAGCATCGAAAAAAATCTGGCCAACTGGCAGGCATCGCTTGTTGAAAACGTTCCACTCGGAGGGCTGTTTGCGCGCAATCCCACGGTTTACAAGTGGAAGGCTCCATTTCGGTGCTGGCTGTTACGAGAGGGGTCGTTCTGGCGGACAACAGATTTGTTGACACAGTCGTTATGGTTGCATCAGCAGGGACATGCCCTTGGCGCACGTATCTTATTGAGAAGCTGCTTCGAGACACTGGCAATGCTTATCTATGTTAACCTTCTTATTCGGAAAGTAATAAGTGGCGAAATTGAGTTTCACTCTTTTTCAGAGAAAACTAGTATTCTCTTATTGGGTTCGCGCGACGATTCAACGGGACATCAGGCGCTTAACATCGTTTCCATCCTGGACAAATGTGACAAACGCTACCCTGGAATTAAGAAGCTGTATGCTGGGCTTTCTGAAAGTGCTCATCCAAATTATGAAGGCATAGTAACGGGTTATTCTCGGGTCGATCACGACGAATATGACACACGCTTCTGGAACCGGTGGGGAGAGATTTACGGGAGTGCGCACCTCGACAAGATGGAACTGTGTATGACGACGTTTCACCTTGAATACGATGAAGTATGGCCGGGTCTGATGGATAAGCTGGAGAGTTGGATTGCCGAGAATGACGAAATGCTCGAAACGAGCGCCAATAGCGGCCTCCGAATTTAGAGAGCCTCTCGGCTGACCTGTCGTCTGGCCACCAGCGCCAGATTGTTGGCGGGCATCTCGATGACCTCCGCCATCTCCAGACCGCTGGCCTGTAGCCAGTCCATCACATCGAAATCATCCTTATAACCCACCTCCGGGTCATGGCTGCTCAGTTTGGTGTGAAAGGCGCGATCGCCCTCGCTGGTCAACTCACCTGCGCGCATGAACGGCCCATAGATCACGAAACGCCCGCCCGGTGCCAGATGATCGGCGGCCCCTCGGATCAGCGCTTTGGCTTCCGGCGTGCTGATCAGATGCAGCAGGTTGCACAGGACGATCAGTTCAAAGGCAGCCATATCCTCGGGCCAGGGCCCTTCGGTGGCGTCCAGCTGGCGGGCCGGGGCGATGTTTGTGCACCCGCTCTCGGCGCTGTAGGCGGTGATGCTGGCCAATCGTGCCGGGTCCACGTCACTGGGGTGCCATTCCAGGTGCGGGCAGCGGCGGGCGAAGCCGACAATATGCTGGCCGGTGCCGCTGGCGATTTCCAGTGCGCGCGGGCGGGGGGCCTCCCCCGTGCCGGGCTGGGGGGCGATCTGGGCCAGAAGATCTGCAATCGGCTCCAGATTGCGCGCGGCAGAGGGGGCAAACAGCTTCTCACCCGCCTCAGGCAGCGCGACGGAGGCTTCTCCGGGGACGCTCCGCACAGCCATCAGCGCACCCGTCCGGGGCTGAGAGCGGCCAGCGTGGCCGCATCGATTTCCGGGGTCTCACCGGTGATCAGGTCGGCAATCAAGCGTCCGGCAGCGGGACTGGACTGCACGCCGTACCCCCCCTGACCCGCACACCAGACAAAGCTGGGCTGATCCGGGTCGGGCCCCATCACCGGCACACCGTCAGCGACAAAGCTGCGCAGACCCGCCCAGTTGTGCTCTACCCGCGTGACAGGCTCGCTGACCATCTCTTCGTACCGGGCCAGCCCCTCGGCCAGCACCATATCATCAGCATAGGCATCATGCGGCGCGACCGGATCGGCATCGGCGGGGGAGACCAGCAGCTTGCCTGCGTCCGGTTTTGCATACCAGCATTCGCCCACTCCCATGATCATCGGCCAGCGGGTGACATCGTGGCCACCGGGGGCAGGCAGCCGCGCCATGGAGCGACGTTTGGGTTGCAGGCCAATCGGGGGGAGACCCGCCAGCGCGGCGATCTCATCGGCCCAGGCACCGGCGGCATTGACGATATGGCGGCTGCGCAGGGTTTCGGTGGTTCTGCCAGTCCCCGTGCCGATGGTGACCTCAACCTCCCAAAGATCATCTGCAGCGCTGTGGCGGATGGCTGTCACCTGCGCATCGGTCCGGATCACCCCGCCGTGGCTGCGCGTGACCTTAGCGAAATCCTGCAGCAGCCGGTCGGCGTCCAGATCTTCGGCGGTGTCGTGATAGGCGGCAAAGCCTACTGCGGCGGGGTTCAGCACCGGCACCATCTGGACGGCCTGTTCCACGGGAATCTCTGTCAGCGACAGGGCGGCGCAGTCAGCGGCAAATTCCTCTGCCTGATCGGGGCCTGCGACCAGCATCATGCCGCGCGGGCTGAGATAGCCATGGCTGCGGTGGTGGGCCTCGCTGGCCTGTGTCAGCACCTGCACCGGGCCGGGGCCGTAATGGGCCTCAAACATCGCCGCAGAGCGACCGGAGGAATGATAGCCAAGTGCGCTTTCGCTCTCCAGCACAAGGGTGCTGCGTCGGGGGCTGAGTGCGGCTGCGGCGCTAAGACCCGCAAGCCCGCCGCCGATGATCAGCACATCGGGGATCTGAGTGCTCATGCCTGTTCCTCCAGTCTGTCGGTGGCCGGCGCCGGACGCGGCGACAGCGCTGAGATGCGGTCATAAAGCGCGGGCGTCATCTCGATATCCAGCGCCGCCAGCGAGGGGCGCAGCTGCGCAAGCGTGCGGGCAGAGATGATCGGCGTCACCTGCGCGCCATAGCCTGCCGCCCAGGCCACAGCGAGGCTCGCAGGCTCTACCCCCAGCTCCGCAGCCAGTTCAGCAAGGGCGCTGGCACTGTCCAGCATCCAGCTCTGGCCGTAACGTTCGCGGTAGCGGGGATCCTCATCCAGTCGGCCCCGGCTGCCGCCATCGGTTGTTTCATCCGCAAGACCCGCAGCATATTTCCCGGTCAGCATCCCGCCGCCCAGCGGCGAATAGGGGGCAACGGCAATGCCCTGATCGGCGCACATCGGTAGGAGTTCCACTTCGGCCTGACGTTTGATGAGCGAATACATCGGCTGCAGGATCGCCGGGCGCAGATCAAACTCCTGTCCGATCATGATCGCCTTCATCACCTGCCAGGCGGCAAAGTTCGACAGGCCGAGATAGCGAAACTGCCCGGCCGCGCGCAGCTCAGCCAGTGAGGCAAGCGTTTCGCGCAGATCCGTTTCTTCGTCGTAGCGGTGCAGATAAAGGATATCGACCATATCCTGCCCCAGACGCGCCCGTGACTGATCCAGCTGGCGGCGGATATTCTCGCGGCCTGCGCCACCGGTATAGGCGACCTTGGTGGCGATCAGCAGGCTGTCGCGGGCGTCCCGGATCAATTGGCCGAGGATTTCTTCGCTCTGGCCATCGGTATAGACCCAGGCGGTATCGAAATGGGTGATCCCGGCGGCGCGGCAGGCGTCATACATCGCAGCTGATTGCGCGGCATTGGCACGGCCGCCAAACTGCATGGTGCCAAAGGCAAGGGCGCTGGCGGGGGTGCCGTCTAGGCTGATCAGTTTGGTGCTCATGCGCCGCAGCGTGGCACGAGTGCGCCGCAACCAAAAGCGCAAAATGTCAGATATTGGCGCAAAGATATCTGCGGGAAATCCCGCATCCTGCCTATCATAATCGTGAGTGGCAAAGCCCCGGTACGCGGGGTAGGGGAGAGTATGTTTGATTCAAAAATCCGCCCGCTGATTGATCCGATGCTGAACGCGCAGGGGCAGGTGATCGCCCGCGCCGGCATCAGCGCCAATCAGGTGACGCTGCTGGGGCTGGCGCTGGGGCTGCTATCGGCCGTGATGATTGCCTGCGGTCTGTTTGCGCTGGCGCTGCTGCCGCTGCTGCTGTCGCGGCTGGCGGATGGTCTGGACGGTGCGGTGGCCCGCGCCAGTGAACCAAGTGATTTTGGCGGCTATCTCGATATCACCTGCGATTTCCTGTTCTACGGCGCGGTGCCGCTGGCCTTTGTGCTGGCGGATCCCGGCCAGAATGCGGTGGCGGGCGCCTTCCTGCTGATGACGTTCTATGTGAACGGCACCAGTTTTCTGGGCTATGCGGTGCTGGCGGAAAAACACAAGATGAAGAGCACGGCGCGCGGGGTGAAGACGCTCTATTTCACCGGCGGTCTGTTGGAGGGGGCGGAGACCATCGGCTTCTTCGTGCTCCTGTGCCTGCTGCCTGCGTGGTTTGCCCCCATGGCCTGGGTGTTTGGCGCGCTGTGTCTGGTGACTGCCAGTTCCCGCGTGCTGCTGGCGCTGCGGGTGTTTCATCGCGACTGAGGTCCTGAGCCGCGCCCTAGGATTTTGAGTATTTTGGGAAAGGTGACAGGCGGAGGTCGTTTGTCCCGGAGAGGCTTCCTCTCGCAGGTATCATTGACGTTCCTTGCGACAAAAAAAGGCCCGCCGGATGAGGCGGGCCTTTCGTGTCATTACATCGTTGAAGAGGCGCCGCTGCTTACTGCGGGATATCGCCCTGAATGCCCTCGACGAAGAAGTTCATGCCCGCCAGGGTGCCGTCATCCGCGGTCTCACCTTCTGCCAGCCAGTCGGATCCGTCCTGTTTTTTGATCGGACCGGTGAAGGCATGGTAGGAGCCATCCGCCAGCGAGGCCTTCAGCGCCAGCGCCTCTTCCTTCACGGCGGCAGGAACCGCATCGGTGATCTCGCCGATTTTCACCATGCCGGCGCCGATGCCGTCCCAGGTGTCGGTGCTTTCCCAGCTGCCATCCATGACCGCCTGGGTGCGGGCGATGTAATAGGGTGCCCAGTCATCAATGATGGAGGACACGCGCGGTTTCGGCGCGTATTCCGCCATGTCGGAGGCCTGCCCGAAGGTATAGACATTGCCAGCGGCCTGCGCCGCGGCCTGCGGCGCGGTGGAGTCGGTGTGCTGCAGGATCACGTCGGCGCCCTGTTCGATCAGAACCTTGGCGGCGTCGGCTTCTTTGGCAGGATCAAACCAGGTGAAGGCCCAGACGATTTTGAACTCCACATCGGGGTTCACCTTCTTGGCGTGCAGATAGGCCGAGTTGATACCCCGGATCACTTCGGGGATCGGATAGGAGCCGATATAGCCAACGATATTGCTCTCGGTGAGATTGCCCGCAATGTGACCCTGCACCGCGCGGCCTTCGTAGAAACGGGCCGAGTAGGTGGAGACATTGTCGGCGCGCTTGTAGCCGGTGGCGTGCTCGAACTTCACATTGGGGAATTTCTTGGCGACGTTAATGGTCGGATCCATGTAGCCAAAAGAGGTGGTGAAGATCAGATCCGCGCCTTCCAGCGCCATCTGGGTCATCACGCGTTCGGCATCGGGGCCTTCTGCCACGTTTTCGACGTAGACGGTTTCGACCTTGTCGCCGAATTCCGCAACCACGGCCTTGCGGCCCTGATCATGTTCGTAGGTCCAGCCACCATCACCCACCGGGCCAACATAGACAAATCCCACTTTGGTCTTGTCGTCTGCGGCCACGGCGCCGGTTGCCAGGCCAAGCGCCACTGCGGCGCTGGTCAGCAGTTTATTCAGTTTCATCTTTACGGACTCCCCGTTTTGGTTGTTGTGCCCAGGAGAGGACCCTGGACAGAGGTTCCGCCACCCGCCAGATCAGCGGGAGGCGTGGAAATTGCGGCCAAGGGCGGCAGGTGCGCTGCTCTTGTCCGCGGAAAGAATAACAAGCACGATAATGGTGATCACGTAGGGCGACATTGCCAGATACTCGACCGGGATGGCAACGCCTGCGGCCTGCAGATTGAGCTGCACCACTGTGACCCCGCCGAAAAGATAGGCACCCAGCAGCGCACGCCAGGGTTTCCAGCTGGCAAAGACCACCAGCGCAAGTGCAATCCAGCCGACACCGGCGGTCATGCCTTCGGTCCATTGCGGCACCCGGATGAGGCTGATGTAGGCGCCGCCAACACCGGCACAGGCCCCACCAAACAGGATCGCCATCAGGCGAATGCGGATCACCTTGTACCCCAGCGCATGGGCAGCGTCGTGGTTTTCACCCACCGCCCGCAGGATCAGCCCGGCGCGGGAAAACTTCAGCAGCGCCCAGACAGCGGCGGTGAGCGCGATGCCGAAATAGAGAATGATATCGTGGCCAAAGAGGATTGGCCCCACCACCGGCAGATCGCTCAAGACGGGGATATGGATGTCGCCCATTTGCGGCGGCTTCACCCCGACATAGGATTGTCCCATCAGCGCTGACAGCCCCAGACCAAACAGCGTTAGCGCCAGACCAGAGGCGACCTGATTGGCCTTGGCAAACTGGGTCAGGAACCCGAACAGCACCGACAGCGCCGCCCCGGCAAAGGCGGCAGCAAAGAAGCCCAGCAGGGGGGAGCCGGTCTCCACTGCGGTGGCGAAACCGGCGATGGCGCCGGTGATCATCATGCCTTCGACGCCAAGGTTCAGAACGCCGGATTTCTCCACCACCAATTCGCCAATGGCAGCGATCAGGATCGGTGTGGCCGCCACCATCAGTGAGGCGATGAGCAGGACCGGGTTAATTGCAGAAAGATCCATATCAGGCGTTCCTCGTTTCACGCAGGGCAAAATAGAGCGGCAAGGCAAGGGAGAGGCCAACCGTGAAGGCCGCAGGCAGGGTCAGCCACCACAGGTCAACTCCTTCGCGTTTGGCGTCAAAGAAAGACCAGATCCAGAATATTGGGATCGACAGCAGGATATCCGTCGAAAACCCCGCAGCAGCCCCATTCTCAAACAGTGCCATTATGAACAACACAGGCGACAGGCCGTGCTGGGCAATGAATGACGCAAAGAACAGCCAGGGTAGAACGGTGCCCAATACCGCGAGGGTCCACCAGAATGCAGGCCTTGGCATCACGCCACCTCCCGCATGCGCAGGGTGATGCGGAAATTGGTCAGGAGGTCGAAGGCCAGCAGGAAGAACAGCAGCATCCCCTGAAACACCTGGATCGCGGCGGAGGGCAGGCCCATGTTGGACTGCGCGATATCGCCGCCAATATAGGTCAGCGCCATCAACCCGCCGGCCAGCAGAATACCCACCGGATGCAACCGACCAAGGAAGGCGACAATAATGGCGGTAAACCCGTAGCCCACATTGAAATCAATGGAGATCTGACCGGAGGGGCCGGAAACTTCAAACAGGCCCGCAAGACCCGCCAGCGCGCCGGAGGTGCCAAGGCAGAACAGCACCAGCCGGGTGGGGTTCACACCTGCAAAACGCGCCGCACGGGGGGCCTCGCCGCTCAGGCGGATGTGATAGCCCAGCATGTGACGGTTCAGCAGCACATAGGCAAAGATCACGGCAATCAGCGCCGCCACAACGCCCCAGTGCATGCCAGTGCCCGCGATCAGCTCGGCGTTATGGGCGCTGTCCCAGGACTGCAGGTTGCGCGAGCCGGGAAAGCCGAAGCCCTCGGGGTTTTTCAACAGGCCAAGCGAGACCGAGGCGAGGAACTGCTCGGCCACATAGACCAGCATCAGCGAGACCAGGATCTCATTGGTGCCAAAGCGGGTCTTGAGCACGGCCGGGATCATCGCCCAGGCCCAGCCGCCAAGCGCACCAGCCACCACCATCAGCGGAAAGATCAGGACCGAATCCGACGGGTAAAAGGCAAGGCCGGCACCGGCGCCACAGATGGCGCCCATGATGTACTGGCCTTCAGCGCCGATGTTCCAGATCCCCGCACGAAAGCCCAAGGACAGGCCGATGGCGATCAACACAAGGGGCGCACCCTTCACCAGCAGTTGCGGGCGGTAGTAGAAGGCAAATTCGCCAAACAACGGGTCCCAAAAGATGGTGCGGATCGCCGCCACCGGATCTTTGCCGAGGGCGGCAAACAGCAGCCCGCCCGCAATCATCGTCGCCAGCACCGCCACCAGCGGCGTTGCCATCGACCAGACGCGCGATGGCTGTGGTCTCTTTTCTAGCCGGATCATTCCTATCGTTCCCCCCGGTCGCAGATCTGTGCCTGCGTGCCTGTCATCTTTCCAAAAATACTCACACTCCGAACCCGGCAGCCTGCGCTGCGGTTGGACTGCGTGCGCTCGGCCGCTAGGCTAGACATGCGCAACTTCCATGCCGTGGGCGCCGCCCATCATCAGGCCGATTTCATCGACACTGAGACCCGCAGTGGGGCGCGGCGCGCTCAATCGGCCCTCGTTCAGGGCGGCAAAACTGTCGGCGATCTCCATCAGTTCATCCAGATCCTGACTGATACAGATCACGGCGGTGCCCCCGGCGGCCAGATCCAGCAGCGACTGGCGGATTGCAGCAGCGGCGGCGGCATCCACACCCCAGGTCGGCTGATTCACCACCAGAACCTCCGGGCGTTGCAGGACCTCGCGGCCAATGACAAATTTCTGCAGGTTGCCCCCGGACAGAGAGCGCGCGGCATTCTCTGGGCCAGGCGTGCGGACGTCGAAGTCCTTGATGACCTTCTCGGCGAATTCCTGCGCCAGCCCCCATTTGAGGAAACCCCGGCTCGCCAGCCCCTCGCGGGTGGCGGCGGTCAGCATGGCATTTTCTGTCAGGCTCATATCCGGCGCTGCGGCATGACCCAGACGCTCCTCAGGGGCGGCCAGAATACCCAACCGACGGCGCGCCACGGGGCCAAGGTTGCCAATCGGGGCGCCATCCAGGGTGACCGCATCGGCGGCGGTTGTGGTCTCGCCCGACAGCACACCCAAGAGTTCGTCCTGACCGTTGCCCGCAACCCCGCCCACGCCGAGGATCTCTCCCTTGCGCACGGTCATATGTACGTTCTTCAGCGCGGTACCAAAGGCAGAGGGCGCAGGCACCGACAGCCCGCTGATATCCAGCGCCACATCGCCAAGCGCGCGGCCGGAGCGTTCCGGCGTTTGCAGCGCTGTGCCCACCATCATCTCCGCCATATCGCGGGCCGAGGTCTCAGCCGGTACACATTCCCCGACATTCTTGCCCAGCCGTAGAATGGTGGCGTGATCACACAGCGTGCGGATCTCTTCCAGCTTGTGGGAGATATAGAGGATCGACGTGCCCTCGGACCGCAGCTTTTGCAGGGTCTGAAACAGGATCTCCACCTCCTGCGGGGTGAGCACGGATGTAGGCTCATCCATGATCAGCAGTTTTGGGTCCTGCAACAGGCAACGGATAATCTCTACCCGCTGACGTTCGCCCGCAGAGAGGTCGCCCACTGTGCGGTAGGGATCCAGCGGCAGGCCATAGGTTTCCGAGACCCGGCGGATCTGGCTGGCCAGATCGCGCATCGCAGGCGGGTTTTCCATGCCAAGGGCGATATTCTCCGCCACATTCAGCGCATCGAACAGCGAAAAATGCTGAAACACCATGGCAATGCCATCGGCGCGGGCCTGTCGCGGCTCGCCGGGGGTATAGGGTTCCCCGCGCAGCAGCATGGTGCCGCTGTCGGGCTTCACCAGCCCATAGATCATCTTGACCAGCGTCGATTTCCCGGCGCCGTTTTCGCCGAGCAGGGCATGAACCTCTCCCGCGCCGATATCAAAGGAGACCGTATCGTTGGCAACAACACCGGGATAGGCCTTTGTCAAACCTTGCAGGCTCAGGAGAGGTTGGGTCACGCGCGTCTGTCCTTCTTCAACTCGTCTGTGGCGCCCAGGCGCAAAAGCTCTGCCGCAACCCCCACCGCAATCATTTGCGGATGCTTGCCAAGGGCGGGATCGCCAATGGGGCAGGTCAGCCGGGCGATCTGATCCGGCCTGTGGCCCAGTTCCCTGAGCCGCGAGCGGAACCGCGCCCATTTGGTGGCAGATCCGATCACCCCGGCAAAGGCAAAGCCGCGCAGCAACAGGGCGTGGCATAGCGCCAGATCCAGCGCATGGGAATAGGTAAGCACCAAATGCTGTGCATTTTCAGGGGCATGGGGCACCAATGCCGCAGGCTCCGCTGCGGGCACGGTGGTGACAGCCGCAGGACTGTCAGAGGGGAAGCGCTCAGGCCCGGTATCGACCCAGGTGATATCCAGATCCGGCATCGGCGCCAGCACATCGACCAGGGCGCGGCCGACATGGCCCGCTCCCCAGATCCACAGCGGCGTTTCAGGGCGGTGCACAGGTTCCAGCAGCCAGCCATCGCTCAGCTGCGGATCGGGGCGTTGCCCCTGACTGCGGGCCAGCGCCAGTTTGCGCCGCAGGGCAAGCGGCGGTTCGCCCGTATCCGTCTGCAGCGCCCGCAGGATCACCTCGTCGTCCAACTGCTTCAGATCCTCAGCGCGGTACAACTCGCTCCACAGTGTCACCGACCCGCCGCAGCATTGCCCCAGGTCGGGACCAAGTGCGCGGGTGGTCTGCTGCCGCATCCGACCCGTCGCCAGCTGGGCACGAGCCGCCTCAGCCGCCTCATGCTCCAACGCGCCACCGCCGATGGTGCCGGACTGGCCGTCTTTCCAGACCAGCATCGCCGCGCCTACCTCACGCGGGGAGGAGCCGCGGATGGCGGCAATCACCACCCGCACCACCGGTCCATGCGCCGCAATCCTGTGGCTCAGATCCTGCAGATCAAAACCCATCGCTCAGGCCTCCGGCGCGATGCGACGCACCGCCCGCCAGAGTTCTTCCGCCGTTGCGGGCGCATTCAGCGCCGGATAGCCGCCGCCGTAGGCGTCCACCGCATGGCTGAGCGCGAGCCAGGCCGAAATTCCCAGCATGAAGGGCGGCTCCCCCACCGCTTTGGAGCGATAGATGCTGTCCTCGCGGTTCTCGCCATTCCAAAGCGCGACATTGAACACATCCGGGCGGTCGGAACAGGCGGGGATCTTGTAGGTGGAGGGCGCATGGGTGCGCAGATTGCCGGTCTGATCCCAGACCAGCTCCTCTGTCGTGAGCCAGCCCGCCCCCTGCACATAAGCGCCTTCCACCTGCCCGATATCCAATGCGGGGTTCAGCGAGGCGCCCGCATCATGCAGAACATCGGCGCGCAGAATGCGGTTTTCGCCGGTCAGGCGGTCCACCACAACCTCGGTGATCGCCGCGCCATACGCAAAGTAGAAGAACGGGCGCCCCTTGCCCTGAATGCGGTCCCATTCCAGTTTCGGGGTTTTGTAATACCCGGTAGACGACAGGCTGATGCGGCCTGTGTAGCATTCCATCGCCGCCGCCTCGAAGCTCAGCTCTTCGCTGCCGATGATGACCCGATCGTCCTCAAACCGCACGGCTGCGACTGGCTGCTGATAGCGCTCCGCGAGATAGGCCGCCATGCGGTCGCGGATGGTGTCACAGGCGGCCTTCACCGCCATGCCATTGAGGTCGGTGCCGGAGGAGGCTGCCGTGGCCGAGGTATTTGGCACCTTGGCGGTGTCGGTGGCAGTGATCTTTACCTTGTCCAGCGAGATGCCAAAGCGGCTGGCGGCGACCTGTGCCACCTTCTGAAACAGGCCCTGACCCATTTCGGTGCCGCCGTGGTTCAGGTGGACCGAGCCATCCTGATAGACATGCACCAGCGCACCCGCCTGATTGAGATGGGTCAGCGTGAAGGAAATGCCGAATTTCACCGGCGAAAACGCAATCCCGCGCTTGAGGCGGTCATTATCGGCGTTCCACTTCGCGATCTCCGCCTTGCGGGTTGCGTAGTCTGATGTGTCCAGCAGCTCTGCGGTCAGCTCGTGCAGAACGAAGTCCTCTACCGGCATATGGTAGGGGGTGGTCTGCACATCTGCGGCGGGTGTGGTGACATTGGTTGAGTCTGCTGGGGCACCGCGAGAGGCAAGATCGCCCGCCGCATCCGGCGCGGGGACAGAGCTGTCGTGGGGCGCGCCCGCTGGCGCGGTGGCGGACTGCATCGGCGCATAATAGTTGCGCTGGCGCAGCGCGACCGGATCCAGACCCAGGGCATGGGCCGCGTGATCCATCAGCCGTTCGATGCCCACCATGCCCTGTGGACCGCCAAAGCCGCGATAGGCGGTGGCGCTTTGACGGTTGGTTTTCAGCCGGTGGCTTTCGATGCGGATCGCGGGGATCAGATAGGCGTTGTCGCTGTGCAGCATGGCGCGATCCGCCACCGGCAGCGACAGATCCTGCGCCCAGCCGCAATCAACCAGATGGGTGAATTCAACCCCCAGAATGCGCCCCTCTGCGTCAAAGCCCGCGCGATAGGAAATGCGGAAGGCGTGACGCTTGCCGGTGATGGTCATGTCATCATCGCGGTCATAGCGCATCTTGCAGGTGCGACCCGTGGCGCGGGCGGCGATGGCGCAGGCCACGGCCAGCGCGTTGCCCTGGCTTTCCTTGCCGCCAAAGCCACCGCCCATGCGGCGGGTCTCAACCCGGACGGCGTGCATCGGCAGGCCGATGGCCTCGGCCACCTTGTGCTGGATTTCGGTGGGGTGCTGGGTTGAGGAGTTGACCAGCATGCCGCCGTCTTCCTGCGGCTGGGCCATGGCGGCCTGGCCTTCCAGGTAGAAATGCTCCTGCCCGCCGATGTCAAACGTGTCCTCAACCACATGCGCGGCGGTCTGGATGGCGCTGTCTGCGTCACCTTTGGAGTAGATGCGGGGGCCGTCTTCGAACCGGCTGTCTGCGGCCAGCGCGTCCTCCAGCGTCAGGAGAGCCGGGCGTTCGGCGTAGCTGATCTCGCCCTTGCGCGCCGCAACCCGTGCCGCACGATGGGAGGTTGCCACCACCAGAAACACCGGCTGGCCGATATGGTGAACAGACCCTTTGGCCAAGAGCGGCTCGTCATGTGCCGAGGGAGACACATCATTGTCAAAGGGCAGATCTTCAGCGGTCAGCACCGCAACC
The DNA here is from genome assembly GCF_000826845.1 of Phaeobacter sp. S60. Lineage (NCBI taxonomy): Bacteria > Pseudomonadati > Pseudomonadota > Alphaproteobacteria > Rhodobacterales > Roseobacteraceae > Phaeobacter > Phaeobacter sp. S60. The sequence goes on from NZ_JSWJ01000008.1 coordinate 15,906, forward strand.
ACGCCATCGCTTTGGCGCACGGCCTCCAGTTCCATCGCGGTGATATCACCATGGGCCACGGTGGAGAGGCCAAAGGCCAGATGCAACGTGTCACGCGGCGCCGGAATATCATCCACATAGCGCGCCTGACCGGTCACATGCAGCCGTGCCGCATCATGGGGAAGGGGTTTTGCAACAGCCATCACTTCACCTCCAGCACATGGGTGGGGGTGGTCGGCTGGCCCAGATCGTCAAAATAGCGAGCGAGCATATTTGCCGCCGCCTCCAGCCGATAGTCGGCAGAGGCGCGCATATCGCTCATCGGGGTGAAGTCGCGGGCAAATTCGCCCCGCGCGGTGGCGAGCGTGGCAGCTGACAGGGGCTGGCCAATCAGCGCGGCCTCCACGTGGCTGGCGCGCTTGGGCACACCTGCCATGCCGCCAAAGGCGATGCGGGCGGCGGTGATCTGGCCGTCCTCAACCGTCAGATTGAACGCCCCCAGAACGGCAGAGATATCCTGATCGAACCGTTTGGAGAGCTTATAGACGCGCAGGGCCTCAGTTTGACCCTCCGGGAGTGCAGGCAGGGTGATCGCCTCAACAAATTCGCCGGGCTGGCGGTCCTGTTTGCCGTAGTCGATGAAGTACTCCTCAAGCGGCAGGCTGCGGCGGGTATCCCCACAGCGCAGGTGCAGTGTCGCGCCAAGGGCGATCAGCGCAGGCGGAGTGTCCCCGATGGGGGAGCCATTGGCGATATTGCCGCCAATGGTGGCGGCGGCGCGCACCTGCTGGCTGGCAAAGCGGCGCAGCATTTCGCCAAAAGACGGATGGCGCGCGGCAAGCGCGCTGCGCAAGCGGTTCATGTCGACCATCGCACCAATGCGCAGGCTGCCGTGGGGCTGCTTGGTGATCTGCTTCAGATCCTCGCAACCATCAAGGAAGATCACATCCGGCAGATCGCGCAGCTGTTTGGTCACCCAGAGGCCTACATCCGTGGCGCCCGCAATCAGCGTCGCCTCGGGCCGCGCGACATAGGCGGCGGCCAGCGCGTCGGCGGAGGTGGGGCGCAAGGACGTGACATCACCGCCTGTTTCGGAGAGGCTGATCGCGTCTTCGCTGTGGATCCAGTCGGGGATCGGCGCCTCAGCGGCGGCCTCAGCGGCGCGGATGATCGGGGCGTAGCCGGTGCAGCGGCAGAGATTGCCTGCCAGTTGGTCATCGTGATCCTGCGCGCCGTTCTTATGAGCGGTCACCATCGACATGATGAACCCCGGGGTGCAGAAACCGCATTGGCTGCCGTGGTGGGTGATCATCGCCTCTTGGACGGGGTGCAGCTGGCCATCGGGGCCTGCGGCCCCTTCGACGGTGCGGATGGACTTGCCGTGCAGTTGCGGCAGGAACAGGATGCAGGCGTTGAGCGGCTTGGCGCCGTGGTCATCGGTGACCATCACAGTGCAGGCGCCGCAGTCGCCCTCGTTACAGCCTTCTTTGGTGCCGGTGAGGCCGCGATCCTCGCGCAGCCAGTCCAGCAGTGTCGCCGTCGGAGAGACCTCCGTCAGCGCGACCTCTTCACCGTTCAGCCGAAAGGTGATTGTCATGTCAGAAACCCGTCGCGTTACTTTGGTTTTCCCTTGGTGCCATCCCTTCGATGCGACGTAGAAGACATGGCGGGCCTTGGTAGATCTGTTGCCGATAGCCTAGAAAGCAGGCTGTTGTTCTGGCAAGGAAAAGTGACTCTGCCATGGAGCCGGGCGACGGCGCAAGATCCTTGCTGTGTGCCGGTGTATGCCGTTATTTTTGAAGGGTTTAATGCCGGATTGTCGCAGGGCTCCGGGCGGATCTTGATAAGACTTTCAAAGAAAGCGGAATAATAAGCGCCCAATTTTACGGCAATTGAAAAAGCCTGCCGTGTGCCGGAAGTTGGTCACCCGCGTGTGGAAGCGCTTTAACCTTGGCGGTGCTGGCGGTAGCTTGGCGGCATGACAAATGCTCCCCGATTCATTCATCTGCGCACCCATACCGAATATTCGCTCTTGGAAGGCGCGCTGCGGCTGAAGAAGCTGCCGGATCTCTGCAAGAAACATGAGATGCCCGCGATTGCGGTGACCGACACCAACAACCTGTTTGCCGCACTGGAATTTTCGGTTGGGGCCAGCGGGGCCGGGGTGCAACCGATCATGGGTTGTCAGGTGGATCTGCGGTTCACTGAGCCGGCCCCCGGGGAGCGGCCCAAACCGCCCGCTCCGCTGGTGCTGCTGGCGCAGAGCGAGACCGGGTATGAGCATCTGATGAAGCTGAACTCCTGTCTTTACATGCGCGAAGGCAGTGAACTGGCGCATGTGACGCTGGAGGAGCTGGCGGCGCATTCTGAAGATGTGATCTGCCTCAGCGGTGGGCCGGATGGGCCGGTGGGGCGGCTGTTGCAGATGGGGCAGCGTCCGGCGGCTGAAGCATTGATGCAGCGGCTGAAGGCGATGTTCCCGGATCGTCTGTATGTGGAGCTGCAGCGTCATCCCGGAGAGCATGGCCAACCAGAGGCGGAGCAGGCGACCGAGCGCGGCCATGTGGAAATGGCCTATGCCATGGATCTGCCGCTGGTTGCCACCAATGACGTCTATTTCCCGAACACAGAAATGTATGAGGCCCATGACGCGATGATCTGCATCGCTGAGGGCGCTTATGTCGATCAGGCCGAACCACGGCGGCGTCTGACGGCGCAGCATTATTTCAAGAGCCAGGAAGAGATGGTGGCGCTGTTTGCCGATCTGCCCGAAGCGATTGAGAACACGGTGGAGATTGCCAAACGCTGCGCCTTCATGGCGTATCGGCGCGATCCGATCCTGCCGAAGTTTGCCGATGACGAGGTTGCAGAGTTGCGCCGCATCGCCAATGAAGGCCTGCAGCAGCGGCTGGCGGTGATCCCCCATGCGGTGAGCGTCGAGGAATACCAAGAGCGGCTCGATTTCGAGCTGGGCATCATCGAAGGGATGGGGTTCCCGGGCTACTTCCTGATTGTTGCCGACTTCATCCAATGGGCCAAGGATCACGATATACCGGTGGGGCCGGGGCGGGGCTCCGGTGCGGGCTCCTTGGTGGCCTATGCGCTGACGATTACCGACCTTGATCCGCTGCGCTATTCGCTGCTGTTTGAACGCTTTCTGAACCCGGAACGGGTGTCGATGCCGGACTTCGACATCGACTTTTGCATGGATCGCCGGGAGGAGGTGATCAAATACGTGCAGGAGAAATATGGCCGTGACAAAGTTGGGCAGATCATCACCTTTGGTGCGCTGTTGTCGAAGGCGGCGGTGCGCGACATGGGGCGGGTGTTGCAAATGCCCTATGGCCAGGTGGACCGGCTGTCCAAGCTGATCCCGGTCGAGGGCGTGAAGCCGATGTCTATCGTGGACAGTCTACGCGAAGAGCCGCGGCTGCGCGAGGAGGCGGAGAACGAAGAGGTTGTCGACCGGCTGCTGAAATACGGCATGCAGGTCGAGGGACTGTTGCGATCAGCGGGCACCCACGCGGCGGGTGTGGTGATTGGCGATCGACCGCTGGATGCGCTGGTGCCGCTTTACCGCGATCCGCGCTCGGACATGCCCGCGACCCAGTTCAACATGAAATGGGTGGAGCAGGCAGGGCTGGTCAAATTCGACTTCCTTGGCCTGAAGACGCTGACCGTCATTCAGAACGCGATGGATCTGATTTTCCAGTCGGGCCGTGATCTGCATGTGGCCGCCGATGGCACCCAGCTTTATGATCCGCCGGAGGGGGCGGAGAACCAGATCAACGCCATCCCGCTGGATGACACGGTCACCTATGATCTCTACTCGCGGGCCAAGACTGTGGCGGTGTTCCAGGTGGAATCCACCGGCATGATGGACGCGCTGAAGCGCATGAAACCCACCTGTATCGAAGACATTGTGGCGCTGGTGGCGCTGTATCGTCCGGGCCCGATGGAGAACATCCCGGTCTATTGCGAGGTGAAGAACGGCCTGCGCAAGATCCAGTCGGTGCATCCGCTGATCGACCACATCCTTGAGGAAACCCAGGGCATCATCGTTTATCAGGAACAGGTGATGCAGATCGCCCAGGTGATGGCGAATTACACGCTGGGCGGCGCCGACCTGTTGCGCCGCGCCATGGGTAAAAAGATCAAGGAGGCGATGGACGCCGAGCGTCCGAAGTTTGAAAAAGGTGCAGCGGAAAACGGCGTTCCGGCCAAGAAGGCGTCGGAAGTTTTCGACCTTCTGGAGAAATTCGCCAACTACGGCTTCAACAAATCGCACGCGGCGGCCTATGCGGTGGTCAGCTACCAGACCGGCTGGCTCAAGGCGAACCACCCGGTGGAGTTCATGGCCGGCGTCATGAACTGCGATATCCATCTGACGGACAAGCTGGCGATCTACTTCGAAGAGGTCAAGAAAGGCCTGCGCCTGCCCTATGTACCGCCCTGTGTGAACCGCTCAGAGGCGACATTCAATGTGGTCAAGGGGGAGCTGGTCTATGCGCTGGGCGCGCTGAAAAACGTCGGGGTGGAGGCGATGCGTCTGGTGACCGCGGCGCGGCGTGAGAGCGGTGAGGACAAGCCCTTTGCCACGCTGTTTGATTTTGCCCGCCGGGTGGATCTGAAAAAGGTCGGCAAACGCCCCTTGGAGATGCTGGCGCGGGCCGGGGGCTTTGATCAGCTGGACCCCAATCGCCGTCGGGTGTTTGAAAGCCTCGGCGCGCTGGTGGACTATTCCTCCGCCGTCCATGACCAGCGCAATTCCAGTCAGGTGTCGTTGTTCGGTGAGGCGGGGGAGGATCTGCCAGAGCCGCGTCTACCCGGCACCCCGGACTGGCTGCCTGCTGAGCGGCTGTCGGAGGAGTTCAAGGCGATTGGGTTCTACCTCTCGGGTCATCCGCTGGACGACTATATGCCTGCGCTGAAACGCAAGGATGTGATGACGCTGGACGAGGTGACGGCCAAGGCGGAGCGCGGGCCGTTCATGGCCAAGATGGCCGGTGTTGTCGCCGGTCGGCAGGAGCGCAAATCGGCCCGCGGCAACCGCTTTGCCTTTGCCCAGCTGTCGGACACCAGCGGGGGCTATGAGGTCACGCTGTTTTCCGAAGTGTTGGAGAAATCACGTGAATTTCTGGAAACCGGCGCCAAGGTGGTGATCACCGCAGAGGCCACGATGGAAAGCGATCAGCTGAAACTGCTGGTGCGCTCTGTCGGGCCGGTGGATGCGGCGATTGCCGACGCCGGACGCAGTTCGCTGCGGGTTTATATCTCGCAGGCGAGCGCTGTGGCGACGGTGGCACAGGTGCTGGAGGATGCCAAATCTGCCGCCCGCAACGCCGCGCGCGGGGAGGTTTATATGTACCTGCAGGATCCCGGCCTGCCCGGTGATGTTGAGATGGATCTGGGCCAGCCCTTCCCCATCAACCCCCAGATCAAAGGCGCGCTGAAATCGCTGGACGGGGTGATGGATGTGGAGGAGATTTGAGGGAGGGCGCAACTTGAGGAAGTCATCTGATGAGTTCGGATTGTTCAAATGGGGGTAGATGCTCCGACATAAATCTAGATTTTGCTAGATCTGAGTGGGAGCAGAACCGGATTCAAACCCGAATGGCGTTACAGGCTATTTGGCGTTTGGAAATAGTAATATTGTCCGGGTATGCAGCATTTTATGGGTGGTTGGTATCCAAATTTAATGCAGGTGTGCCGCCGGTTGGGATTGAGTATATATTGTTAATAAGTACGATTTTTTGTGGCCTTTGTTTGTACCGTTTGAAGGTCGATTATTCGATATTGAAGGCCTTAGGTGAATATAGTGGTTTACTGGAGGCATATATTTATGGTGGTGACGCGCAATCAAAACCTGTTGGTTGGCAGAAGTACTTGAATGATACCTCCCGGCCTGGGAGAGAGTTCCCCAGCGTCTTTAGAAGATATATCGGTGCGACTATTACCTTTGCCTTTCTATTATTTGTGAATTGTGGTCTAACAGGCTGGGCTATTTATTTGCGGTTTGGAGATGGCGGAATCCAAGGCTTTTGGGCGTGATGTCAGAGCTCGCCTCACATAATTCATGCTGCCTACGTGACTGACCACCCAGATCTTACTCTGCGGGTTGCAGATATGGCGGATGCGTCCAGCCTGGCGGCGCTGTCGCTGGAGGTTTGGGTCGGGACCTATCTGCGCGAGGGGGTGAGCGGGTTCTTTGCCGATTATGCGCTGGCGGAGCTGACGGCGGCGCGGTTTGCCGAGACGCTTGCTGATCCGCAGGAGCATGTCATTGTCTCGCAGAACCGGGTTGGCATTGATGGCTATGTCCGCATCAGTCGCGGGCGTCCGGGGCCGACACCGGGCTGTTCGGACGTGGAGATCACAACGCTTTATGTGCAGCCACGCCACCATGGGCGGGGCATTGGAGCCGCACTGCTGCGCGCGGGTCTGGCCCATTGTGCGGAGGAGGGCGTGGCGCGTGTCTGGCTGGCCAGCAATGCCGAAAACACCCCGGCCAAGGCGTTCTACCTATCACAGGGGTTTGAGCGGGTTGGGGAGACACAGTTTGTCATCAACGATCAATCGTATCTGAACGACGTCTTTGCGCGCAACTGTCCGGGGTGAGCAGCCCCTTCAGAGGGCGGCGTTGAAGACGGAATTGGTGTCCAGAAGATATTGGGAGATGATCGGGCCGCTGGCGGCGCCGATGGCGCGGGCGTTGGGGCCGATGGCGCCGCATTCGATGCGGGGCAGGATCAGGCCGCGGGCGTCGAGAGCCGCCAAAGCGGTGCGGGTGCGGTCGACCAGGGCCGCGCGGATGGTGTCGGGCAGGGCGCCGTCGATCAGCACCGCTTCGAAATCAATCACCGCGCAGGTCGCGAGGCTGGCGCGGGCGATGGCGTCGGCGGCCTGATCCAGCCAGGGGGTGACCTCGGCGTCAAATCCGGACCAATGCATCGGCAGCTGCCAGAGCTGGCCGGGATCCTTGCCCGCATCGCGCAGGCGCTGCTCGAGGAGGTGGATGGAGGCAAGGTCCAGGAGCTTTGCCTCCTGTCCGTCGGGGCCAAGCATCGACAGGGAGCCAAGCGCGCCGGCGTTGCCTTGATTGCCCTCCAGCACCCGGTGATTCAGCACCACGCCGCCACCAATGAAGGCGCCGACGAAAAAATAGGCGTAGTCGCGATAGGCCTTGCCCCGGCCATACATATGTTCGGCGCGGCAGGCGGCGGTGGCATCATTGACCACATGCACGGGCAGGGCGCTGAAGCGCGCAATTTCAGATGTGAAATCAACCGTCTGCCAGTCGGCCAGCGCCTCTGCGGGGGCGTTGATCTGGGCATGCCAGGTCCAGAGCTGGAAGGGGGCAGCAACGCCGATGCCGCAGATGCGCGGGTGCAGCTCTGGCGGCAGTGCCGCCTCGATCTGGCGCATGCTGTCGCGCAGGAAGTCAAAGACCACCGCGGGCGTGGGGTAGGGGTAGCGCAGCCGCAGCTGCTGGCGCACCGCACCGCAGACATCCATCAACAGCACCTCGACGCTGCGGCGGCCGATCTTCAGCCCGTAGGAGAAGAGGCCGTCAGGATTGAGACCCATGGGCACCGACGGCTTGCCAACCCGGCCGCGCTGAGTCGCGCCACGCCTGAGCAGCCCATCGGTTTCCAGCTTGCGCAGGATGACGGAGACAGTCTGTGGCGACAGGCCGGTCCCCCGCGCCAACGCGCTGCCGGGCATCGCCCCGTTGCGCTGCAGAAGAGACAGGATCAGCCGTTCGTTGAACACGCGGACACCGGTCTGATTGACACCGCCGGTCAGGGATCTGGCTTGCTCTTGTTCCATGCGGCGGACCCTAATCACGCTTTGAGATCTGAGGAAAGTGCGGATATCGACTTAATAAGTCAAGTTGATTTACTTATTGACAGGGAGGTCAGAATCACGGCCCTCTATGGGCGACACGACGGCTGGCCCGTCCTGTGTTTGTTTGTGCGTTATGATGCTGAGGGAGGACATCATGAAGAAATTGCTATTGGGAACCGCGCTTGGATTTGCGGCCATGTCTGGCAGCGCCTTTGCGGCGGAGGGCGTGACGGCCTGCCTGATCACCAAGACCGACACCAATCCGTTTTTCGTCAAGATGAAAGAGGGCGCCGAGGCCAAGGCGGCAGAGCTGGGCATGACGCTCAAAAGCTTTGCCGGGAAGGTGGATGGCGACCATGAAACCCAGGTGGCGGCGATTGAGACCTGTATCGCCGATGGGGCGAAGGGCATCCTGCTGACCGCCTCCGATACTTCGTCAATCGTGCCGGCGGTGCAGCAGGCGCGCGACGCTGGTCTGGTGGTGATTGCGCTGGATACCCCGCTGGAGCCGATTGATTCCGCCGATGCCACATTTGCCACCGACAATTTTCTGGCCGGTGAGTTGATCGGCAAATGGGCAGCAGCAAGCCTGGGCGATGAGGCGGCCAATGCAAAGATTGCCATGCTGGATCTTGCTGTCAGCCAGCCCACGGTGGGCGTGCTGCGCGATCAGGGATTCCTGCAGGGGTTTGGCATTGATCTGGGCGATCCCAACAAATGGGGCGACGAGACTGATCCGCGCATTGTCGGCAATGATATCACCGCAGGTAACGAAGAAGGCGGTCGCCGCGCGATGGAGAACCTGCTGGCCAAGGATCCGATGATCAATGTGGTCTATACGATCAATGAACCTGCCGCTGCGGGTGCCTATGAGGCGCTGAAGGCGATCGGCCGTGAAAATGACGTGCTGATCGTCTCTGTTGATGGCGGCTGCCCCGGTGTGCAGAACATCAAGGATGGTGTCATTGGCGCGACCTCGCAGCAATATCCGCTGCTGATGGCCTCCAAGGGGATCGAGGCGATCAGCGCCTGGGCCAGCACTGGCGAGAAACCAGCACCGACACCGGGCAAGGCGTTTTTTGACACCGGCGTGGCGCTGGTGACGGATCAGCCTGCTGAGGGCGTCGAGAGCATCAACACCGATGAGGGCACCAACCTCTGCTGGGGCTAAGTCCGGGCATCCGGTTCGGCCTGACCTCTTGACGACGGATTGGCAGCGCCACCGGATACGCAGGCATATCTCGCAGGCGATCATACCAACCCATCGAGCAGATCATGGGTGCTGAAATAGACAGGGGCGGTGGCAACATCGCCCCCTCTGCACCGCTGCGGATCTGATCCGCAGTTCAATCCCCGGATCGGGACCATGCGACCCGCCCGGATGCCGGATGTTACGGAGACAGATATGACCACGCCCCAAAGCTATGAAGCGGCGGCCAGCGGCAGCCCCGAGGCCGTTGCGGATTTTGACCAGGGAGAGGCCTCCTTTATCAGCCGATTGCAGCATCTTCTGCATGTGACGCCATCGCTGGTGCCGCTGATTGTGCTGGTGCTGTCGGTGATCGTGTTTGGGCTGCTGCTGGGGAGTAAGTTTTTCTCCCCCTTTGCGCTCACGCTGATCCTGCAACAGGTCGGTATTGTCGGCATCGTGGCCTGTGCGCAGTCGCTGGTGATCCTGACGGCGGGGATCGACCTGTCGGTGGGCGCCATCATGGTGCTGAGTTCGGTGGTGATGGGTCAATTCACATTTCGCTACGGGTTGCCGGTTGAGGTGGCGGTGGCCTCGGGCCTGATCTGCGGCACGCTTTGCGGATTTATCAACGGCTGGCTGGTGGCGCGGATGAAACTGCCGCCGTTCATCGTGACCCTGGGCATGTGGCAGATCGTGCTGGCGACGAATTTCCTCTATTCCGCCAATGAAACGATCCGCAGCCAGACCATCGCTGCTGAGGCGCCGCTGTTGCAGCTGTTTGGCGAGAAGATCAAAATCGGCGGCGCGGTGTTCACCTATGGGGTGATCTTCATGGTGGTTCTGGTGCTGTTGCTGGCCTATGTGCTGCGCCACACGGCCTGGGGGCGGCATGTTTATGCTGTTGGCGACGACCCAGAGGCAGCGGAGCTGTCGGGAGTCAAGGTCAACCGCGTGCTGATCTCGGTCTATATGCTGTCGGGTCTGATCTGCGCCTTTGCCGGTTGGGCGATGATCGGGCGGATCGGATCGGTGTCGCCGACTTCGGGCCAGCTGGCGAATATCGAGAGCATCACGGCGGTGGTGATTGGGGGGATCTCGCTGTTTGGCGGGCGCGGGTCGATCCTTGGGACGTTTTTCGGGGCGCTGATTGTCGGGGTCTTTACCCTGGGGCTGCGCCTGCTGGGGGCGGATGCACAGTGGACCTATCTGCTGATTGGCCTTCTCATCATTGCGGCGGTGGCCGTGGATCAATGGATCAGAAAGGTGTCTGTCTGATGGAACCTATTTTGAAAGCCCGCGGTCTGATGAAGCGCTACGGGCGTGTGACGGCGCTGGACCATTGCGATTTTGATCTGATGCCGGGAGAGATCCTTGCGGTGATCGGTGACAATGGGGCCGGGAAATCCTCGCTGATCAAGGCGATTTCCGGCGCGGTGATCCCGGATGCGGGGGAGGTCTGGTTGGAGGGGCGCAAGGTGGCGTTCCAATCGCCGATTGATGCGCGTGAAGAGGGGATCGAGACGGTTTATCAGACGCTTGCAATGTCGCCTGCGCTGTCGATTGCCGACAATATGTTCATGGGGCGTGAGCTGCGCAAACCCGGTTGGCGGGGCAATCTGCTGCGGCAGCTGGATCGCGCCCGCATGGAGCAGGTCGCCCGTGACAAGCTGAACGAGCTGGGCTTGGCGACCATCCAGAATATCAATCAGGCGGTGGAAACCCTGTCGGGCGGTCAGCGTCAGGGCGTAGCCGTGGCGCGGGCGGCGGCCTTTGGTTCCAAGGTGATCATTCTGGATGAGCCAACGGCGGCGCTGGGTGTCAAGGAGAGCCGCCGGGTGCTGGAGTTGATCCAGGACGTAAAATCACGTGGCATTCCGATCATCCTGATCAGCCACAATATGCCCCATGTGTTTGAGGTCGCGGATCGCATTCATGTGCATCGGCTGGGCAAGCGGCTCTGCGTGATTGATCCCAAACAGCACAGCATGTCGGATGCGGTGGCGTATATGACCGGCGCGCAGGTGCCGTCCGAGGATCTGACGGCGGCATGACGCAGGAGGTGACATCACTGGCGGATCTGGTCACTGCCATTGAGGCGCTGCCATGTCGGCCCGGTCGGGCGCGGCGACTGGTGGCGCTGGCAGGCGCGCCGGGCAGTGGAAAATCCACCCTCGCAGAGCTGCTGGTGCGGGCGCTCTGTGCGCAGGGGGCATCAGCCGCGGTGGTGCCGATGGACGGGTTTCATCTGGACAACCGGTTGTTGTCGGAGATGGATCTGCTGGCACGGAAAGGCGCGCCGGAGAGCTTTGATCGGGCGGGGTTTCAGCGGCTGATAGAGGCCATGGCGGTAGACGAAGAGGTGATTTACCCCGAGTTCGACCGCGCGCGGGACATTGCCATCGCAGGCGCCGCACGGGTGAACGCAGCTGTTGAGGTCGCTGTGGTGGAAGGCAACTATCTGATGTTTGACGCGCCGGGCTGGCGCGATCTGGCGGCATTGTGGGATGTATCGGTGCGGGTCGATGTCCCGCGTGAGATGCTGCGCGAGCGGCTTGTGGCGCGCTGGCAGGCCCATGGCCTGAGCGACGCCGAGGCAGAGGCGCGGGCGGAGGGCAATGACCTGGCCAATGCAGATCGTGTGGCCGCCGCCTCCCTGCCTGTGGATGTGATCTGGAGAGGTAAGACAGAATGATCCTGTGTTGTGGAGAGGCGCTGATCGACATGATCCCGGCGCCGGTCGCGGGGGGCGTGGCCACCATGGATGGCGCAGAGGCGCAGACCGGGTTTGTACCCCATTGCGGCGGTGCGGTGTTCAATACGGCGATTGCGCTGGGGCGGCTGGGGCAGGAAACCGGCCTGTTCACCGGCCTGTCGCGCGACCTGTTCGGCCAGCAACTGGCGGCGGCCCTGACGGCGTCACATGTGGATCACGGGTTTGCCGAACGGTCGGATCAGCCCTCTACTCTGGCTTTTGTGCATCTGCGTGACGGTCATGCGGAGTATCATTTCTTTGACGAGAATTCCGCCGGGGCCAGCCTGCGTCCTGACAGGTTGCCGGAGCTGTCTGAGGATGTGGAGACCTTGTTCTTTGGCGGGATTTCTCTGTGCAATGGCGCTGCGGCGGAGACCTATGCAACGCTGGCGGCGCGCGAGCGGGGGCGCCGGATCATCATGATCGACCCCAATGTGCGGGCCGGGTTTGCCAAGGATGAGGTGGCCTATCGCAGCCGCTTGGCGGCGATGGTGGCGGGGGCCGGGATTGTCAAAGTCTCGGATGAGGATCTGCACTGGATCTATCCCGGCGATGCACCGATTGAGGAGAAAATCCGTCAGGTTCTGACCGGGGAGACCGGGAGGGGGCCAGGGTTGGTGATCCTGACGCTGGGCAGCAAGGGCGCGAAGGGGTTCCTGCGGTCCGGCCCCACGGTCGAGGTTCCTGCGCAGGTGGCGGTGGTTGCGGATACTGTCGGGGCTGGCGATACGTTTAATGCAGGCTTTCTGGCCGCAGCGAGCGAGGCTGGCGTGCTGGCGGATGCGGCCTGCGGTGAGTTGGATCCCGAACAGCTGCGCGCCTGTCTGGGATATGGCGCCCGGGCGGCGGCTGTCACGGTATCCCGTCCCGGTGCAAATCCGCCTTGGCGCGATGAACTGAAGGGCTAAGGCGCTCGGTCCAATCCCCATCAATGCCAGATTTGTTGAGGCGCCACCGAGCCGTGACCGCCGGTGTGGTGCGTTGCGTTTGGGATTGTCCGACCTTGAATGTTCATGTATTGTTCTTGTGAGTTGTGCAGCGAAGGATTGATGTGATGATTGACGGGAGCTGTTGCTGTGGAGCGGTTAAATTCCGACTGAAGGCGGAGCCAAGCATGATGGGCACGTGCCATTGTTCGCGCTGCCGAAAGGCGGGGGCGAGCACCATCGTTTTTGTGAAACGGGAAGATCTGACTTGGGTCGCGGGCAGGGATCAGGTGGCCCTCTACCAGCCGGGCGCGCCGTATAAATACGGGAGATGTTTCTGTAGGATCTGCGGCAGCTCGCTTGGTGAAATCCTATCCGAGGAGGATAGTTTCCCGATTGCCGCAAATGCGCTGGACAGCGAGATTTCGACCAGAAACCGGTTCCATGAATTCGTGTCGGAGAAGCCCGGCTGGTATGAGATTTGCGACGATGCGCCAAAATCCAGCGGTCATCCGGCCTGATCCGCCCGCTTTGAGCGGGGTATAACCGTGGCCGTCCCGCAGCGCCGTTTGCACAGGGCTGCGGGAGTGTTGCTGTCAGGCCTGCGCGGTCAGCGTGGCAGCTGGCTGGCGGCGCGGGCGAGGTCGCGGATGCCGTCCCAATCGCCAACCTCAACCAGTTTCGCCGGGGCCACCCAGCTGCCACCGGCGCAGACCACGTTGGAGAGCGAGAGATAGCTGTTGGCATTGTCCGGGCTGACGCCGCCGGTGGGGCAGAAGCTGATCTGCGGCAGCGGGGCGCCAATGGCCTTGAGCGCGGGCGCGCCGCCTGAGGCCTCAGCCGGGAAGAGTTTCAGCATGTCATAGCCGCGCGCGAGCAGGCGCATCGCTTCGGAGGCGGTGGCAGCACCGGGCAGCATCGGCAGGCCAGCGGCTTCCGCCGCGTCCAGCAGCGTGTCGGTGGCACCGGGGGAGACGCCGAACTGTGCCCCGGCAGCGACGGCGCGGGTGACATCCTCTGGCGTGACCAGCGTGCCTGCACCAACAACGCCGCCTTTCACCGTCGCCATTTCGGCGATCACATCCAGCGCGGCGGGGGTGCGCAGGGTGACCTCCAGCGCGGGCAGGCCACCGGCGACCAGCGCCTCTGCCAGCGGGCGGGCGTGGGCGACGTCATGGACAACCAGAACCGGCACGATGGGGGCCAGTTGGCAGATCTCGCGGGCACGGGTGCTGGCGTCTTGTGGGGTGATGGCCATGGGTCAGTCTCCGGTCAAGGTCGAGAATACGGTGGCGCCGGTGTCGGCAGAGGTGACGGCATTGCGGAATAGCGCGAACATCTCGCGGCCGGTGCCATGCTGATAGGCGGAGAGATCGGCGACCACTGGCTCGCGGGCATCAAACCCCTCGCTCAGAACCTCCAGCGTCCCGGTGAGGGCATCAACCCGCACGATGTCGCCGTCACGCAGTTTGGCGATTGCGCCGCCATCCAGCGCTTCCGGCACCACGTGGATGGCGGAGGGGATCTTGCCCGAGGCGCCGGACATGCGGCCATCGGTGACCAGCGCCACCTTCTGACCGCGCCCCTGCATGATGCCGAGGAAGGGCGTCATCGAATGCAGCTCCGGCATGCCGTTGGCCTTCGGCCCCTGGAAGCGGACCACGATGACAACGTCGCCTTTGTCCAGTTCCCCGGCCTTGAAGGCGGCTTTGGCTTCCTCCTGATCGTGGAACACACGGGCCGGGGCTTCGACCACGCGATGTTCGGGCGCGACGGCGGAGATTTTCATCACGCCGGTGCCGAGGTTGCCAGACAGGCGGGAAAGCCCGCCGGTGGGCTGGAAGGGGTCGCTGGCGGTGCGAATGATCTTGTCGTTGAGGGTCTCGGCGGCGCCGGGTTTCCACACCAGACCATCGTCACCAAGGAAGGGTTCGGCGGTGTAGCTCTCCAGTCCGCTGCCTGCGACCGTGCGGGTGTCGGCGTGAAGGTGACCTGAGTTCAGCAACTGACCGATCACATAGCCCAGCCCACCTGCGGCATGGAAGTGGTTCACATCGGCCAGACCGTTTGGATAGACCCGCGCCAAGAGCGGCACCACGTCGGAGAGGTCAGAGAAATCCTGCCAGTCGAGAATGATGCCACCAGCACGGGCCATCGCGATCAGGTGGATCAGCAGGTTGGTGGAGCCGCCGGTGGTCATCAGCCCGACGATGCCATTCACATAGGCGCGTTCATCCAGAATATCGCAGACCGGCGTGTAATCATTGCCAAGCGCGCTGAGGGCGAGGGCGCGGCGGGCGCCTTCTTCCGTGAGGGCGGCACGCATATCGGTGCCGGGATTGACGAAGGAGGAGCCGGGCAGGTGCAGGCCCATGAACTCCATCAGCATCTGGTTGGTATTGGCGGTGCCATAAAAGGTGCAGGTGCCGGGGCCGTGATAGGCGGCCATTTCGGACTTGAGCAGCTCGTCACGCCCGATTTCACCGGCGGCGAATTTCTGGCGGACCTTGGCCTTGTCGTCGTTGGAAATGCCGGAGGTCATCGGACCGGCGGGCAGGAACACTGCGGGCAGATGGCCAAAGACCTGCGCGCCGATGACCAGACCCGGCACGATCTTGTCGCAGACGCCGAGGTAGACGGTGGCGTCAAAGACATTGTGGCTGAGGGCGATGCCGGTGGCCATGGCGATTGTATCGCGGGAGAACAGGCTCAGCTCCATTCCCGCCTCGCCCTGGGTGACGCCATCGCACATGGCCGGCACGCCGCCTGCGACCTGCGCCGTGCCGCCAACGCGTCGCACCGCGTCGCGGATCCGTTGCGGGTAGGTTTCAAACGGCTGATGCGCCGAGAGCATGTCGTTATAGGCGGTCACAATGCCGAGGTGCCCAGCGGTGCCTTCGGCGAGGGGCATCTGATCCTCACCGGTGGCGGCATAGGCATGGGCCTGACCGCTGCACGAGAGATGGGCGCGGGCGGGGCCTTTGCCCTTGGCGGCGCCCATCCGGGCCAGATAGGCCGCGCGGGGTTTGGCGCTGCGGGCGATAATTCGGTCTGTGACGTCGCGGACTGTTTGGTTCAAACGCATCAGGTGCCTCTTTCAGTCAGTCAGGTGCCGGTTGGTCGGATCGTGTCGGGAGCGAGAACGGGCAGGTTCAGGAGCCGATGCCGCGCCAGCGTCGGTTGTCGCGGTGCATCAGGAGCAGCGCATCCTCTGGCCCGGAGCTGCCGGGATCATAGGGCTGTGGGCTGTCATTGCTGTTGTCGGCCCAGCCCGCGATGATCGGATCGGCCCAGGCCCAGGCGGCCTCGACCTCATCACCGCGCATGAACAGGGTCTGGTTGCCCCGGATCACATCCATGATCAGCCGCTCATAGGCATCCTGCGGGCGTCCAGCCTCAGGCAGGCTGTCGGCGAAGGTCATGTCGAGATTGGCGCCGGTCAGGCGCATGCCACCGGGGCCGGGATCCTTGATCGTAGTGCGCAGGGTGATGCCCTCATCCGGTTGCAGGCGAATGACCAGCACGTTGCCCTTGATGCCGCCGGTGCCGGTGTCCTCGGCAAAGATGTTGTGCGGTGGATCGCGGAAGAACACCGCGATTTCCGACTCGCGGGCGCGCAGGCATTTGCCGGTGCGCAGGTAAAACGGCGTGCCGGCCCACCGCCAATTGGCGACCTCCACCTTCATCGCAATGAAGCTTTCGGTGGTGCTGGCGGGATTGCCTGCATGGTCGCGGTAGGAGTCCCCTTCCGGGCCGCGATATTGGCCGCGGGCGATCTGATCCGGGGCGACGGGGTTCAGCGCCTCGATCACCTTCACCTTCTCGTCGCGCACGGCGTTGGGG
This sequence comes from Phaeobacter sp. S60, assembly GCF_000826845.1. Lineage (NCBI taxonomy): Bacteria > Pseudomonadati > Pseudomonadota > Alphaproteobacteria > Rhodobacterales > Roseobacteraceae > Phaeobacter > Phaeobacter sp. S60. The sequence goes on from NZ_JSWJ01000008.1 coordinate 32,446, forward strand.
GTGAAGCGGGCGGGAGGTTCCATCGCGGTGAGGCACAAGAGCTGCATCAGGTGGTTCTGGACCATATCGCGCATGGCGCCGGATTTGTCATAATATTCGCCGCGCCCTTTGACGCCGATGCTCTCGGCAACGGTGATCTGCACATGGTCGATGTGCGAGGAGTTCCACAGGGGTTCAAAGAGAGAATTGGCAAAGCGCAGGGCCATCAGGTTCTGGACGGTCTCTTTGCCCAGATAATGGTCGATCCGGTAGATCTGGTGCTCTTCGAAATTGGCGCGCAGGGCGGCATTCAGCGCCTGGGCTGAGGCGAGATCATGGCCGAAGGGTTTTTCCAACACGATACGGCTGTCGGGGGTGGCGATCCCGGTGGAGCGCAGACGGCCCGCGATATCGGGGAACAGGCTGGGCCCGACGGAAAGGTAGAAGGCGCGGATGGCATCATCGCGCAACAGATCGCCAAGTGCCTGCCAGCCGTTGTCGCCGCGCGCGTCTACAGCGGTGTAGTGCAGCAGTTCCACGAAGGCTGCGATTTCGTCGTCGCTGGTCTCGCCCGGCTGGCCATAGGTGCGGATGGCGTCGGCGACCATCTCCTGGAATCCCTTGCGGTCCATTTCGCTGCGCGAGGTGCCGATAATGCGGCAATCGTCAGAGAACTGTCCGATCTGGAAACGGTGGAACAGGCTGGGCAGGATCTTGCGGCGGGCGAGGTCCCCGGTCGCACCAAACAGCACGAGGTCAAAGGACTGGACGGGAATGACGCGGGATACCATGGCTTTTTCTCTGTCAGCTGAGGGGGCGGAAGGGCGGCGGGCGGATCAGGTAAGTTTGGACAGCAGGCCCCGGGTGGAGCCGTCTTTGGCCTCGTAAGCCTCGGGCGGGGCGGAGCCATCGACCAGCGGCAGCAGGCTGACGGCCAGTTCTTTGCCCAGCTCCACACCCCATTGGTCAAAGGAGTTCAGCCCCCAGATCACCCCTTCGACAAAGACGCGGTGCTCATAAAGCGCGATCAGCTGGCCAAGCACAAAGGGCGTCAGTTTCGGATAGGCGAGGGTCACAGAGGGACGATTGCCAGCAAAGGACAGGTGCCCGGCCATCTGCTCCAATGCCTCACCGGTGAAGCCGCGTTTGGCGGCGATGGCGCGGGCGTCCGCGTGCGAGCGGCCCAGCATCAGCGCTTCGGACTGGGCGAGGCAGTTGGAGATCAGAAGCTGGTGGTGATGGGTCAGATCCCCCTCATGCGCCTCGGCCGCGATAAGGAATTCGGCAGGCACCACGCGGGTGCCCTGATGCAGCAGTTGATAGAAGGCGTGCTGACCGTTGGTGCCGGGTTCGCCCCAGACAATCGGGCCAGAGTCGCGCGGTAGCAGGCTACCATCCAATGCGACGCTCTTGCCGTTGCTTTCCATATCCAGCTGCTGGAGATAGGCGGGGAAGCGGGCCAGACGCTGGTCATAGGGCAGGATCGCGCGGCTGTCGTAGCCGCAGATATTGTGGTGCCAGATGCCGGTCATCGCGAGCATCACCGGCAGGTTCTCGCGGAACGGTGCGGTGCGAAAATGCGCATCCATCGCAGCGGCACCGGACAGGAACTGGCGGAAATCCTCCGCCCCGATGGCGATCATGATCGGCAGACCCACCGGTCCCCAGAGCGAGTAGCGCCCGCCCACCCAATCGGCAAAACCGAAGACCCGTTCGGGGGCAATGCCAAAGGCGGCGGTTTTGTCCTGCGCGGTGGAGACGGCGGCCAGATGGGCGGAGGTGTCCTCTCCCAGCGTGGCGCGCAGCCAGTCCAGCGCGGTGCGGGCGTTGGTCATCGTTTCTATGGTGGTGAAGGTCTTGGAGGCGATGATGACCAATGTGGTCTGCGGATCCAGCCCCTTCAGCGTGTCGGCGATATGGGCGCCATCCACATTGGACACGAAATGGCAGCGGGGGCCATTATGGTAAGGCGCCAGCGCCAGCGTTGCCATGGCGGGACCAAGGTCAGAGCCACCAATGCCAATGTTGATCACATCGGTGAATTTGGCACCGGTGCTGGAGCGTAGGGTGCCATCGCGCAGCGCCTCGGCGAAGCTCTCCATCTGTTGCAGGGTCTGGCGGATGGCAGGCAGGACATCGTCACCATCGACCTTGATCGCGGTATCGGTCTGCGCCCGCAGGGCAGTGTGCAGCACGGCGCGGTCTTCGGTGGTGTTGATTTTCTCACCGCGGAACATCTGGCTGATGCGATCCGCGAGGCCCGCCTCAGCGGTGACACGCTCGAGCAGCGAGAGCGCGGTGGTGTCCAGCGCGGTTTTGGAATAATCCAGAAGCAGACCGTCGGTTTCGGCAGAGAAAGCCTGAAACCGGTCGGGCGCGTCAAACAGCGACAGCAGCGCGGTATCGGCAGTCTGTGCGTGGTGCTCTGCCAGAAGTTGCCAGGTCTGCGTCATCGTCGGTCTCCCTCGGTTGGTCTTGCCCAGTTGTGATCCATCCAGTTGCGAATCACTCCGGGGCACCGCTGCCGTCTAGTTAGCGCTAACATGTGTATTTGTAACGCCCTAATATAGCAGGCCGCCGGAATAGGCCCAATAGATCGGTCCGGTGAGCTGTGCCTGAAACAAGAGCGCGCGCAGCAGCGCGCGATCAGATACGTTGTCCCGCAGCGTCGAAGGTAAGGCAGTTGGCAGGGTCGAAATCGAATTGCAGCGTCTCGCCTACATCGGTGTCATGCTGGCCAAAAAGCCGCGCGGTGAAGGTGAGGTTCTCGCCCATGTCGACGAGGATATTGGTATCTCCGCCCAGCTTCTCCACGTGAATCACCTCCCCCGCGAGGGGGCCATCAGGGCTGATGCGGGCGTATTCCGGGCGGATGCCGATGAACTGACCGGCAGTGCCGCCAAGGCGAAGGGCCGGCACAAAATTCATCGCAGGCGCGCCGATGAATTCGGCCACAAAGCGATTGGCGGGGTTGTTGTAAAGCTCCATCGGCGTGCCGACCTGTTCAATACGGCCATCGCGCAGCACCACGATCTTGTCGGCGAGGGTCATCGCCTCGATTTGGTCATGGGTGACGTAGATCATGCTGGCCGACAGCTGCCGGTGCAGCCGGGCGATTTCCAGCCGTGTGTTCATCCTCAGGGCCGCATCAAGGTTGGAGAGCGGTTCATCAAAGAGAAACAGTTTCGGTTCGCGCACCACGGCGCGGCCAATGGCGACCCGCTGGCGTTGGCCGCCGGAGAGTTCCGAGGGGCGGCGGTCCAGGTAGTCTTCCAGCGACAACATGCGGCTGGCTTCGGCGACGCGGGCGGTGATTTCCTCTTTGGGCTGGCGTTCCTGTTTCAGCGCCAACGCCATGTTTTCGCGCACGGAAAGATGCGGGTAAAGCGCGTAGGACTGAAACACCATGGCAATGCCGCGTTTGGCGGGGGGTGTGGTGGTGACAGTCTGGCCGCCGATCGAAATTTCGCCTGCGGTGGCATCCTCCAGCCCGGAGATAACCCGCAGGAGGGTGGATTTCCCACATCCCGAGGGGCCGACAAAGACCACGAATTCGCCGTCTTCGACGGTGAGGTTGATGTCTTTCAGCACCTCGACCGGGCCGAAGGATTTGCAGACATTGTTGAGCTGTAGGGCAGTCATGGCGGTAATCCTTCAGGTCTTCGGGGTCAGAGATGGAGAGGCGGGCGCTGTGGCCTCGGCCTCTGTCAGGTCAGATGTCAGATCGACAGGCGCGCCGCTGCGGATACTCTGGTCGGCGGCCAGACAGATCGCCAGCGAGGCAACGGCGTCCTGCATATGCCGCCCCATGTCGATGTCCTCGGCGATGACGCGCAGCATATGGGCCTGTTCAGCCGCGCAGAGAGCGTCATGGTCGGGTTCGTCGGGCAGGTCTATCTGGCGGTCGGGGATGCCTTGCGCGCTGCGATGCACGATCAGGCTGCCGACGGCGGTATGGCCATCCACATCGTCCGAGCCGCCCTTGTCGGTTTCGGTGATCGAGACGGAGCCATTCGGCGACACCACGTCTTTCACGAAATAGGCGGTCTCCGACATCATCGGCCCCCAACCGGCCTCGTACCAGCCGACGGAGCCGTCGGAGAAACTCACCTGAAACTGGCCGTAGTTATACATATCCTCGGCGATTTCGTCGGACAGGCGCAGGCCGATGCCGTGAACGCGCTGGGGCGTGGCATCGGTGATCTGGCACATGACATCGACGTAATGCACACCGCAATCCACGATCGGAGAGGTGGTTTGCATCAGCGCTTTATGGGTGTCCCATGTCGGCCCATCGGACTGCTGGTTGAGGTTCATGCGGAACACATAAGGCGGGCCCAGATCTCGGGCCTCAGCAATCAGACGCTGCCAGCTGGGGTGATGGCGCAGGATATAGCCCACCATCAGCTTGCGCTCCAGACGGCGGGCGGCGTTGGTCACGGCACGCGCATCAGCAACCGTGGTGGCCAGCGGTTTTTCGACAAACACATGCGCGCCGGCCTCCATCGCCGCGATGGCATAGGCGGCGTGGCTGTCGGAATAGGTGGCAATGACCACAAGATCGGGTTTGCTCTGTGCCAGCGCCCGGTGGAAATCGCTAAAAACCGGATAATCCTGCAAGGGAGCCTGCGCGGCCGTGCCAGAGCGGTTGACGAGGCCGACGATCTGCGCGGTGTCATCTTGGTGGTGAGCCAGAGCATGGGAAAACCCCATGTTGCCGAGGCCAGCAATCAGAACACGGGTCATTGGCTGTCTCCTGAATGGCGGTTCAGCTGCACGGCGGTTGAGTGCGCCGGACCAAGAGATGACAGAGGTCTGCCATCTTGGGGGGCTGGTCCGGCGCGGCCCGGCATCAGGACCGGGCAGGGGGATGGTTTGCGCGGCAGCGTCATTTGACCGCCCCGGAAGTGATGCCGCGGATGAGCTGGCGTGAGAAAATCACGTAGAGCACCATCACCGGCAGAATGGCCATCGACAGGGCGGATAGCACGGCGTTCCAGTCGGTGACGAACTGCCCGATGAAGACCTGGCTGCCCAATGTCAGCGTCTTGGTCTCCTCGGCCGGGGCCAGGATCAGCGGGAACCAGAGATCGTTCCAGATCGGGATCATGTTGAAAACCGCGACGGTGGCCATGGCTGGGCGCACCAGCGGCAGGACCAGTCGGAAGAAGATGGTGTATTCCGACAGCCCGTCGATGCGGCCGGCGTTTTTCAGATCGTCGCTCACCTGTTTCATGAATTCCGACAGGATGAACACCGCCAGCGGCAGCCCTTGCGCGGTATAGACAAGGATCAGCGCAGTCAGCGTGTTCACGAGGCCAGTGTCCACCATCAGCTCCAGAATGGCGACGGTGCCGATGCGGATTGGGATCATGATGCCAAGGGCGAGGTATAGGCCAAGCAGCATATTGCCCTTGAACCGATATTCCGCGAGGGCAAAGGCGGCCATAGCACCAAACAGCAGCACCAGTGCGAGGGAGACCACGGTAACAATCATCGAGTTCTGGAAATAGAGGAAGAAATCCCCCTGCTTCAGGACGGTCTGATAGCCGACCATCGAAAACGTGTCTGATGTGGGCAGACCCAGCGGGTCGCGAAAGATCGCTTTGCGGGTTTTGAAGCTGTTCACCAGAATGACGAAGACCGGAAACAGGGCGATCAGCGTGTAGGTGATCAGCGCGCCATGCGCGAGGATGCTATTGAACGGGTTTGAGCGGGCTTTGTTCATCGTCCGATCCTCAGAACTGGTAGCGGCGCAGACGGGTCTGAATGCCGAAGAGATAGATACAGACACCGATCAGGATGATCGCAAACATGGCGGTGGCAATCGCGGATCCCATATGCGGATCGCCCAATTGCAGCTGAAAACCGAAGAAGGTGCGATACATGAAGGTGCCGAGGATATCGGTCGAGAAGTCCGGCCCAGCGAGCGCGCCCTGAGTGGTATAGATCAGGTCGAAGGCGTTGAAATTGCCGACAAATGTCAGGATTGAGATGATCCCGATGGAGGGCAGGATCAGCGGCAGTTTGATCTTCCAGAAGGCGGCCATTCCGGTAATGCCGTCAACCTCGCCCGCCTCGATCACCTCTTCCGGGATCGACAGGAGGGCTGCGTAAATCAGCATCATCGGGATGCCGACAAACTGCCAGACGGAGATCAGCGCCAGCGTGGTCAGGGCGTAGTCTTCCTTGCCAAGCCAAGGGGTGAACAGCCATTTCAGGCCGATGGCGTCCAAGAGGTCCGGTGTGATGCCCCAGATCGGCGAGAGGATCAGTTTCCAGGCAAAGCCGACGATGACGAAGCTGAGGATTGTGGGCACAAAAATCGCCGTACGATAGAGCGCTGCAAAGCGCAGCCGGGGATGGCTGAGGATCGCCGCCAATGCCACCCCGATCGGGTTCTGCACCAGCATGTGAACAAAGAAAAACCAGAAGTTATTGCCAAGCGCGTTCCAGAACTGTTCAGACCAGTTGGGATTGGAAAACAGGGTCTCGAAGTTGGCAAGGCCGACGAACTGGCGGATCTGGTCGCTTTCGCTGTAAAGCGCGAGCCGCAGAGTATTGAACAGCGGGAAAATCATGATGGCGGTGTAGACCAGCACAGCGGGCGCAAGGAAAACGGCGATATGCCAGCGTCTGCGCGGTTTATGAGAGGTATTTTGCATGATGTGTCCCATCTGTCGGCGGGTCCGGGCCGCATGGGGCCGCCCGGACTCCTGAGTGTCAGGTCAGTCAGGTGGTGGCGCGCTTACTTCTGCGGTTCGTACCAGCTGGCCAGACCCTCTTGCAGTTCTGCGCCCAGATCAGCAGGAGCTTTGGTGCCCTTGATCGCAGCAACGGAGGCGCCCCATGTCTCGTTTTCGAGGTTGGGCGTGCCGCGCGATAGGATCTGATAGGTGGAGCGGATGGTGCTCTCACACTCGCCACGCCAGGAGACGAACTCCTGCGCCAGCGGATCCTCCATTGCGACCTCATGGTTCGACAGCGAGAAGAAGCCCGGCAGCGCATTTGCGTAGATGCTGGCGAATTCAGCCGAGCCGACCCAGTTCAGGAAGGTCTTGGCAGCCTCGGCATTGGGGGAGGCGGCGTTCAGGCCCACGGCAATATCGGTGTGATCCGAGATGTAGCAGGTGTCGCCTGCGGCTTTGACCGGCGGTTTGAACGCGCCCATTTCAAAATCAGCCTGGGTGTTGAAGCCGGAGATTTCCCAGCTGCCTGCCGGATAGATCGCAGCGCGGCCCAGAGTGAAGATGTTCTGGCTGTCAGGATAAGTCTGCGCCTCATAGCCGTCGCCCATGTACGCGCCCCATTTCGACAGGGTCTCATAGGGGGCAACCCACTGATCATCTGTCAGTTTCTGCTCGCCTGCGATCAGGGCAAGACGGCCTTCCTCACCCTTCCAGTAGTTCGGGCCAATGTTGTTGTAGCCCATGGTGGCGGCTTCCCACTGGTCGTTGGTGCCCATCGCCAGAGGCACGTAGTTGCCGTCCTGTTTGATCTTTTCCAGCGCCGCAAAGAACTCATCTTCGGTTTCGGGCACATTCACACCCAGCTCGGCAAAGGCGTCTTTGTTGTAGATGAAGCCGTGGATCACCGAAGCAATCGGCACGCAGAAGGTGGCGGAGCCGTCATCGGTCTGCCAGGCGGATTTGGCGACATCGGAGAAGCTGCCCATGGCGTCCAGATCAGAGAGGTCCGCCAACTGGCCCTTGTCATAAAGACCAAGCGAGGCGTCAAAGGGGCGGCAGGTGATCAGGTCACCGGCGCTGCCCGCATCCAGTTTGGAATTCAGCACCGCATTGTATTCTGCCGGGGCAGAGGGGGTGAACTTCAGCTTGATGCCGGGGTTGGCCGCTTCAAAGGCGGGGATGATCTTGTCCTGCCAAAGGGCGAGGTCGTCATTGCGCCAGCTCTCAATGGTCAGCGTCACGTCTTCAGCAGCTGCGGCGCCGCCGATCACGGTCGAGCCGAGCAGCGCGAGGGTAAAGAGTTTCCGTGTCATTCAGTATCTCCCAGTTTGCATGTTGGTATTTGTAATCAGGGTCTTGGTGACCTCTTGGGTGGCGCATGGCCGACCGTTACACCTGTGCGAGCGCGGCTCGCAGGTTGTTCTTGTGATGGCGCAGCAGTGTTTCTGCAGCGGTGGGTGAGGCGGCCCCCTGCAGCAGCAGAATGGCGGGCTTTACCGCGCCGCCGGTCTGATCCAGAGCCCGGGCTGCGGCCTCAGCGTCCTGCCGGGTGAGGGTGCTGACAATGCGGATGGCGCGCTGGCGTAGCTTGGCATTGTCGGCGATGAGGTTGACCATCATGCCGTCCATCACATGCCCCAGCCGGATACCGGCCAGCGTGGACATCATATTGAGCGCGGCCTTCTGTGCGGTGCCGGCCCCCATACGGGTCGATCCTGCGATGACCTCCGGCGGGGTGAGCAGGCAGATCGCCACATCGGCCAGGTTCAGAAGCGGCGTGTCGGCGTTGTTGGCGATGGCGATCACCTTGGCCCCGGCGGCCTGCGCCGTCCGGGCAAAGCTCATCGGGAATGGGGTGCTGCCGCTGGCCGAAAGGGCGATAACCACATCATCTGTGGTCACAGTGGTGGCGGCTTTGGCGCCGGCCTCAGCGTCATCTTCGGTGTGGCCGGGCATGCGCCCGTCCGCAGGGATGCCCCCCGCCATGTGAATGGAAATCTGGTCGGCGCTGACGCCGAATGTCCCGGGCAGTTCTGCTCCATCGGCGAGCGCCATCAGGGCAGAGGATCCTGCGGCTGCGTAATGCAGATGGCCGCCATTGTGCAGGCGGCTGGTCAGCAGGGCTGCACCGGCTGCGATCGCAGTGTGGGCGCTGGCCACAGCTTCCAATGCGCGCAGCTGACCGTCCAGCAGGGTGTCGAGGATCTCCGCGTCAGCGCGCAGATCCAGCCCCTGGGCATCAGGGTGCAGCGTCTCTGTTTGCGCCTCGGCCTGTGCCGGTTTGCTGGCTGCGGAGTGTTGGTCGCTCCTCGATGCCATGTGATTCCTCCCCCTCAGGTGAATGAGAAGTATTTAATACCTATACAATACCACTTGTCTACCATTTAATTTATGTAGAGGAATTTTGCAGTAAATACCGCCAATTATCCTGCTGCATGGTAATCTTGCTGTCAGAGAGGTCTTTATTTTGAGTGAAAGGTATCTTATAGGTATTGCATGACCGACTCGCGCTTTCCATATCTGATCGCCGTGGATGGAGGGGGGACCTCCTGCCGCTTTGCCTTACTGAAATCCGGGGCGACACCACCGCAGCAGCTGGTGGTGACCGGCGGCAGCGCCAATGTTTATACGGCGCCCGATCAGGCCGTTGGGACCCTGCGTGGCGGATTGGCGGATCTGCGGCGGCAGTCGGGACTGACTGATGAGGATTTTTACCAGATTCCGGTCTATGCCGGACTGGCTGGTGTCATAGATCGTGAGTCTGCCGCGCGTGTCGCGGAGGCCCTGCCACAGGCGCATGTCCGGGTGGAAGATGACCGCATGCCCGCTGTGGTGGGCGCATTGGGGGAAGAGACCGCCAGCCTCATCGGGGTTGGCACCGGGTCGTTCCTCGGGCGTCAGGTGGCCGGTCAGGTTACGCTTATTGGCGGCCATGGTACGGTTCTGGGGGATGAGGCCTCGGGCGGTTGGCTGGGGCGGCGTGTGTTGCAGTTGACCCTCCAGGCTGCCGAAGGGGTTGAGCCGATGACCCCGCTGCTGCGCAACTGTCTGCGCGACTTTTCCAATGAGACAGCAAGGATTGTCCGTTTTGCCCAGACCGCGCGGCCGGTGGCCTTTGGCGCTTATGCGCCGCGCGTGGCCAAGGCTGCGGCGGAGGGTGATGCGGCGGGGCGGCGGCTGATGGCGGAGGGCGCAGAGTATCTGTGCAACGGTCTGCAGGCGCTGGGGCGTCGGCCTGAGGAACCTGTGTACCATATCGGGGGGGTCGCCGCGCAATACGCCGCCTATCTGCCCGCGGATGTGGCGGATTATCTTCGGAGGGCACAAGGCTCGCCGCTGAATGGCGCGCTGGAGCTGGCACGCCGATTTGCCCGCGAGATCGCGCAGGAGGCAGTATGACGGTTGAGGAATTCCTGACGCCGGCCGCCTGGCTGGACGATGCGGCCGGTCCTCGCTATGTGCGGCTGCGCCAGCGTATTGAGGATGGCATTGAAACCGGGCTCCTCCCCAAAAGCGCGCCGCTGCCTGCGGAGCGGGAAATTGCCACACTCACCGGCCTGTCGCGGGTCACCGTACGCCGTGCGATGCAGGATCTGGTGGATCGCGGCATTATCGTGCAGCGGCAGGGCTCTGGCAGTTTTGTGGCGGATGGCACGCCCAAGGTGGAGCAATCGCTGTCGCAGCTGACCTCCTTTACCGAGGATATGGAGCGGCGCGGGTATGACACCAGTGTTGAATGGCTGGAACGCGGCATTCACACCCCGTCACCGGAAGAGGTGATGGCGCTGGCGCTGACCTCCGGCGAGGCGGTCGCCCGGATCGCGCGTCTGCGCCGGGCCAATGGGCGCCCGATGGCGATTGAACGCGCGTCGCTGCCGGTGGATATCCTGCCCAATCCGCAGGCGGTTCAAGGCTCGCTTTATGAGGTTCTGGAGCAATCCGGCAGCCGTCCGGTGCGGGCGTTGCAGCGGATCTCGGCGATCAACCTGCCCGAACAAGAGGCGCAGATGCTGGGGGTGGAGCCTGGGATGGCGGGGCTGAGCATCGTGCGGACATCGTATTTGCGCAACCGACGCGTGGTGGAATTCACCCGCTCGATCTATCGCGGCGATGCCTATGATTTTGTCGCCGAGCTGCGGCTCGGGACGACCTAACCTGGCGACCCTGAGGAGGGAACCATGACAGATATCACCAAAATGCGTCGTGAGATCGACGAGATCCCGACAGCTGTGGACCGGCTGCTGAGCCATGGCCGGGCTGAGATTGAGGCCGTCGCAGACGCGGCGCGTGCCCTTGATCCCAATGTCATGGTAACCGTGGCGCGCGGCTCCTCCGACCATGTCTGCACCTATCTGAAATACGCCAGCGAGATCATGCTGGGGGTGCCTGTTGCGTCGGTCGGGCCGTCGGTGGCCTCAATCTACAAGGCGCCGCTGCGCCTGAAGGGCGCGCTGAGCCTCGCGGTGTCGCAGTCCGGCAAAAGCCCGGACATCGTGTCGATGGCGGACAGTGCGCGCAGGGATGGCGCATTGTCGATTGCGCTGACCAATGATGCGGCCTCGCCGCTGGCGGCGGCGGCGGATCACACGTTGGATATCCATGCGGGGCCTGAGCTGAGCGTGGCGGCGACCAAGACCTTTGTGACCTCGGCTGTGGCCGGGCTGTGGCTGCTGGCGCAATGGGATCGCAATCAGGCGGTCGTAGCGGCGTTGCACGCGTTGCCGGAACAGTTGGACCGCGCCTGCCGGATCGACTGGCCCGAGGTGCGCGACGCCATTGGCGCGCGGTCCTCCCTGTTCACATTGGGCCGGGGACAGGCGTTGGCAGTCTCCAATGAGGCGGCGCTGAAGTTCAAGGAAACCTGCCAGCTGCATGCGGAGAGCTATTCCTCGGCAGAGGTCTTGCACGGGCCAGTCTCCATTGTGGAAGAGGGGTTCCCGGTGCTAGGCTTTGCGGCGGCGGATGCGGCGGAGGGCGCGCTGGCGGGCATTGCCGATCAGATCGCGGCCAAGGGCGCGCAGGTCTTTGCCACCACGGATAAGGTCACGGCAGCGCAGCGGGTGGACCATGTCCGCACCGATCATGCACTGACAGACCCGATTAGTCTGATCGTGTCCTTCTATGCGATGGTCGAAGCCTTCGCCGCCTCGCGCGGGATCGACCCGGATGCACCGCGCCACCTGAAGAAAGTGACGGAAACGGTATGACTGGGGATCGGCATTTGCTGCGTGCCCTGACGGGCGCGCGGATCCTGACCCCGGTGGGCTGGGAAGACGACAGCGCGCTGGTGCTGCGCGGCGATCAGATCGCGGCGGTTCTGCCGATGGGCAAACTGCCCGAGGGGGCCGAGATTACAGCACTTGATGGCGGGATCCTGACAGCAGGGTTTGTCGACCTGCAGGTCAACGGCGGCGGTGGGGTCATGTTCAATGACGTCCCGGAACTGGAGCAGTTGCAAGTCATCGCTGCCGCACATGCGCGGATTGGTGCGACCTCGATCCTGCCGACGCTGATCACTGATACGCCGAATTGCGTGGCCCGCGCGATTGAGGCCACCGTGGAGGCGATTGCCGCCGGTGTTCCAGGCATCGTCGGATTGCATCTGGAGGGGCCACATCTGGCGGTCTCGCGCAAGGGTGCGCATGATGCGTCGCTGATCCGCCCGATGAGCGAGAAGGATTTGGTGGCTCTCTGTGCCGCCGCAGCCCGGTTGCCGCTGCTGAAGGTTACGCTGGCCTGCGAGGCGGTCACCCCGGCGCAGATCCGGCGGTTGAGCGAGGCCGGGGTGCTGGTGTCGCTGGGCCACACCGACGCCAGCCATGCTGATTGCGTGGCGGCGGTTGCGGCGGGCGCGCGCTGCGTCACCCATCTGTTCAACGCCCAGAGCCAGCTTGGCAATCGCGAACCCGGTGTTGTCGGCGCGGCACTTGATCTTGGCGGGCTGTCCGCCGGGCTGATTGCTGATGGCGTGCATGTGCACCGGGCGTCGATCCGGGCGGCGCTGGCAGCCAAGACCGGACCGGGGCAGGTGTTTCTGGTCAGCGATTCCATGGCCACCGGAGGTTCCGACATTGACCGGTTTACCCTGAATGGCCGCGAAATCCGCCGCGATAACAACCGTCTGACCCTGGCTGATGGCACCCTTGCGGGTGCGCATCTTGAGCTGGCAACAGCGGTGCAGATCCTGGTTGAGGGGTGTGATGTCCCGCTGGAGACGGCCCTGGAGATGGCCTCTACCCGGCCTGCGGACCTGATTGGGCGATCCGATCTGGGACGGCTGCAACCCGGCGCGCGCGCTGACGTGCTGCATCTGAACAACACGCTGGAGCTGCGGCAGGTCTGGCAAGGCGGGCTGGCTCTGTAGCTGCTGTCGCGTCAGGTCGAGGCGCTTCAGTGTGCGATGACATATGTGGTGAATGTCGCCGCCAAGTTTTTTGCTGGGGCCGCAAGTCGTGTTGGTCCGTTTTAGCTCACGTCGATCGATGCTGCGTTTTAAGCCAACGGCTGCGATGCGCAGATAGCGACATATGCAAAGTTGGAGTGATAGGACATGACTTCTGGCCCGAGCAACCCAATAGCCGACGTTCAACGACTTACATTTGACGTCAGCGCATCTTGCCGCATTCTTATTTTCTTGGTTTCATCTGCGGGCGCGCTTTCTCGGCTGCGTCGCTTTCCGCCTTAAGGTCCAAGACGAGTTTTTCCAGAGCTACGATATCAGCGTTGAAATCTTCCGGCTTGGGAACCGGGACAGTATCTGCAGCGGGATTGTCGTGGCTGTGGGTGTTCGCCCGCGTCATGCCCTCATGAAATCGGATCGCGAGCGCATCCGACAAGGAGACATAGCGCAACAGTTGCGTCTGGATGACGTCGGTGCCTCTACGAACGATGTCCCTGAAAATAATCTCTTCAACCACGCGCTCATAGGTATCGCGCACCCGGCCATAGAGGTGCTTCACCTTGTATTCATAATCGGCCGGACTGCTCGCGAGCAACTTGGGCAGTGGCGCAAAGTCGCTTTTGATCTTGCCTATGCGCTTGGCGACGTTGAGACCCTTCCATACCATGCCAGCGGCATCGATTTTTCCAGCGGCGTTTTGGTCCCCGAAGAGGGCGATTGTTGTCGGCTCGATACCCTGGCCTTCGGCAGCGCCGCACAGTTCGTTGAAAAAGATGATATCGTGGGTGGAACACGACTACCTGCCGCTGGTGAGCCTCTGCGGCAAGTCGTTTAGCAACACGTGCGCTCCGGTCGCGGTCGAGCGATGATACTGGATCGTCGACAATGATCGGCCCGGATTCGTCGGTCAGTGTCACTTCAGTGAGAAAGCCCGCGAGCGCGAGCGCCCGCTGCTCACCCTCACTGAGAATTTCCGAGGTGACCCTGGTGAGTTTTGTCTTCGGATCGACCTCGAATTCGGCCTTGGTCTGACCACTTTTCCGCGAAAGGCCGACGTTGAGGTACATTATGTCGAATCCCTCGCGCTCAGCGTCGAATTGCGTCACCACCGCCGATGTGAGATGCTTATCAACCAAATCGTTTGCGCGCTTCGTGATCCCCGTGGTCTGCACTTCAGCGAGCGCTTTTGCGTACGCGGCATCGGTTACGAGGAGATCTCGCCGCTTAACCAGCTTGGTGCGATTGGTCGCAAGGATCTTCTTATCTTCGAGTTCGGCCTTCTCGCTGGCCAGCCTCTCGCGCTCCTGCGCCGCACCAGCCTTAGCAAGCGCGCCCTTCTCGTCTTTGAGTTTCTTCGCCAATTCCTTCATCAAGGCATGCGGCGAGTCGAGCGCCGGAACTGACGCGCTGTCGTCGCCTGCCAATCTCGCAATGGCACCCTGGCGCCGCTGCGTTGCCGACAGCTGAAAACTCAACAAGGCGTCGGCGAGCTTCGGCTCGCGCTGTCGGATCTGCTCGCCCCGATCAGCGAAGCCTTTCGCGCTCAGCTGTATCAATGGTGGAAGCGCGTCTACGGCATCGGTGACCGCCTTCTCGGCCTTCGTGGCGGCGACGTCGAGTGTATCGTCCATGTATTTCTGGAAACGTTGCAACCGTGCGGTGCCCTCGGGAAGCAGCGGTTGCTGACAAAGAACGCAGTTTGCCGGACCGGATTCGGTCTTAGTGACTGGGAACTCGGCACTGCCATATGCATCGCTCACCGAATAGTCGCGCGCTGCGGCCCACAGCGCGCGCCAGCTCTCGCTTCCCACGCCGGGCAGCGGCTCGTCCGTGAAAAGAGCGCTTGCCGACAATTGCGCTGTCTGGCGCGCGGTGACGGCACTATTGCGCAAGGTCGTGAACCCAAACAGGGCGGTGTCCGAAAAGGCAGTCGCAGCGGTTTCGCATTCGTCTGCGATCGACTCGACCCATCCGATAAGTGCGGTCAAGTCTGCGACTGCCGCCGAACCTGCCGACAGGATCGCCGCAATCTCATCGAGGCGTTCTTGATCCACTGCTGAGAATTTGGCTGCGTCGTCAATCTTGGCATCGGTTGTAGCCCTGTCCAACTCGCGGCCAAATAACTGGGCCTTCGTGTCACGCTGGACTGGGAAGATGATCTCCGTGAGGCTTGCCTTGTCTCCTACGACTGCTAACCGCTCTGCGTCGAGGGATTCTTTGAGCTTGAGGCAGACGCTATTAAGACGGTGCGGAAGCGCGAGGCCAAAGGGTAAGTAGCGTATTTGGCTACCGCCATCGACATAGAGCTGCGCGGAAAGTGTATCGAACACCGCGATTGGCGTGAGCTCTGGTGCCGCTATCATTCCCGCCGTCCAAACGACCGGCGTGTCGCCTTTGCCCGCATCGATGATGATTTCGGCCGACTGCGGCACAGTACTGCCGCCATAGACGTCGGATAGGACCTTCAGCTTGGCGGGATTCTCAACGCGGGTCCGGCACGCGGTGCGCAGGATGCGCACAAAGCCGCTTTTACCACTACCGTTGCGACCGTATATTACGGTCAGCGCCTTAGGGCAAAAATCAAGTCTTGCCTTCGCGACGAGCCGATTAACATTCTGCACATTGGCAATGCTCTTGAGCACGATCGGCTTTCGCTTTCCGCCGCCGAAATGCACCTTGGCGAAAGGAACGGGTGCCGGAACTGGCGTGGTGAGCTGAAAACCGGCCGCTTCCTTGATCATCGCTAACAAGTCGTCGAAATCGCCCCCGGATAGCTCATTGCTGACTGCGAGCCGACGCAGGGCATCCTGCCGCCACGGCGCCAGCTTCTTCGACCAGACTTCGATTTCGTCGATTGGGCCTGCCGTCATGTTTCCCTCACCTCTTCTGACCGTTTTTGACTCGCTCGACGTTACATTAGTAATCCAACTTATGGTAGAATTTCAGTCAGGCAGCAGCGAAACATAGGATAGACAATTTCGCGGAAGTTCAGAGCCAGCTTTTCGTCATAGGCGTGGTCAACTGCCAGCCGGAAATCACCTCAGGACCTGACATTCGTAAACTTAACTTCGAATGGCCGGTTTCCGCCCGACCTGTTGGGGGCTTCTTGCCCGGCGGTGCCAAAAGGAATGTCTCCTTTGGGCTGGATGCCGCCATTTGAAGGTGCTAAGAGCATCATTCAGGCGAGAATTGACCGAGCCATGATGCGTGCCATCCCTATAATCAGGAGATCTTGCTGATTGATTTTATCATCATCACAGGCGCGGCCTTCTTTGCCGGTGTCCTGAATGCTATTGCTGGAGGGGGTAGTTTCCTGACGTTTCCAGCACTCGTCTTTGTTGGTGTGCCGCCCATCGCCGCGAATGCAACCAGCGCCGTTGCGGTGTTTCCAGGCTACCTGAGTGGTGCTGCTGGGTTCATGGAAGAACTCCGCATCTTTGATCGGGGCGCGCTTTTGGCGCTGCTCGGTTTGTCCGTCGTGGGCGGCGTATTGGGCGCGATATTGTTGCTGATCACACCATCCGCGGTCTTTAGTTTCATCGTTCCCTGGCTTTTACTGTTTGCAACGCTGCTGTTTGCCTTTGACGAGAACATTCGTAGCTGGACCCAGAGCAAAAAGGGCGTGAACCCCATTGGCAAAACCACAACCATCCTGACCGTGACCACATATGGCGGCTATTTCAATGGCGGCTTGGGCATCGTATTGCTGGCGCTGTTCTCTGGCTTGGGCTATCGCGACATAAACCTGATGAACGGGCTGATGAACGCGCTCTCCTTCATTCTGTCGGGAGCATCTGTCGCCACCTTCTTGCTGGCTGGAATCGTCTATTTACGCGAAGCTACAATCATGATGGTGGCCGCGACAATCGGCGGTTATATCGGCGCAAAGCTCGCAAAAAGGCTTCCGAGAACGGCCATTCGTACCATAGTAATCGTGGTCGGGCTTGGAATGACCATGGTTTTTTGGACGCGAAGTTGAAATTGATTTCTGCGCATCTGCTCTCTTTGATCAATTGAGCGGTATGCCTAGCGATTGCGTGTCGGGAGTTCTGAATCTTTCCCGTTGCCGGTAACTCTCAAAAGCCCATTTTGCACATCACTGCCGTCAACAAACTGACCGTCCGGTGAGAGTGCTCTGGCGCCCCGCGGGTGATCCCTGCTTTGCGCCATTCAGGCAACCTCGCGGATTGCACCGGACCGGTACAGCTCTTTGAGGCCGGTGTAGCTATCCGCATGCATCCGGCCTTTGTCGCTGGCCAGATGCGCTGAAGGATGCTCGCCTTTGCAGTTTGATGTGAGCCGGTAGTGAGGCATTGGCCGCCATCGGTCCGAGGCCGATGCCGAGCGCGGCAGGCGGATCAGCTCCGCCGC
The DNA here is from genome assembly GCF_000826845.1 of Phaeobacter sp. S60. Lineage (NCBI taxonomy): Bacteria > Pseudomonadati > Pseudomonadota > Alphaproteobacteria > Rhodobacterales > Roseobacteraceae > Phaeobacter > Phaeobacter sp. S60. The sequence goes on from NZ_JSWJ01000008.1 coordinate 49,885, forward strand.
AGGGCCGTTCATCATGGATAAGGGTTCAGACCCACGCGGTGGCACATTTGCCTTTTGCCTGCAAGTTGATCGGGGTATCATCCGAGGAGATGGTCGGACTTGCGCGCACATGACGGCCCATCGCTTCAGCCAGTGGTTCCAGCAGTGCCGCAGACCGGCCAATCCAAATTGCCAGGGGGGAACGGTCCAGATCGATCCTCTCCCGTCCGTATAACTGCGATCGGCGGTACTGGGGGGCAGTGGTCGGCATTTGCTGACCAGGACCGGGGCGTCCGCGCACGATTGGGTGCGAACGCAGTGCCGATTGAACGATCCCCTCACAATCACGGCAGACCATGTATTGTCCGGCAGGCGCTTTGCATAGCAAATCTGCCGAGAGGGCGCGGGCGGACAATCCGGTTCACAACAAATCGGCCCGGCACATATTCCAGCTCCTCCGCCACACCTTCGGCAATGGCCCGCAGCTTCGGGCCGCATGTGCAGGTCTCACCCAGTGTCAGAACCTGATTAATCCGGGACATTTCGGGCGGCAGCGGTTTGCGCTTGGGTTTGGACTTCTGCCCCCTCAGTATCACCGGCGGGAACATCTTCGCTGGCAACCTGCCTTGCCGCGGTCTCTTCCTCCTCAAGACGGAGCTGAATCTAATCCAGGCTTTCCGGTTTTGATCCGAACCGGTGCCGGTTATGCCCTGTAAGCTGGTGTTCCAGTTCGGTGACCCTCAGAGCCTGGGCCCTCACAAGATCAATCAACCCCTCCGCCGGCTCACGGAGTTTGCCAGGATCGGGAGGTGTTGTTTTGGGCGCATCCAGCATGGGCCGGAATATCTACCGCCACAGCGGAATGGGGATTCTACGGGTCTGCAATCGCGGAGTAATTCCCAGCAGTCAGCGGCTTCCAAGTCTTCGTGCCCGCAGGAGCCAGGATCACGAAGCCAGCTCCCGGATTAAAGCGGCGAGCGAGATCGGGATCGAAGCCGCCTTGAACCTTCAGGCGGTGGCCATTGGAAAGCGCCACCTCTATCTGTGCCCCGGCTTCCGGCGGAGCTGACGCAGGCTCAGCATCCAGAACTTCGGCTCGCGGGTAACGGGCAACTTCTGATTTTCATCAGCCGCTGCGGCAGACGGCGGCTCCTTCCGCCAATTGAAGGCCTGGTTGGGATTCACAGTGGAGCGCCGCGCAACCTGAGCAACCGAAACATCCGGCACCTGCATCTGTGTGCAGATGACCTGGTTCTCATATTTCGACCAATTCCGTCGGCGTATTAGAATGCCAAACCTCGATAATGTCCAATTGCTCGCTAAGGGACGCTACCCATCACCAATGACCACCGGTGGTGCGGGCAGACCGGACAGTTACCTATCAACCGCTGCAGCATTGGGTATAAAAGGCCCATAGTCAGATTTCGCCACCTGCCACACGAACATCTGCTGCCAATGAGGGAACGTCATGGTGTCGTCCCGGGCGGCACGATTTGAAGAACTTGGCCAAAGCTCTGGCGAGATGCTTCTTTTGCCTCAGAACCATCGGTCTTGCTGAGCTGGCATTCGGCAGCACTGAGCCCTTTTGGAAATTTCTGTCGTAGCCTGGCGAAGGACCGCTTCACCAAGTCAGGCTTCAGATTCTGATCCATATTCTCGACGAAGCTGCCGAACGAACAGAGCTTCTGGTCTATCCAGCGCGATCTCCCAAGCGTCGGTACTCGAAGTGATAACCTCCTTGAACCCTTGCATATTCTCAGGTTCGTCCGAGATCAAAACCCAACCACCGCCTGACACGCTGCTGATCAATCGCTTCAGCACGATCAATCGATCTTTCTCAGAAAGCATGTGCAACGTACGGTCCAGAAGAAGCACATCAAACTCCCCATCGGGAACGAAGGTCCTGATGTCAGAAACGATTCCCTTAATGCTGAGGTTTTCGCGGCGTGCTGCTTCGTTCAAATCACGAATGCCATTAGGCGAGAGATCGACCCCGACAACTCGGTGCCCAAGGCGCCCGACAAATATTGCGTCGCGACCTTGGCCGCAGCCAATGTCCAATAAACGTAGATGATTGCCTGCGTGTCGCTTGAAAAAATCGACAAAGAGTTGTGTTGGCTCGCCAAGAGCCTGAGGTGTCGATCCATAGAGTTTGTCGAAGTTGTAGGGGATATACAGACCAAACATCTCTGTTGTCGCGTCTGACAAGTCTTCCACCAACTCAAATCCGTTCTTTTGCAGAACCCTGGAGGACGCAGTATTGCCGTTTTCCACACCGCCAAATAATTGCACGGATTGGCCTTCGTCCTTGCACCGGGTGACGAGCCCCGCGATCAGTTCGGTCGCATATCCCTTTCCCCAAGCCTCTTCTGAAAATAGATACCCCAAATGAACCGTTGTAAGGAATTCGGATTCCGAACACTCAGCCAGGATCAAGAGGCCAAGCAGTCTATCGCTGGCGCGATCACGAACCAGCATTACGTTGCTCTCAGCGGAGCGTGATGTGATCCATTCGTCAATCGCTGGATGTGTCTTTGACATTTGCAAAGATTCAGGCAGGTGTCGTAAAACAACAGGGGTTAAAACGTCCCTGAGTTCCTCGACTAAGGCGCTTCGCTGAGTGTGGCTGCTTATGGTTTCAGACCAACTCTTTACCTGCATCCTTACGGTTTCAAATCGTTTGGTTTGTGTCATGACATCTGCCCTGGTGTCTAGGATCGCAAAGTCTTGGAAAGCGCCCAGACACTGCGTTCAGTTAAGTTAGTTAGATTAACTTACTATATGGGATGATTCTATACCACTGGCAAGACTGATCGAACTCGCCCACAGACTAGGCCACGGACAGTGGGCAAAAGCGGGTGGGCCATCGATGCCAACGGGAGACGTTCTCGACATTCTCGTCAGCCCCGCCGCTATGACTTTGCCGCTCTGACCTATCGCCACGCCCGAGCTGACGCCTTTGCCCTGTGGGACGGATATGCAGTCGAAATATCCGCCTAAATGCTCGGTCTCACCCCTATCACAATCCACGTCAGAAAACTTGGCAATGCCGATTGCCCAGTTTTGCCGGATCACTTCAGCATTGGCTGGCCGAACGGAGCTTTGCGGTCAGGTTAAGCCGAGGATCTTCCGCGCCTGGGCCGGAGTGGCGACCGGGCGGCCGTGGCGGTGACAGATCGCCGCCACCCTTGCCACCAGTTCGGCGTTTGACGACGCGAGCCGGTCCTTGCTGAGACGTATGTTGTCCTCCAGACCAGTCCGTGCATGGCCGCCTTCAGCGACGCACCATTCGTTCAGGGTCAGCTGGTGCTGACCGATCCCCGCCGCGCACCATTCTGCGCTGGGCAACAGGCGGTTCACTGTCTTCACGTAGTAGTCAAAGACATCGCGGTCGGCAGGCATCGCGTTTTTCACCCCCATGACAAACTGAATGTATAATGGCCCCTTCAGACGCCCGTCCGCCTGCATCCGCGCGGCCTGGTGAATGTGGCTGAGGTCGAAGGCTTCGATTTCCGGCTTCACATCATGGACGAGCATCTCTGCTGCAAGCCAGTCCACCAGATCGGGTGGGTTCTCGTAGACGCGGGACGGGAAGTTGTTTGACCCCACCGAAAGCGACGCCATGTCCGGCCGCAAGGGCAGCATGCCGCCCCGTTCCTTGCCAGCACCTGAACGTCCCCCGGTGGAGAATTGGATCACCATGCCGGGGCAGTGTTTTTCCAGCCCTTCTTTGAGGCGTGCAAAGGTCTCGGGATCTGAGGACGGCGTCTCGTCCTCGTTACGCACATGCGCGTGACAGATACTGGCCCCGGCCTCAAACGCGGCATGGGTGCTTTCGATCTGTTCTTCGACAGTAACCGGCACTGCCGGGTTATGCGCCTTGCGCGGCAGGGATCCGGTGATCGCGACACAGATGATGCAGGGTTTCGTCATGCGGTCAGCCCTTTGCCAGAACGAAGTCATGTTCCACCAGATAGAAGGCCTCATCAAATCCGGCTTCTTGCTGCGCTGCCCGGTCTTCGATCAGGTCGAATTTGGCCATCAGGCTCTCTTTCACGCCAAAGACGGCGTCGGAGTTGATATAGGGGTCATCCGGGTCGAAGATGTGGGTGGTCAGACTCTCAAACCCATCAGCCTCGAGGATGTAATGGAAATGCGCGGGCCGGTAGGGGTGTCGGCCAAGGGAGCGCAGCAACTTGCCCACCGGGCCATCATCCGGGATCGGGTAGAATTTCGGCTTTACCGCCCGGAAGCTGTAGGTGCCATCAGGGCCGGTGCGAAAGACGCCGCGCAGGTTGAAATCGGGTTGGATGCCCTTTTGCTGCACATCGTAAAACCCCTCGTCATTGGCCTGCCAGACGTCGATCTTGGCATCCGCGACCGGGGTACCGTCCGTGTCGAGGATCCGGCCCCTGACCAGCATCGGCTCACCCTTGCCATCAAGGCAAATATTCGACCCCATCGGCAACTCTGGTGCCTCAGCCACGTGGAAGGGGCCAAGCACCGTGCTTTCGGACGCGCCGGAAGGTTTGCGGTTGTTGATCGCATCCACCAGCATGGAGACGCCCATGATATCCGACAGCAGGATGAACTCCTGCCGCCAGTCATCGCAGGTGTGCCCCGTTTCCGTCAGGAACATGATGGTCTTGAACCATTCCTCCTGGCTGGGCTCCATTTCCTTGATGGCGGCGTGGATGTGTTTCACCAGGATGTTGACGCAATCGCGCAGCCGCTCATCTTCGGCCTTGGCGTTGCGGGCGGCAACAACCTCGGCGCTGGTTTCCTCGGTGAAGTAGCCGTTTTCGTGTTCATCAAACATGGTGTTACTCCGCTGCCATGGAAGCCGCAGCACTGCGGCCGAAAACTCGGGAAAGCACCCGGCGCAATTCGCCTTTGGGATCCGAGGCCATTTCCTCGGCACGCCAGCAGACGTGATGGTCGGGACGGACCAGGATACAGCCGGAATCGGCAACTTCCGATGCCCGCGCCCAATCACCGGTATGGTCTGCGTATTTACGCCGCGGTCCGATCAAGCGCACCGTCAGCTGCAGGCCGAACTCGGCGGCCACGTCTTCTGCGGCTTCCTCCCAGGCCTCGCCACCGATGCCGGTCAGCAGGGTAAAGGCGCCCTTGCCGCACAGGTCGAGGGTTGAAAGCTTTTCGCCGGTGCCGTGGTCAAACACCCAGACATGCGGCAACCGAGCGCCCGGCCAGGTGGTCGGCTGATAGTGCAGTTCCGCGTCCAGCTCGAATGCCGGTTCCATCTGCCCGTCGGTGACCACGGCATCGGATTTATAGCGCTGGTTCATTTCCACCCCATGGGCGTCGAACTCGTACTTCTTGAAAGCAATCGCCTCGCGGATGGCTGCGCGCTGTTTTTCCGCCTCGGGCGTGGAATCGCAGCGGGCAGCCACGCTGGACCGGATCTCCTCCAGGCCGACGCTACCGGTCATGCCAAGGGTTTCAAAGATTGGGCCGAATTCGCTAATCGACTGATTTGCGCGGGTTACAATCTGCTTGGCAACCGGCGCGCGCTCGGCGGTGTAGCTGTCCAGCAGCACAGGCGCGGCCTGGCCATTCAGCACCGCGGCCAGTTTCCAGGCGAGGTTGAAACTATCCTGGATCGAAGTATTGGAGCCAAGCCCGTTCGACGGCGGGTGCCTGTGCGCCGCATCACCCATGATAAAGACGCGGCCATTGTGCATTCGAGGCGCATAGGCGTTGTTCACGGTCCATGTGTTGGCCGATATGAGGTCGATTTCTAGCTCCGGGTCGCCGACCAGCTGCCGCGCGACCTGTGTTGCCATCGCCTCATCCACAACGGGTGCGGGTTCGTTGATGTCATACCCCCAGACGATCAACCATTCGTTCCAAGGCCGCACCATGCGCACCAGCCCCATGCCGATACCCCCCACATCGGCGCCGGGCTGCATCACCCAGTAGAGCACGCTTGGCCGGTGAGCGACATATTTGGACAGATCCGCGCGGAACAGGATGTTCATCGACCCGCCGACGCCCATCTTGCCTTCGATCGCAAGGTTTTCGTTCTGCGCCACCAGCGAGTTGCCGCCATCGGCACCGACAAGGTATTTTGACCGGACCGTGAATTCGCGGCCCGACAGGCGGTCGCGGCAGGTGGTGGTCACGCCCTCTGCGTCCTGTACATGGTTCAGATACTCGGTGCTCATCCGGGCTTGGGTGCCGCGCTTGCAGGCGGTGGAAAACAGGATCGGCTCCATGAAGGTTTGCGGCAGGTCATTCATCATCGTCGGGCTGGACAGCAGGTGCTCGGCCTTTGACAGAGGGTGGTTGCCCCAGCTTTTCACCCGGCCGATCTCCTCCCCTGCAAGGCTTTCGCAAAAGACATTCTCGCCCATCAGGTCCTGGTGGGCCGCATGCATATAAGCCTCGGCTTCGACATCCTGCCCCAGATCGCGCAGCACCTCCATCGTGCGTTGGTTGGTGATATGGGCGCGGGGGGTGCTGGCCAGCCAGCCGTAGCGGTTGATCGCCATATTTGCGATGCCGTAGCTTGACAGAAGCGCCGCTGTTGCGGAGCCCGCAGGCCCGGTGCCGATGATAAGCACGTCGGTTTCGATCTCAGCCATGATTAATCCTCCTTGAGTGTGCCGCCGTTCAGACGCCGCTGAACGGGAAAAAGCTGAATGCCGGTCCGGTCGGAGAAAAGCCCCCATAGGCCACGAGGGGCCAGGAGCATGACGGCGATTCCGATAAGACCAAGCGTGAACAGATACCAGCTGCCAAAGTCCGCCAGCAGCGATTGCAATGCGAAGAAGATGAGTACGCCCAGGATCGGGCCCTCGATGGTGCCGATGCCGCCGATCACCACGATGAATATCACGTAAGCCGTCCAATCGGTCACGCTAAAGGCGGCATCAGGGCTGATGCGGGCTTTCTGAACATAGATAAGCGCCCCTGCAAGCCCGGTGCCAAAGCTGGCGGCCAGGAACACCATCCATTTGATCCGGCCAGCATCAACGCCAACGGATTTCGCAGCCTCCGGATTGTCGCGCACGGCTGAGAGCGCCAGGCCGCGGCGCGAACGCAGAAGCGCATAGATTGCTGCGATAACCACCACCGCCAGCAGCAGCGCCAACCAGTAGGTGAGGACATCGCGCGCGGCGGCGCTCTTCACATCTAACGCGGATTTGATCCAGCCGGTGGCCCACATCTCGCGGGTCGCGCTGCGGGGCAGAGAGGTGCCGGTGCCACCGCCGAGTGATTTAACCTGCGCAAGCAGCAGCCGCGCCACCTCGGCCAAGACCCAGGTGCCGATGGCGAAATAGGCGCCTGCGAGTCGAAAGGCGAAAAAACCCATTGGCACCGCAAGGGCGGCCGCCGCCAGCCCGCCCAGCAGAATTGCAGCGATCGGATCGATGCCTGCAATGATAACGCCGCCGAACATCGCATAGGCGCCGATGCCGACAAAGGCCTGCTGACCAATGCTGACCAGGCCGCCGTAGCCTGCGAGCAGGTTCCAAAGCTGTGCCAGCACCAGCATGGTCATTATGAAGAAGAGATCCTGGATCAGCCCGCGCCCGGCAAAGAATGGCAAAACCGCCAGCAGAAGGACCGCGCCGCAGGCCAGCAGGCCGAACAGGTCGGACGCCCTTGTCCGAGTCGTTACGCGGAGCGGTGCCGTCGCAGGAAGTGCCGCAGATTGGGCCAGAGAGTGTGTCAGATCAGCCATCAGTCCACCGTCCTTGGAAACAGCCCGCGCGGCTTCATTAGCAGCACGAGGAGGAAGGCCAGATGTCCGGCCAGAATTTGCCACTCGGGGTTAACCGCGGCACCCATCGTCTGTGCAACACCGATGATGATGCCGCCGGCCAGAGTGCCCCAAAGGCTGCCAAGGCCGCCAATGATCACGGCCTCAAAGGCATAGATCAGACGGGCAGGTCCGATCGCAGGGTCGAAATTCGCCCGCATGCCCAGGTAGAGCGCCGCCAGCGTCACCACCAGCATGGCTATTGCTGTGGCCGTGGCAAAGATACGCCCGGGACGGATGCCCATCAGGCTTGCCGTGACCGCATCATCCGAAGTTGCGCGGAAGGCACGACCCAGCCCGGTGCGATAAAACAGCTGGTTCAGCCCCACGATCACCAGGACGGCCGAGGCAAAGGTCAGGAGCGGCAATACCCCAATGCTGAGATCGCCCAGCTTCACCGAGGCGGTGGAGATCGCCCCCGCCGGCAGGCGCTGGCTATCGGCGCTGAACCCTTCCAATAGGGCATTTTGCAGAGCGATGGACAGTCCGAATGTCACCAACAGTGGCGGCAGGATATCTGTTCCCAGCGTTCGGTTCAGCAGGTGCATCTGCAGCAGCCAACCAGCTGCGAACATCACCGGTGCGGCCACCAGCGCCGCCACAATTGGCGGTAGTCCCAAAAGCGTTACCAAGACAAGGATCAGGTAGGCTGCGCATACAATCAGGTCGCCATGTGCCAGGTTCACCAGCCGCATGATCCCGAAAACGAGGCTGAGACCAGCCGCAAAAAGCGCATAAAGCCCGCCCAGCAGGATGCCCTGCAGTATCGTGTCGACCCAGATCATGCGGCGGCTCCAAAATAGGCTGCGTGGATATCTTCGCGGCGCAGGTCGCCTGGCTTCCCTTCAAGGGTGATGCGTCCTTCCATCATGCAGCAGACCCGGTCAGCGGCTGCCATTGCCTGGCCGATATCCTGCTCCACCACGATCAGGCTGGCGCCGCTCTGCTGGATTTTCGGCACGGCGGCATAGATGTCGCGGATCACCACCGGCGCCAGGCCGAGGCTGATCTCATCACATAAAAGAACCTTGGGGTTCGACATCAACGCGCGGCCAATGGCGACCATCTGCTGTTGCCCGCCTGAAAGGGCAGTGCCGGGGCTGTGCCGCCGCTCCGCAAGGATCGGGAACAAGTCGTAGATCGCCTCAAGGCTCCAGTATCCTTGAATCTTGCGCCCATAGCTACCGATCAGCAGGTTCTCTTCGACAGAGAGAGATGGAAACAGTTTGCGCCCCTCCGGCACCATCGCAAGACCCAGAGGCATGATTTGATCAGCGCTGAGCGCCCCCACAGGCCGACCCGCCAGATGCACCATTTCGGGGGTCGATGGCAGTATACCTGCCAGCGCCCGCATCAGGGTTGTTTTCCCCGCTCCGTTGGCGCCGATTATGGCAAGGGTTTCCCCTTCGTCCAGCCGCAGGTCGATGCCGAAAAGCGCCTGAAAGTCACGGTAGTGGGCGGTAAGGCCGCGTGTTTCCAGAATGGGCATCAGACACCGGCCCCCAGATAGATCTCCCGGACCTCGGCCCGGTTCATGATGTCGTCAGGCGCGCCGAGACCGATCACCTTGCCGAAATTTAGCACCAAAAGCCGCTCTACCACCGAGGTGAGCGCATGCAGAACATGCTCGATCCAGATAATGGTGACGCCGCGCGCATGGACGCTGCGGATGGTGTCAACGAGGGACAGGCATTCGGCCTCGGTCAAACCGCCGGCGATCTCGTCCAGCAGGAGCAGCTTGGGATTGGTCGCGAGGGCGCGCGCCATTTCCAGTCGCTTGCGTTGCAGCAGAGCAAGCCCGCCCGCCGGTTGATTGGCGGCCTGCAGCAGCCCGCATTGGCCAAGTATGCGAGCGCAGTCGGCCTGCACGTCCCGTTCGGGGGCCTTGCGGCCATGGGTGGCGGCGACCAACAGGTTCTCGAATACAGTCATGTTGTCGAAGGGCTGCGGCACTTGGAAGGACCGGCCAACACCCGCGAAACAGCGCTGCATGGCGGGCGCTTTGGTCAGGTCATGCCGATCAAACCGGATGGTTCCTGCGTCGCTGCGCAGATTGCCGGTAATGAGATTGAAAAGCGTCGACTTTCCGGCGCCATTGGGCCCGATAATGCCGAGCGCCTGGCCGGCCGGAACTTCGAAGGTGACGTCATCAGCCACTTTCAGCTGACCGAAGCTTTTCGATACGTTCTGCAATGAGAGAAGGGTCATGTCAGCAGCTCCACCCGCTCTATCGCGCCGATGCGGCAAAGCGCGGTTCCTTTCAGCATCATGAGATGGGCTCCATCACGCCGCCCACCGGCACCTCAGGCGCGGTGGAGTTGTCAACGATCACAAGGTCATAGGTGCCGCTTTCCGACAGTCGCCATTGGCCGCCCACAAGTGGTGTCTTGGCCACATTCGCCTGCGCAAACGACGGCAAACCAGTGCCGTCAAAGGCGATACGCCCGACGATAGAGGCAAGGTCGGTGGCGGCGATGGCGCCGGATACCGTATCGGCATCAGCGGCATCGTCTACGCGGGACATCACATCAGCGGCCATCTCAAACAGCGCATGGACAAAGCCGATCGGCTGGGTCCACTGCCGTCCGGTTGCGGCGGTGAAACCATGGGCAAGACCAGCTGCAGATTGGCCGGTCAGCGAGGAGCTGAACGGATGGTTCGGGGACCACCAGACTTCAGAGCTGAGATTGTGGCCGGCATCCCCCAGGGTTTCGACCGCCTGCGGGAAAAGGACCGCCTTGCCGATAGAGGCAGCCTTGGGGGCAAAACCCTGCTGTTTGGCCTGGGTCCAGAAGGTGGTGAAATCTGGTGGGATCGGCACCCCGGTCACAATTTCTACTTTGGCCTGTTTGAAGGCGTTGATCTGGGCAGAAAAATCATCGGTCAGGTTCTGATAGCGCCCCGGGTCGGTCAGGCGGTAGCCACCCTGCTCCAGCACCGGCGGGAAGCCCAGGACCGGGTCGCCCCAGGCATTGCCGTCGCCATCGTTAGGATACAGCGCGCCGACGGATTTATTGGTGTCAAGCTGGCTCCACATGGCGTTGAAGACCGCGACGATGTCCTCCAGCCCCCAGAAGAAGTGATAAGCATAATGAAACCGTTCCCACGAACCGGGATCGCCGGGGTTGCCCTGCTGGCCAGCAAACCACGGCTGCCATGGGGCGACGCTGGAGATGCAGGGGATTTCCTCAGCCTCGCAGGTGGTGGCAACCGGGTTGGTGGTTTCCGGTGTGGAGGCGACCAGCATCAGGTTAATGCCGTCATCCACGATTAGCTCGCGCGCCACATCCGCCGCACGGTTCGGGTTCGACTGGCTGTCTTTGACGATGACTTCAAAATTCTGACCTGCTTCGGTTGCGGCGAAACCGTCGAGGATGAACCGGTCAGCTTCGGAGAAGGCGGCGAGCGGGCCGGATTGCGGACTGACATAGCCCAGTTTGATTTTTGCGCCCCGGGCCAAGGCGGGCGCGGCGAGGCCGCTTGTGCTCAGCAGCCCGGCGGCGGCGCCTGTTTTCAGCAATGTTCGGCGGGTGATCATGGGGTCTCCTCCCTGGTGACAGCTCTTGGTTCAGATAATCGGCGCGTCTCCTCCCCAGGCGCGCGCCAGCAGATCCCGGATGCCGGACCGGGTGATTTCATTCGGGTTCCAATAGGGGTTCTGCACTGCAAGATCGGCAGCGCGGTCCAGATCGGCCTCCGCCAGTCCGAAGTCGCGCAGGGCCATCGGTGCGCCGTGATCCTTGGCAAATTGCCACAGGGCGGTTGCTGGATCAGCACCGCCAAAAATTCCGGTGACGGGGGCCAGCAGGTCCGGTACGGCAGCGGCGTTATAGGCGGTGGCATGCGGCAGAACGATGGCATGGGTTTCGGCATGCGGCAGGCCAAAACTGCCGCCGAGCGTATGGCAAAGCTTATGATGCAGCGCCATGCCGACTTGGCCCAGAACCGTGCCGCAGGCCCAAGCGGCCTGTTGCGTGGCCAGGCGCGCTTCCAGACCGGCCGGATCCTCCAGCACCCGCGGCAGGGCGCCGGCAAAGCTGCGCAGCCCGGTCAGCGCCAGTTCGGTCGATTGTGGATTGCGGTCCTGCGCATAGAGCGCCTCGACGGCATGGGCCATGGCATTGAGCGCACTGGTCACAGTCAAAGGCACCGGAAGGGTTGCCACCAGTTCCGGATCATAAAGCACCGTGGCAGGGCGCAGGTTCTCGTCGGTTATCGTGGTTTTCACCCCGGTCTCGGTCTGGCCGAGGATCGGTGTGCATTCGCTGCCGGCATAAGTCGTGGGCAGGGCAATCTGGGTGACGCCGCTGCGCAGAGCCAGCGCCTTGCCAAGCCCGATGGTCGAACCGCCTCCGGCCGCCAGCACAGTGTCCGCACCGACATCTTGTAGATGGGCCAAGGCTTCCTCGGTCACCTCGACCGGCGTGTGCATTGCGGCGCGGCAGAACACACCTGCCGCCTTGGCGCCCAGCTGCGCCGCCAGCTCCAGCCCGAGATCCGATTGATGCGGTGTGGTCAGCACCAGCACGCGATTGGCATCCAACACAGACACATGACGGGCCAAGGCGCGGTGCAGTCCCGCCTCAAAGATGACGGCCTGATCTGATCCGTATTTTGCAGTGTCGAACATGCCGGGTGCCTCCAAACCAGGTGTGACACCAACATGATGGATAATTTTTCGAACTTGATCGAACTTGAGGGCGTTAATATAACCTTTCGGTATGAAGATCGATCCTCGTCACCTTGAATTGCTGTTTGCTATCGTTGATCGCGGCGGATTGACTGAAGGGGCAGAGCTGCTTGGCAAGTCGCAACCCAGCCTGTCGCGATCCCTTGCGATGCTAGAGGAGCGCGTCGGCGCCCCCTTGTTTGAGCCTGGAAAGCGCCCGCTGCAGCCGACCGAGTTGGGCCTTGCCCTGGCCGAGGAAGGCAGGAAGGTCTTTCATGCAGTGCGCCGCAGCGGTGTGGTTCTGGAACAATTCCAGCGCGGCAAAAGCGGCGCAGTGCGGGTTGCCGGCACGCCGGTGTTCCTCGACGGGGTGATCTCGCCCATGATCGCGGAGTTTCAGATGGGCTACCCGGGTGTGCGTATCGACCAGAGCTACGGCTACCCAGGCGACCTGATACCGAAGCTCAGGGAAGGGATCCTTGACCTGGCCATTCTGCCGATGCGGCAGGCGTCAATTCCTGAGGGGTTTTCCTTTGACCAGATCCTGCCCGGGCGCAACGTCATCGCCTGCCGGGCTGGGCACCCGCTGGTCCGGCGCGGGGCAGTTAGGTTGCCAGAAATTGCGCAGTACTCCTGGATCGCGCCGCCGGCAGACAGCCCGCTGTATCACGATCTGCGCGCTGTGCTTGAAGGGATCGGGGTCAAGGACTTCAAGGTCAGCTTCTCCGGCGGCTCCCTCAGCGCTGTGGTGAGTATCCTGACGGGATCCGATGCGCTTACGGTGCTGCCATTTTCCGTCGTGTTCATGATGCGGCGGCTGAAGTCAGTGAGCGCGCTGCCCATCCGCATTGGTGATCCGGACCGGCATCTGGGTATACTTTGCAATGAAGCAAAGCCGATGCGCCCCTCGGTCAAGCGGTTCGCGAGCTACATCAGAGGCGAGTTCAAGACCCTATCAAGCAGCATCACTCGCGTGGGCCAGGATGCAGTCTGGCGACCTTGAAGTGCCAGGTGTTCAGGTGGCGGCCCTTTTTGAATTGCCAAGCGTCGGCCCAGTGGCGGCAATGGCCGATGACTTCACCGGGCCGACGCCTAGGATCGTGCACGGCTGCTGGATGCGGGCTGCAAACCGACGACCGCACTCGCAGCACCTCATCGTCGCGGCACGTCACCTGTGAGCTAGAATGCCAACCAGCCCTAGGCATTGAAGAACGGTTCAGACCCACCCTTGGTCGATGACAGGAACGCGCATAAACCGGGTTTCCGCGGCACGCGGCCGTATATCGACAGTCAATCCCGAGCTGCGAATTGTTCCACGAGCCATGCTTTTACGGATTCGATTGCCAGGGTTGGGGGAATGCCCTTAGGCTGAACGAACCAATAGGCGTGACTTGCTTCCAGAGAAATATCGAATGGTGCGATCAGCCGCCCGGCGGCGATGTCATCCGCCACGAGCAGCGACCGTCCGAGGGCGACGCCCTGGCGCTCTACGGCGGCCTGCAGGATTGCACCATCGTCGCCGAGGCGTGGGCCGGGTGGCGGCGGGCTCTCGCAGCCGGCCGCCCTGAACCAGGCAGGCCAGTCTTCGGGGATATCGCCGCAGAGCAATGTGGCGCGGCAGAGATCGTCTGGTGCGTTCAAATCTAGCGTTCGCTGGTAGTCCGGTGAACAGACCGGACGCACGGTTTCGATCCCGAGCTTCAGCGCCTCCAGATCATGCGCGGGCGACGGGCTATAGCGGATCGCGGCATCGACTCCCTCGGCCGCGAAATCCACCAGATGCCGTGAGGCCGTGATGCGCAGGTCGATTCCGGGGTTCTCCGCCAGAAAGGTGCCAAGCCGCGGCGCAAACCAGCGTGCCGCCACTGAAGGCAGCATCGACAATGTGACGACCTGATCGGAACGCCGCGCATCGGCCACGGCGGACCAGGTTCTGGACAGGGCGTCGGACAACTGACCGGCAAGACGCTCTCCCGTCGGTGTGACGGTCAATCTCGCACCTTTTCGAACGAACAGGGCGACACCGAGGGTTGCCTCCAGGTCCGAGACCTGTCGCGACACGCCGCTTTGCGTAATGCCAAGCTCTTCGCCAGCCGCGGTAAAGCTGCCATGGCGTGCGGCGGTCTCGAACATCTGCAGGGATCTCAAAGGCGGTCTGGCATGAGCAGAAGGCATGCTGGTCCTCATGTTTTCTCATTTTGGTGAACTGTCGCGCGAAGGTAGCATGATTTCAACTCAAGCAACATAAAGCACTTAACATGACCGACTTTCCTTCCACCAAAACCGCAACCCTCGACCTGAAACGGCATTTGCCGGACTTGCCTCTGGTCATATGGATGGTCCTTCTGACGTTGGCTCTGGGCTTCGCGGGCGGCATGGGGGCAGATGAGGTGATCGCGAAAATCAACACCGGCTTCGGCCGCGCCCTTGGAGAATTCGCGCTGATCCTGCTGCCCTCCTTCACGCTGGCCGCGGCTCTGTCGCAACGCAATGTCGGGTCCGCGGCGGCGGGCCGGACGGCGGCGCTGGCCTCGCCGCTGGCGGGGGGTGGGATGATCTGCCCCGATACCGCCTATGCCGCGCTGTCTCCGGCGGCCGGTCGGTTGAAGCTCGACGTGGCCTTCGGATCCTATGCCGGGTTCAAGCTGCTCTATCCCGCCGGTCCGCTGATCGTGGCCACGGGGCTAGGCATGACCGGCGCGGCCGGAGCCGAGCCCGTGACGCTGCTGATCTGCGGTGTGCTGCTGACCCTTCCGGTGTGGGCCGCCGGCGTGATCTGGGGCCGCTTCGCGCGCGTGGATTCGCACGCAGGTTCCAAAAGGCCTGCGGATGCCGCGGCCGGAACCCTTTTGATCACCTTTGCACCTTTCCTTTTGATGACGGGACTTCTGATCGCGGGCGGCATCATCGGCAGCACGGGGTGGGGACTTGTTGATTTTCTCCTCCTGCCCAAGGGGGCATTGACCGCCGCTGCGGTCCTGGCACTGCTGCAAACGCCATCGGGCGCGCGGCGCGGCTGCCTCGACAGCGCCGTGCGAAGGACAGGCTCACTGCTGCTGGTCATCGGCGCGGCCAGTGCCTTGGGTGCGGCCTTCACCGGGCTGGTGACGCTGGACGGGCTGGTCCCCCGCGGAAGCGGGATGCTGACCCTTGTGGCCCTTTTTGCGCTCACGGTCCTGTTCAAACTGGCACAGGGATCGTCCATGGCCACATTCGCCGCAATCGCGCCGGTCGCCGCCCCCATCGTGATGACAAGCGGTGTGAACGGGATCGCCGCCGTCTTTGCGATCTGCCTCGGATCCTTCATCGCGATCCTGCCCAATGACAGTTTCTACTGGCTGGTCCGCCGGGATGCGCTGGAAACCGAGCAGAGCGAAGCACGCGTGATCCGTATCCTGACAGGCGGGGCGGTCGTGCAGGCGCTGGTGGGCATGGCCGTTCTGCTCGCAGCCTTGGCCATATGGCCATGACACCGATGACTTTTTGCGCACCAGCCCCGGCCGACGGGCTGGCGGCGGGGCACGCGTCGTTTCGCCATCCCCCGCACGACCGGGGCAGTTTGCAGGCCGGTTCCGTCAATGAACGGGGGGCGGCTCTTCTGGCCGAAGACAGCGTTGGCATCGCCGATTGGGCCGGGGTTCGCCCGACCTTCGCGCGCGAGGTCTGTCGCGGCGTCGGGGAGGTTTCGATCTATGTCACGGCGAACCGTCATGACCAAGGAATCGGCTGCCGGCAACTAGACAATTAACTGCACCGGCCCTTGCGTAGGAGCCAACGGACCACTGGACGCTGGTTGCGCAGGTGCCCCCCCGAGATCACCGCCAGCCTTGCCCTTCACCAGGCCGCGGGCTTGCGTATCGTGGGCAAGCGGAAGAGAGCTGGACTGATGCGCTATGGGCCGATTGCGGGCCGCTGGCGCAGACTGATGCCGGTTTCTCGGCGCTGCGCCGCCGCATGGCAGCAGTGAGCACAATGTATGCACCGGTTGCTGTGTGCAGCTGAGATTTTGGCGTGGCTTGCGGAAGTCGCTGATTTCTATACGACCTGTTTGTCGACCCGCGAGCCATGGCCATTGTGGGGTATGCAGGCTCCTTGATCTCATTGTTAACTAGATCGGTAACAATCATTTGGGCTCTCAGTTTCTGGGGACTTCAGATCGTGCCCAAAGCCACATCTCTGTTGACCGCGTACCTAGTGCCGTAGCGCAGAGCACTTCAGGCTGTGCGGCCAATTTGTTGGCAATACGACCGCAGCCTCGTTTTGCGGCAAGCTTGCGACAACGCCTCGAAGCCATGGCCCTAATCTAAGCGCACCCCTATGGTGTGGGCGCATCAGAATGACATTGACGGCCTGCACCAACAGCATCCACAGATAACCGTTGCCACGTTTGCTGATCCGGCCAAGATTTGTCGGTCCATCGGTGCTGAACGGGTGCGGCGCAAGGCCAAACCAGGTGGCGAATTCCCGACCACGATTACATACCTCGCCCTTATCAATGGCGGCGATAATGGCTGTTGAGATAAGCGGACCAATCCCCGAAATGGTCACAGTGTTAGCACTGTTTTTTCAGACCGGCTGATCTCTTCGATCTGCGACGAGATCGCTTTGGGCCACTCGGAGAGCCAGGGGAAATCGCTGTAGAGCCCCTCAAAATTGAGTGCATGTGTGATGAGATTTCGTCGCGTCGGTGTTCAAGGACCGCCTCAAACGAGCACTGATTTTATGCCGTCCCGAGTGCCCAGTGATACCTTGCTTAAAAGAACGCGCGGATTTGACTGATCGTGGCGGTGCGGCGTGCCATCAGCTTGGAGCGAACCCGGTGCAGCGCCTGTAGATTCAAACTGCTTTTCCTGTGTGCAGAAGTCCGCAAGGCCTAGCTTGCCGGGTGAAGCAGCCGGCACATCCCGTTGGTGATCGATGCTGCATGACGCACGAATGATCGCGATTTAGCCTTGCCTTAATTCCGTGTCGCCGCGACGGCAGAGCAAAGCGGTAGCTGGTCCTCCACAGGGAATTTGCCGTACAGCGACGTCTCTCATTGCCGAAAGGTTCGTGATGATTTCATCGCTCTGGAGGAAGCTGCCGGCTCCAAGACGCTCAACTGAACGCCGCAAAATTCGCCCCATAGGCGAACAGAAACTCTTGTCGGCACAGAAAGCGAAACACGCCCATCCCCCTGGCTTCAAAACTCTGAGAATTTCGCGAATGGCAGCAGGCCGATCCTCAATCGTCTCCAGTGCCCACAGGCAAGTTACAAGGTCGAGGCTGCCGTCTGAAATGGGGATCCGATCCATCGGCGCTTTCACATGCGTGACCGGCAGATCGTTGGAGTAACTGAGCATCCGGCCGGAAACGTCGAGTAGCGTAACGCGATGTGGCACAAGTCCATCATCGATCAGACGCCGAATGAACCGCCCCGTGCCGCAGCCGACATCCAGCATTTCGGTGTTTGGTCCGATGAGCGCACGGACTGCGCCCTCAACGGCCGCTTGAGCCTCTCCTCCTGCGTACCTGAGCCATCGGGCATGGCGGCGATCGTAGTCTGGCGCGAGAGCGTCGTAGAGATGTCCAACGGAGGCGCCCGAAGGCCTATGGCTTTTGGCAACCTCATGTCCGATTTTTGGGGGCTCCACAAAGTTAGGCCTGTCCAAGAGTAGCGAGGCAACAAACTCAGGAACCATCGCCAAGAACTTTCGCCAGGTAACCTACTGACCACCAGGTCTGCTGCGCGCAGATTGGTCCGGCACACCCCTTCAGGTGAAGCTGGGCGCGGCCGACTGGCACCACCTTTCCTTTGAACACCCATCCGTTCTGTGGACTTCTTAGTCGTCCGACCCACTTCTGACCATCAAACTCAAGGTCAGGCATAATGATTTCGCCAACCTCGGCATGCGACATCTCATCGGCATCCCACAGCCAGACAAGCGTACCGCACCGCCTGTCCGGAGACGCCTTACAAGGATTGAACTCAATGATGGCCGCAAGCCCCGGGGCTGCATACCGGCCTTTCAGATCTGCAGCGAGCGCGCCGCCGGCTCCCAAACCGAGAAACAGGATGAAGAGCACGGCGCCCAACCGGACGGAGCCGACTGAAACTGGCTTTCCAACTGCCTTGAAGGCGTCGAGATAGGCCGGATGCTCTGTGCCCATCCAGCGGTCCCACCATGTGAAATAGAAGCCTAGGTTCTTGCCCGCGCAGGCGTGATGAATGTCATGATGCGTGACCGTGGTCATCCAGCCGAACAGGGGGCGTCCGTCCCCTCGTGCGGGGAACACCTCGTAGCCGCAGTGAGCAAGGGCGTTGCGCAGCATCATGTGCGTGACAAAGATCAGAAGCGCCAAAGGATGGGCTGGCAGCACGAGCAGGATCAACGGCAGGTAGATCCCGTTCACAACGGCCTCGCCGGTATCGAAGCTGTAGGATGTAAAGGGCGTCGGGCGCTTCGAGCGATGATGCAGACGGTGGAACCGGCGGAAGAGCGGAGGATAGTGCAACGCCCGATGGGTCCAGTAGAACCACGCGTCGTGAAGGACGATCAGAAGCGCCGTGCTGACCCAGAAATACGCGATCCCGTAGTCTGAGACGTGCGGATACACCGTCATCGCGCCGCTTCGGGCCCCGAGGGCAATCACCGTCCCGGTTGCCGCGAAAATGGCGACAGTGCGCAGGCTAGCGCGTATCTCGCGGGACATCTGGCCTGCGGGGATCTTTCGCTCACCGATTTTCTGGCTCGCAAGCTGACGGGACATCGCGAGATTGATTGCTAGGAAAACGCCTCCGGCACCGAGGAAGTAGCGTAAAAGATCTCCCCCAAACACGTCGACGTACAGCGACAGAAGCCCCTTGGCGGCATCGAGAATCTGGTTCATTTGTTCGCTCCAATGTTTGTTTGAGACTTGGACCTTTCCGCATCCGCAGCGCGCGCCGATTTCTGAAATCGCCTAGGAAATCTCGGAATCGGCCGGCATTTTTCAGAATTGATCAGCGACGCCGTGTTGACGGCTTGACGTCCCGCATGTGTCCATGTGGCATGAATGAAATTTGGAGCATAATTGACGTCAGCCTGCGCGGTGGCACAGTCGCGATCCTGTTGGCATGCGCGATAATCTTCTCAATTCGGCTCATGTTATCTCGAAAATCTGTATCGGTTGCCGCGTTCTGTGTTGGGTTGTGCTGCTATCTGTTTGTGTCGTCCCCTCACGTCCGGGTGCCAGAAGGTTATGCAGCCGTCATCCTTATTGGGCTGGCAGGGTTAGTTCCCGTCCTAGGCTACTGGGCGTCGCACGAGCTTTTCGTCGACGAGGTGAGCTTTACACGGTGGCAAATTGCGGTCGCGCTCGTTGTGATCGTCGGCGCATGGCTTCCGTCGGCGGTGCCCTTTGCGGACCTCGCGCGCGGCATCGCGGTTATCATCCTGTTCAGCCATCTCGCGATCGTGGTAGCCGCGAGCGGTACACATGATCTTGTTGAAGAGCGTCGACGATTTCGAAAGTGGTTCCTGTTGATGATGGCGGCAGCGGTTATTGTGATCACCGGCCTGGAAGTTACCGGGAAAGATGACGACCTCCCGAATTGGGTCTTCGCGATCCATGCCGCCGCCTTTGTTTGTCTCGCGATGGCGTTCCTGGTGTGGGCGGTTCGACCCGTTTCGGAGGTTTGGCCATCGAAGCCTGAGGCGTCAAATCAGACCGCCCACAAGTCACCCGGCGACGAGATCTTGGCTGGTCGAGCAAGAGCCGCGATGGAAGCGGGACTCTGGAGGGAGGAAGGCCTCACCATCGCGCAACTCTGCGTGCATCTCGAAACCCAAGAACATCGCCTCAGACGTGCGATCAACAAAGAGCTTGGGTTCCGCAATTTCCCGAGTTTCGTGAACAGCTATCGTATCGAACAAGCGAAGCACATTTTGACCGATCCGATGAGATCAGACTACCCAATTCAAAGCGTCGCCTACGACGTAGGCTTTTCGTCCATCGGACCATTCAATCGAGCTTTTCGGTCTTTGCAAGGTATGTCGCCCACGGAATTCCGCAAGCGAAGTCTGATCGACAGCGTATCGAGCAAGTAAATGGACCCGTGAGAAATGATGAAGTCCGCTGAGCTATCCCAGAGAGTCGACAGAACAGGGGCTTCGTATGGCGCT
The DNA here is from genome assembly GCF_000826845.1 of Phaeobacter sp. S60. Classification (NCBI taxonomy): domain Bacteria; kingdom Pseudomonadati; phylum Pseudomonadota; class Alphaproteobacteria; order Rhodobacterales; family Roseobacteraceae; genus Phaeobacter; species Phaeobacter sp. S60. The sequence goes on from NZ_JSWJ01000008.1 coordinate 70,466, forward strand.
GTTCACGTCGCGTGGTAGCGTGATGGTAACCAGCAATGACATTAACCGCATCGACGGACCGGCTCATCGAGAATTCGTAAGCGACCGTTCGCCGCTGAGCTATTTCGCGCCAGTAGATTGGTTTTCGCCGCGCTGGGTACGAATGTCGAGTTTTGGCTGGCTTGCACCGATCTCCACTGACCAGTGGCAGGTTGGTGCTGATTTCTCAGTGCGGACCGCTACCTGGCAGCAGCTAGCCCCTTTGACTGCGCTCCAGCACACGGCTACATCAGATTAATGAAAATGCAATTGGCTGGCGATAGGGGCTTGCCGGTTGAGGGGAGTAGGAATGGCAGACAATCTGATCGCTGGAGAATGCCTTTGTGGTGTTGTGCGTTTCCACATATCGGGAGCTTTCGAGAGCTTTTTCCTGTGCCACTGTTCCCGCTGCCGCAAGGACAGCGGTTCGGCACATTCTGCGAACTTGTTTTCGACCACTGCCACGGTCACTTGGCTATCAGGTGAAGAAAGTATCAAGACGTTTCGGCTCTCCGGTACGCGCCACACAAAGAGTTTCTGCTCTGAATGTGGGTCCGCGCTGCCAATTGCTCTGCCTGAGCTTGGTTTGCTTGTGGTGCCGGCAGGCTCGCTCGACAGCCGGATAGACATACAACCCAACGCGCACATCTGTTATTCCAGTCGCGCGAACTGGGACCATGACCTGACCTCCATCGAAAAGATCGACGAGCTTCCCGGCTGAAGTGGCACGCCAATGATTTAACTCGGGAGTCACCTGGACCGCATGGCTGCGAGCGACAGCTCCGTCCGCCGCTTGATCAATGCCGCACGGTGCTGGGATCGGCAAATATCACAGAACGACTTTTTGGCGCTACGACTGCTTTGGACTGTCATGACAGGTACGAAACTGATCTCACCCAGATTCTGCGACACGGTGGGGAGATTGGGCTATTTGAATGGCAGCCATGAAAAGCCGTGTCTCCTGTTTTTGTTGCAAGACAAGACACCTCCTAGACGTCTTCCTGCATCAGATTGATCGCCTCTGCATTTGTCGTTACCCCCAGTTTCATACGTGCGTTTTGGGTATAGAGGCGAATGCTGGCCTCGCTAAGCGACAAGGCCTGCGCGATGGCCTTGGGGCGCTGTCCGGCGGCGATGAACTCCATGACTTGGTGTTCGCGGGGGCTCAGACGTCGGCGCGCCTCTGCCCCCGCGCCTGCACGCCTGCAGTGATCGAGTTTGCGATGAGCGATCAAACAAAAGGTCTGCAACTGGTCCTCTAGGGGCATAACACTGCGCTCAAAATCATGGCGCGTTGCATTATTCCCAACGACGAACCCGCCGAACCGACCCGCCCCTTTCAAACAACACGGAATACCTAGGCCCGCATGCCAATCAAGTTCAGATAGCTTGGCCACTTAGTCGCGCGTTTGGTCGTCGACAGAGCGTTCTTGGTTTTCCAGAAAGACAGTGCCCAATTTCGAGACCTCGAACGTTGCGCATCACTGAGTCACAAAGGGTTCGTTGAATGTGGGGTCATGGATGAGTGTCTTTGGCCAACTGTTTTGCAGATTATGAGACGGACCTGAAAGAGGAGAGCCTTTTCATATGACCTCAAGACCGCATTCCGCCCACCCGATTGCCTGCCTTGCAACGGCTGTCCTGTCTCCGTGTCCGGTCTTCAGCAGTCTCGCACAGGCCCAGGTTGCGCAAGGCACTGACGTCATGGTTGTTTTAATGCCTCCGGTTCCATGTGGGGACAGGTCGAGGGCACCGCAAAAGTTGAAATCGCGCGAGAGGTCTTCACCGATCTGTCCGACGTCTGGCAGCGCAATGGGCAAGCTGTTGGTCTGGTTGCTTATGGCCACCGCCGCAGAGGAGACTGCTCTGACATCCAGTTTTTGGCGCAGCCGTCTGTTGAGGGCTCTACGTCATTGGCGCAGATTGTTAGTCCTCTCAGCCCGCGTGGCAAAAGCCTTTGTCCCAAGCCGTGCGGACTGCCGCAGAAGAGATGCTCTATACGGAAGACGCAGCGACTGTGGTTCTGCTGTCTGATCGCGTCGAAACATGTGACCTGGATCCCTGTGCCGTCGGCGCAGAGCTTGAGAGCCTCGGATTTGATTTCACGGCGCATGTCATCGGGTTTGATATTCGTGTAGAAGTTGATAGGGCGCAGCCAAAGTGTCTCGCTGATACGACTGGCGGCGCCTATATGGATGCACGTGATGCCTCTACCCTGAGCGACGCACTTGCCCAAGCGACCGGCGGGGTCGTGTCGCGCTCGGCACCTGAGGTAGCGATCGAGACCAGCGCCGTAAGGATCACACTTGCCCCCCTTGAAGGCACAGATCGCCCTGCAATTGTCACATTGGCCGCGGTCAATACTGCGACCGAAGAGCGACGGAACAAGGGCGTTTGGAGGGGGCCAATCAGGTGATCACTGGGCTGGCATCGGAGCCCCCACAGGGCGAATGGATCTTCATGGCTGAAGGCGACGGGGGCGCAGGCATAACCACGGTCCACCTTGCCGACGCGATGCATGAGGTTCCCATTCCCTTCATCGCCAGCAACGCTGCCTTCGAGATAATTGCTGCGGATACGTTCGCCATGGACAGCACGATTGCCTTCCAGTTGCGCAGCCTGCATCCCCTGCAACAATACGCGACCTATAGTGTCATGCTGTTCCCACAGAGGGCGGCAACTCTTGATGAAAACATCACTTTTTCATATCGCTTTGGTACCGACCCCGAGACCATGCAACATGCGTTCTATCCTTGGGAGTTTGATTTACCTCCCGGTGACTACGAGATTGTGATCATGGATGACAGCTTTGATCTTGGGGAGAAGTTGTGTCGGTTCTCCGTGCGGTTGGTCGAAACGCTGGAGGACGTGGAACCACGCGCCAGTGCGCACCCGGTCGACGATAGTACATCGCCGCCCAGCTTTGGCTTTTCGCAGGTCGCAGAGCCGCTGAGGTCGGGCTCTCAACATGCGTTCTTGATCCATGGCCCCTTGGGGCCGGGGGATCACGTCTTGCTGATCGGCCTTGGGGGCAGGACACGCAGGTGATTGAGATACCGGTGGATGATGTTGTGTCACTCCCCGCCGAGATCGCTGAGGGCACATTCCGCGTCCAACTGGTGCGGCCGGAGGGGATCGATGTTCGCCTTGGGCTGATTGATGTTTTGGCAGAGCAGGCGCAAGGCATGGGCGATCACTCTGTCCATGCTTCTGGGGGTGATAAGCCTGCCAACACGATGCTGAGTGCGGATGAACTGGCTGCCGAGACAGGCCCGCAAAAGCTGGTGCTCAAGCCGTGGAAAACCTGCGACGAGGCGGTGGCCTGCCGCATAGCGGACCGGCGTCGGCCTTGAATGGATCATGCCTGCAGGCTGGGCCGGCGAAGAGCCGTTCTATTCCATGACCGCAGGGGGCACTCAGGCGAACCATCCCACGATGCAGATAACACGCACCGCGGACGGGGCATTCAGCGTCACGCTGAACCGGCGTCAGTGGGATGCCATGCTTGGCCCCTGCGAGGAAGCTGCATCAGGCCTGCTTTGTCGTGAGGCATCAGACGTTCTGGAGGATCAGACAGCCTACGAAATGATACGGAACAGCCTGAATGGGGACTCCCCCCGCCGGATGGCTGGGTGTCTATCGGGCGCAGTTGGGTCATCAAGGATCGGTCGTTGGGTGTTCGAGTGGGCTTAATCAATTTAGCAGAGCCAGACGAGAGGGATGAATCCGTCCGCGCCTGCATCCGGTTGGGTTACCCCGATCAACTCGGGCTGAGCGACACCAGTATCGTGCAAGCAGACCTGAGCCTGCTTTGGGACCAAAACCTGCTTTTGATTGCGATTGATGGTGAAATCGGTTTTTCGGACGGCGCTGTGATGATGCTCCTTGCCCCTCCGGGCGGTTGGGACGGAACTCAAGATGTTTGGGTCGGTACACTTTCAAACACGACTAACCTTCGCAGCGTTCTGGTGGCCCTGTGTTGAGGGTGGGGGATATGAAAAACGTGATTATGCTCGTGGGATCGGCGGCACTTTGCCCTCCGATGGCAAGAGCACAAGGCGTCCCACTTTCTACGGAAACCGCTGGTGAGCTGGATTTTACAGGCAGTTATCTGAACGATGCCCAGATTAGCCATCTGATGGGCGTCGAGGATGTTGTTCATGCTTTTGGCGGGCCAGATGTCATTACCCAAGCTGTTCGCATCGGAACGGCTGAGCCTGTCCGGATCACGCCGGAAGAGTACGAGGTGTTTCGAAATAGTGACGGCGTTATGTAAAACCGCCATGGGCGCTGATCTGCGTGACGACCTCGACTTTAGTGAGAGCGATACAGGGGGTAGAGGCAATAATCTGACTTCTACGGGGGTGATGCTCTGAAGTTGTCAGAATTTTCACTGGTACGCAGCCTGATTTCCTGCAGCCCGTCCATGGGGTGTGGAGGATTTCCGTGTCGCGCTCTGACGCCACCGGCTGCCCGCCGGGGGGGGCGAATTGGCGATCGCGCGGATTGGACGGACCGGCGCAAGATACATCATTTCCAACGAACCGGGGTGGGTGCCCGCTGATTTGAACCCGAACTACGGAGCCTGCACGTGGGCACCAGTGGGAACCAACGTGTATCAATCAGAACCTTATACGACCGGACTACAGGCTGCCGGATCGGGTATCCCTTTGGTCGCCACCATTGCGCTTAATGCGAAATCCGAGCAACAGATTGATGTTTGAGCACACATTCAATTGAATTTGGCACCCGCCCTCGCGGCGATGACCAGAGGCTCGACCAAGTGCCGCGCCGCGGTCAATGGCAGCTACACCATGATTTGAAAGGGCAGACCAAGGAGCGCAATTTACTTCTGGCCTGCGGCCTGTTCGCACCGTCCGCGCTGCCCGTCACCGCCTGTGGGCCCAACAACGACGAACTCAAGCTTTCGCTCATTGGCGATTGGCAGGTGGCCAACGGGTTTGGCACGCCTTCGATTAACGAACGCAGTAAGCCGCTACCCTCGGGCAACAACACACGGGCCAGTTTTATTCCAACTGAAACCGGTCTCGCGGTGACCGGCGGCGTCGCACCGGGACCCTATGAGGCACGCTTCGTTGAAGACGCCCGCATTGTTCTGGATGTGCCTAACCGCACTATTGCTAGAGCAAAGGGAAGCTTGGTTCGGCGACATGCCTGAAATCCTTACCGATCGCGAGCTTACGTTGCTTCAGGAATGCGCTGAGGGGCAAATGCAGCCGCAAATTAACATCTCCGGCAAGTTTCATGACCCTGAAGGTACGGTAGAATTTGACGTGTACCTATTTGTGCTGGGTGAGACGAGCCGGTACGGCATCGTGGCAGGCGACCTTCTGCCGATGCGCGGGACCGCAAAACGTGTGACGCGCTGGACACGGTAGATGGAAACAGCTGGTTGGTTTCAGAGCAACGCGTTTGTCTGTCTCTGCAATACGTAACCCATCAAACAACGGTCTCCGTATGGTTCGCACGGAGCAAGTTGCCGCCAGGTAAAAGGCAATAAAACTGTCTTTTGCAACCATCTTACGAGGTATGCGCAGCATGTAATCCTGCTTTGACTGTGTCGTCGTGTGCAAAATTGGCTCGGATTAATTCACCGGATTATAGTGATGCACGACACTTCTTCCCTCACATGTCGCCGCCAGGCTCCGACATTGGTGCAGGCGCAGCGAACTGAGGGTTCATCCCGCTTAACCGCTCCCTCTGACGGCGCCCTCAGGTATTTTGATCAAATTATTTGCCCGCAAGGGAAGGGATAGGTTAAGTCTCTGGCAGAACACTCTGCCGCGCCTTGGTGGGGGGATGTCCCGTAGATCGCGGGCGCACTGACAGGAGAGCCCATGACACCGCTTGCAGGTTTGAAGGTGGTCGAACTGGCCCGTATTCTCGCAGGGCCATGGATTGGCCAGTCGCTTGCCGATTTGGGGGCGGAGGTCATCAAGGTCGAGAGCCCTGAGGGAGATGATACCCGTCGCTGGGGTCCGCCCTTCATTGAGCGGGAGGGTGATAAAACGGCGGCTTATTACTATGCGGCGAACCGGGGTAAGTCCTGCGTCACCGCAGATTTTCGCACCGAAAAAGGCAAACAGACGGTGCTGGAGCTGATCCGCGATGCCGACATTCTGATCGAGAATTTCAAAGTCGGTGGGCTGGCGAAATATGGGCTGGACTATGACAGTTTGAAAGCGGTCAATCCGCGCCTGATCTATTGCTCGGTCACGGGCTTTGGTCAGGATGGCCCCTATGCGGCGCGGGCGGGCTATGATTTCCTGTTGCAGGGCATGTCCGGGCTGATGTCGATCACCGGCGCGCCGGAGGGGGAGCCGCAGAAGGTGGGCGTGGCGATCACCGATATTGTCACCGGTCTTTACGGCACCATCGGCATTCTGGCGGCGGTGGAGCAGCGTCATACCACCGGGCGCGGGCAGCATATCGATATGTCGCTCTTGGACTGTGCAACGGCTGTGCTGGCCAATCAGAACATGAACTATCTGGCCACCGGCACCAGTCCGACGCGGATGGGCAATGAGCATCCCAATATCGCGCCTTATCAGGTGATGGCAGTGCGCGATGGGCATGTGATCCTTGCGGTGGGCAATGATGGTCAGTTTGCGCGGCTCTGCGCGGTGCTGAATATGGCGGGGCTGGCGGATGATCCGCGATTTGCCTCCAATCAGCTGCGGGTGGCCAACCGGAGCGATCTGACGCCGATGCTGGCGGCGGCGCTGGCGCAGTGGGGGCAGGCGGATCTTTTGGCGGCGCTGGAGGCTGCAACTGTCCCTGCGGGACCAATCAATACCATCGGGCAGGCCTTTGACGACCCGCAGATCAGGCACCGCCAGATGCAGATCGCGCCGGAAGATGTGCCCGGTGTGCGGGGCCCTTGGGTGTTTTCCGATGCGGAGTTGGCCTTGGAGAAATCGGCACCGATCTTGCCGGTGGCGCAGGGTATGTCGCAGGGAGACTAGAATGTCGGATCGCCTGCCGATTTGGTGGGCGGCAACAGCTTGATATAAAACCAAACAGGAAGAGGGCGCGCCATGGCGATGGAGATCACCGGAGTTGAGCATCTGTGGATTCCGTTGCCGGATGGGCGTCGTCTAGCGGCGCGGATGTGGCGGCCTGCGGCAGAGGGGCGTTACCCCGCGATCCTGGAATATCTGCCCTATCGCAAACGCGACGGCACCGCGCCGCGCGATGCCACCACACATCCGCTTTTTGCGGCAGAGGGCTATGTCTGTCTGCGCGTCGATATTGCAGGTACCGGCGACAGCGAGGGGCTGTTTGATGATGAGTATTCCGAACAGGAGCTGAGCGACGGCGAGGCGGTGCTGGCCTGGCTTGCAGCGCAGGCCTATTGCGACGGAAATATCGGCATGATCGGGATTTCTTGGGGCGGTTTCAACGGCTTGCAGTTGGCCGCACGTCAGCCGGAAGCGCTGAAGGCGGTGGTCAGCGTGGCCTCAACCGTGGATCGCTATGCCGATGACATCCATTTCATGGGGGGCTGCCTGCTCAGCGATAATGCCAATTGGGCGTCGCAGATGTTTGCCTATCAGACCCGCCCGCTGGATCCCGAGCTGCGCCCGGATTGGCGCGAGGCCTGGGTGGAGCGGATCGAGACGTTGCCGTTTATGGCCGCGGATTGGCTGTCCCACGCGCAGCGGGATGATTTCTGGAAACACGGGTCGGTCTGCGAGGATTGGTCTGCAATCCAGGCACCGGTGCTGGCGATCACCGGCTGGGCGGATGCCTATGTGAATGCACCGCCTGCATTGGCGGCCAATATGCAGGCCCCGGCGAAGGCGCTGATCGGTCCCTGGGAACACCGTTATGCGCATATTTCCAAGCTGGAGGCGCATGATTTTCACGGAGAGGTGCTGCGCTGGTTTGATCGCTGGCTGAAGGGCGAGGACAGCGGGGCAGAGGCTCTGCCGGATTATCGCACTTATATGCAGGAGCATTTCAACCCGACCAAGGAGAACAAACCCCGGCAGGGCCGCTGGGTTGCTGAGGCCGCTTGGCCGTCCCCAAATGTGCAGGAGGTGACGCATCATCTTGGGCGACAAGGCACGTTGCAGGCCACCCCGGAGGAGGGGGAGGCTGTTGTGTCCAATCCGGCAACCCTTGGTGCTGCTGGTGGCTATTTCTGCGCTGGCATGCGGATCGACAACGAACTGCCGGGCGATCAGGCGGGGGATGATGCGCGGTCCACCTGTTTTGAGACGCAACCACTGGATGTCCCGCTGGAGCTGCTGGGGCGGGCGCGGGTGCGGCTGGCGTTTGCCGTCGACAAACCTGTGGCGCAGGTGATGGCGCGGCTGTGTGATGTGGCGCCGGATGGCGTGTCGCAGCGCATCACCTATCGCGGGCGTAACCTCTGCCATGATGACACACATGAGATCACCACGCCGCTGGTGCCCGGTAAACGCTATGAGGTGGAGTTTGCGCTCAATGAATGTGCCCATCACCTGCGGGCGCGCCATAAGCTGCGGTTGGCGCTGTCGACGTCTTACTGGCCGATTGTCTGGCCCTCGCCAGAGCCTGTGGCACTGACGCTGCATCTGGATGGCTGTGCGCTAATCCTGCCGGAACGTTCACTCGTGGAGGAGGTCGCGGCGCAGGCGCCAAGCGCCGCGCGGGAGTATCCGACATATGAGGCGGAGATGACCCGCGCGCCATCCGGTACTTCCAACAGCTATCAGGAGGCCGACGGCACGCTGGTGCTGGAAACATTTGATGACTATGGCGCGGCGATTGATCCGATGCATGGGATGGAGGTCGGCAGCCATGTCTCCATGCGTTACACGATCCATCCCGATGATCCGGCAAGTGCGACATTCTCCAGCCAATGGCGGTTCACATTCGCGCGCGGAGACTGGCAGGTGCAGGTCGATACCGACAATCTGATGCGCGGGGATCGCGAAGGTTTTCATCTCTGGCGCAGGGTTGTGGCCACCGAAGGTGCCGACCAGACAGAAGTTTGTGTTAAGGAATGGAGCAAGAGCTTGCCGCGCGATTGTTTGTGATTTCGCATCAAATCCTGTTAAAAATCGCTGTTTTTCCCCGGATTGACCCCCAGTTCGCCACGGTTTGGCCATGTTCTGTGACCAAAAACAGAACTGCGCGTTAACCATTTCGGGTGAGAATACCCCCCTTGAGATGTTTTCACCGCGCTGGACTGTCGGGCGGATGGCCCCCGGCTTTGAGCAGACGATAAACAGAATTGGGGCGAGAAGGTGCATCTATCCGTTGTTGTACCCTGCTATAATGAGGAAGAGTCCATCCCCCTGTTGGTGGATCGATTGGTGCAGGCAATCGAACCCTGGGCGGACCGGGCCGAGATCATTCTGGTCGATGATGGCTCCAGCGATGAAACTTGGGCCGCGATGGAGGCCGCGCATAAGCAGCATCCGGTGGTGCGGGGCATTCGTCTGTCGGCCAACCGCGGCCATCAGGTTGCGTTGACCGCCGGTTTGGAAGCCGCGACAGGCGCGCGCATCTTCATGCTGGATGCTGACCTTCAGGATCCGCCGGAAATTCTGCCTGACATGATGATGATGATGGATCGCGGCTATGACGTGGTCTATGGCCGCCGTGCCGAACGTCAGGGCGAAACCCTGTTCAAGAAGGCGACAGCCTATCTGTTTTACCGCTTCCTCAATACGCTGTCTGATGTGGATATCCCCAAGGATACCGGTGATTTCCGTCTGGTGAGCCGTCGCTCGCTGGATGCGGTGCTGAAAATGCCGGAGCGGGCGCGGTTCATCCGTGGCATGTTCGCCTGGGCCGGATTCCACCAGATCGGGTTGGAATATGTCCGCGAGGCACGGGTGGCGGGCGAGACAAAATATCCCTTTAAGGCGATGCTGCGCTTTGCCACCGATGCGCTGACCGGGTTTTCCACCAAACCGCTGAAAATTGCCACACGGCTGGCTTTTGTGAGCCTCTTGGTGACGGTCTTGATGGCGGTCTATGTCTTTGGTTCGCTGATCCTGTTCAACACGGTTGCCGGTTGGGCATCAGTCCTTTTGGCGATTTCTTTCTTCTCCGCCATCCAGCTGCTGACGCTGGGGATCCTCGGTGAATATGTCGGGCGGCTTTATATGGAGAGCAAGCAGCGGCCGCTTTACTTCCTGTCGCAGGAGACCGGGCATCCTTCCGCCCATGCCGTTGATTTCACCGGTGACAGCCGTTCGATCACAGCATCGCCCAAGGCTCCCGCCCAAAAAGAAGCGTCATGATCCGCGCTGTCGTTCAGAAGGACCTCGGCCAGTTGATCCGCTTTGCCATTGTGGGTGTCTCGGTTGCGGCGATTTATGTCTTGCTGTTCCTGGGGTTCCTGCAGCTTGAGTTTGTGGCGGGGGTTGCCAATGCGCTGGCCTTTGGCTTGGCGGTATTGGTGCAATATGTCGGGCAGACCGTCTGGACCTTCCGCCAAAAGCTCGGCCAGCCGGATCAGGCGCTGCGGTTTGGATGTACCATCGGGTTGGGGTTTGTGACTTCGGGCCTGCTGACAAGCGGTATCGGTCCGATGCTTGGCTGGCCCGACTGGCTGGCCGCCAGTATCGCCGCGGTTTGGCTACCGGTACAAAACTATCTGTTTTTCAAAATCTGGGTCTATGCCGGGAACGGCGTGTAAAGAAGGGACACCTGTTATGTCGCATGTCTATTCCAATGAATTCTATGACTATATCGACCTTGGCGCGCGCAGCTCGGCGCAGGCGTTGATCGCTGCTGTACAGCCTTGGTTGGACGCCGGCAGTGTGCTGGATCTGGGCAGCGGTCGTGGCGTCTGGCTCAGTGAATGGGCCAAGGCAGGGGTTGAGGAGGTCGCCGGTGTAGACGGCGATTATGTAGACCGTGATCGGTTGGCGATCCCGGCGACGTGCTACCATGCGGCGGATCTGACGCAGGAGATTGACCTCGGCCGCCGCTTCGATCTGGCGCAAAGCCTGGAAGTGGGGGAGCATCTGCCGAAGGCCGCATCCGCGACATTGGTCAACGGACTGACCCGCCATGCGGATCGGGTGTTGTTTTCAGCCGCCGTACCGGGGCAGGGCGGGGAGTTTCATATCAATGAACAGCCGCTGTCGTTCTGGCAGGACCTTTTTGCCGCACAGGGCTATCGCGCCTTTGACTGCGTGCGCCCGGCCCTGAAAGAGGCGGAGGGGGTAGAGCCCTGGTATCGTTACAACACGGTTCTTTATGTGAATGAGGCGGGGCGTGAGGGCCTGCCTGAGGAGGTCCTCGCAACCGAAATCCCAGCAGGCCAGAAAGTGCAGCCTGCAGGCAGTATTGGCTGGCGGTTGCGCCGGGGTGTGGTCTCGGTGATGCCCGAGGCGATGGTGACCAAGATCGCCCAGGCGCGCGCGGCGATCATTGCGCGACAGGCGCGGGCTGCGGGTCTGGTGGGTGCTGGTTCAGCAAAAGGAACGATCTGATGACACTGGTGATGGACGGCCCCGTGGTGGCGCCACGACAGGGCGTCTGGCCCTTGGTGGCGACGATCGCAGTGGCCTTTGTCGGGTTGCTGATTGCGGCGGTGTTTCAACTGCCGGACCCGCTGATCCGTCACGACGACTACCCGGCCTTGTTTGGCGATGCGGAAACCTACTACGTTAAAACCCTGATGGAAGGGCGCTGGGTCAACTACCTGTGGCACCTGCGCGAAACTCTGCTGCCAAGCTGGGTCAACTACCTGATTTACAATGCGCTTTGGGCTGTGGTGTTGGGGTGCCTTGCGCATAATGCGCTGGGCGCCGGGGCGGCGCTGTGGCGCAAGGGGGCGGTGGCACTGATTGCGGGCCTGTCTGCGCCGGCGCTGCTGATTTCACTGTGGTTCAATACCCTGATCCCCGGCATGGCGATCCTTGCCATCTATGCCCTGGCAACCACGCAGCTGTCGGACCGGACCTGTCGCTGGCTGCTGGTGCCATTTGTACCGCTGGCGCTGACGGCCTATACCACCTACCCGTTTTTCCTGCTGGCCCTCTGTCTGACTCGCGCGGATACGCAGCGCTCGGCCAAGGATCTAGCGGCATTGCTGGGCCTGTTCATCCTGTGCTTTGCGCTGGCGATGGCGTCAATCTATACGCTGAACTATCTGTTTCACGGTATTTTTGGCATTCCGATGGCCGAATGGCGGATGCCAAGCCCGGCCCATGATCTGGCGTCTGTAGTGGAGAACATTGGCCTGATCGGGAGTTTTCTGACCAGCTCTGCATCGCTGATGTCATTCCACTTCCTGCCTTTGACCGTGTTTCAGCTGGCGCTGTTTGGCTGGGCTATATGGGCCGTCGGACACTCCGATCCTTGGCGCGTGATCTATCCGCTTGCGGGCATCTGCCTTGGGGTGGGGCTGATCTTTGTACAGACGGTCAAGACCGGCATCACCCTGCCGCCGCGTGTTTCTGGGTTTGTCTGGCTTTATTATGCGGTGCTATTGGGTCTGCTGTCGCAGGAACTGGCGGCGCGGGGCGCGGGCTGGGATCGCATCGGGCGCAACCTTCTGGCCTTTGTTGCGCTGATCTATCTGGCGTTCAACATGTTGCAGCATCGCGATATTACTGCTTGGCAGGCAGACAGCCGCAGGATGGTGGGGCAGATCAAACAGGTGGATGGCCCGATCTATGTCAGCGGGACATATCTGTCGCTGCCGTCGGGGGAGAAGTCCGGCCTGCAGCATGACCTGTCGGTGGCGTTCCGCCTGACGCAGTTGACCGGGCGGGATGTGGTGATCTGTGAGATGACGCCAGATGTCTGTGCCCATCTGCCAGAAGATGTGCAGGTGGGGGCCAGCGGTGCGCAATATGAGGTGCGCAATCTGGACGCGGGCAGCGTGATCATGCTGTCATCTACCCCAATCCGCAAGGCGGCACACAACATCCCCGATGGCGGGTGAGCTGATATATCAGATGAAACGAGAACGGGGGCCTCAGCGCCCCCGTTTGCATGTGAGATCCGTTGGGTAGGCTCAGAAATCGAGGCCAAGATCCAGCGTCTGCGCCGAGTGGGTCAGCGCACCAGAGGAGATATAGTCGACGCCCGTGGCTGCGACCTCGGCAATGCGGTCGCGGCGCATATTGCCGGAGGCTTCGGTCACCAGATGGCCCTTCGCCATTGCCACAGCCTGCGCCAGCGTGTCGGTGTCCATATTGTCCAAAAGCACCACATCGGCGCCACCGGTCTCCAGCACCTCTTCCAGCTGAGTCAGCGTATCGACTTCGATTTCGACCTTCATCATATGGCTGACATTGGCTCTGGCTGCGTGCAGGACGGCGGCCACGCCACCGGCGGCAGCGATGTGATTGTCTTTGATCAGGATCGCGTCAGACAGCCCGTAGCGGTGATTGTAGCCGCCGCCATGTAGTACCGCCTGTTTCTCCACCATGCGCAGACCGGGGGTGGTCTTGCGGGTGCAGGTGATCCGGGTCTCTGTGCCTTTGGTTTCGGCCACGAATGAGGACGTCAGACTAGCGATGCCGGACAGGCGCCCGGCAAAGTTCAGGGCCACACGTTCACTGGACAGGATCGACGCGGCAGAGCCTGCGATGGTCATCAACGTCTGTCCGGGGGCGCATGGTTGGCCGTCCTGCACCAGCGTGTCGATCTTGAGCGCCGGGTCGACAAGGTGAAAGGCGATGCGGGCAATCTGCATGCCGGACACCACGCCTGTGTCGCGCGCATTGAGCCGCGCCTCGTAGGTGGTCTCTGCCGGGATGACGGCGCGGGTGGTGACATCACCGCTTTGGCCAAGATCTTCCAGCAGGGCTGCGCGGATCAGAGGCTCCAGGATCAGGTCGGGCAGGGTGGCAAAGGACGGGGTCATGTCAGATCCTTGACGGCGGCGGCGCGGATGGTGCGGGCCTCGGTGAGGGTGATGTGGGTGCGATGGGCCTGTGCTGGGTCGGCGTCGGGATAGTCATCGCGGAAATGCCCGCCCCGGCTTTCACGACGGGCCAATGCGGCGGCGGCAATCAGCGTGGCGGTGGCACACATATTGGCAAAGCTCTCGTCATCACCGTGCTCTGTCAGCAGCTGGTCGATGGTTGCAAGCGCGGTTTTCAGCCCGGCTTCGTCCCGGCGCACGCCAACATGGGCGGTCATCGTCTCACGCAGGCGGGCTATTGCGCTGGCGGGGGCGGCAGGCGTGGTGGCGGGGGCAAAGGTCAGCGACAGGGTCGGTGACTGGCGCCAGTGATCGGGCAGCGGTCCCAGGGTTTCGGCGATATCCTGTGCGGCGGTACGGGCGTAGACCAGCGCCTCCAAAAGGCCGTTGGAGGCGAGGCGATTGGCGCCGTGCAGTCCGGTTGAAGAGGCTTCGCCACAGACCCAGAGATGGGCGAGACTGGCGCGGCCCTGCATGTCGGTGTCGATGCCGCCCATGTGGTAATGCGCGGCCACTGCGACCGAAATTGGGGTCGCAACGGGGTCGATACCGGCACGGGCGCAGGTTTCCGCAACGGTGGGAAAACGGGTCAGCACCTCGGCGCCCAAGGCGTCGCGCGTGTCGAGCATCGGGCGGCGGCCTGCCTGCGTTTCGGCAAAGATCGCGCGGGCGACAATGTCACGGGGGGCCAATTCGGCATCCGGATGCGCGGCCAGCATGAAACGGGCGCCCTCAGCATTTATGAGGGTTGCGCCGTCCCCACGCAGCGCTTCGGTCGCCAGCGGCGCCGGATCCTCACCAATGTCAAAGGCGGTAGGGTGGAACTGCACGAACTCAGGATCGGCAATGCAGGCGCCGGCGCGGGCGGCAAAGCCAATCACCTGGCCGCGAATACGGGGCGGATTGGTGGTATGTGCAAACAGCCCGCCAGAGCCGCCGCCGGCCAGAAGGATGGCCGGAGCGCGGATTAAAAGCGGTACGGAGGTGCCGCTCGCATCGCTGACCCAGACCCCGGTGACGCGGCTGTCACTGACGTCCAGCCGGACGGCTTGGGTGCCCTCATGGACCTGAATGGACGGCGTGGCGCGCACCGCTGCAATCAGCGTTTCCATGATCTGCCGACCGGCCTGATCACCTTTCACCCGCACCACACGGGCCATGGAATGGGCGGCCTCGCGGCTCATGACAAAGCCGCCATCGGCGGTGCGGTCAAAGGGCGTGCCCAGCTCGGTCAGGTCCAGAATATGGTCCTGCGCCACCTTGGTGACCATGGCGGCGACCTCGGCATCAACGGTCCCGGCGCCCGCGCGCAGAGTATCGCTGGCATGGGCGGCTGGGCTGTCGGCCTGATCCATCGCGGCGGCGACTCCCCCCTGTGCCCAGGCGGAACTTGCGCCTTCACCAAGGGTTTCGGGCGAAATCATCAGCACAGGGCGCGGCGCCAGTTCAAGCGCGGCATAGAGTGCGGCCATGCCAGCGCCGACGATCACCACGCGATCGGTGTCACAGGCGGCGGTGGCCTCGGTCCTGGCCTGCACATCCAGTTGGGGGCGGGTCTTGTCACGGGAGGCCTTGCGGACCTGATCCTCAGAGGTGACCTTCGCGCCGGGGGTGTCCAAGGATCAGATCCCCAGTTTCTGGCTGAGATCAATCATCCGCTGCACCGCAACGCGGGCCTGTTCGGCCACCTCGGCGTTGACCTCAACCGGTTCGGACATTGTGTGCAGCGACCACAGGATTTTTTCCAGGGTGATTTTCTTCATGTAGGGGCACATGTTGCAGGGGCCGACAAAATCCACCTCGGGCAGTTGATCGGCAATATTCGAAGCCATCGAACATTCGGTGATCAGCATTGCCTTTTCGGGCTTTTCGTCGGTCACATATTTGATGATGCCGCTGGTGGAGCCGGAGAAATCCGCCTCATTCACAACATCCGGCGGGCATTCAGGGTGCGCGATCAGCCGGGTGCCGGGGTTCCATTCGCGGAAATCGCGCAAATCCTTGGCGGTGTATTGCTCATGCACAATGCAGGAGCCCTCCCACCAGACGATGTTTTTCTGCGGCACCTGTTGGGCGATGTTCTGCGCCAGATATTGGTCTGGCGTCATGATCACGGTGTCGCTCTCCTGTGCGGCCACAATCTGGGCGGCATTCGAGGAGGTGCAGCAGATATCGGAGGCGGCTTTGACCTCGGCTGTGGTGTTCACATAGGTGACCACCGGCGCGCCGGGGTATTTCTCGCGCATCTGGGCGATGCCCTCGGCGGTGATCGATTCCGCGAGCGAACAACCGGCCTCCATATCGGGGATCAGCACGGTTTTGTCGGGGCTGAGGATCTTGGAGGTTTCGGCCATGAAGTGCACGCCGCATTGCACGATCACATCTGCCTCGACCTTGGCGGCCTCAATCGCGAGCTGGAGGCTGTCGCCGACCACATCGGCAACGCCGTGGTAGATTTCCGGCGTCATGTAGTTATGCGCCAGAATGACGGCGTTCCGCTCTTTCTTGAGAGCCAGAATGGCCGCAACATAAGGCGCGTAGGTGGCCCAGTCGATCGGGTTCACCACGCGGTCCATATTGGCGTAGATCCCGGACATCTCTTCGGCCAGAGCCGGATTTGGCGCAAGGTCATAGTGGTTGGCGAGCTGATCGCGCATGGTTTGCAGATCGAACATGGCATTTCCTCAAAGCTGCGCCGGAGATGGCACTTTGGGGAATTCTTGTTTCATGTTCACATTTAGCACGCAAGCAAGTGAACGGGGTTTATTGCCCGAAAAGCGGGAATTCCTGCTGCAAATCGGCGCCAATCCGTCAACATCGGCAACCGACTGGATCCAGAGGTCGTGACGACCTTCTGACCATCCGGTAATGTCAGCGCAAACGGGGCGGGGTCAATTTGTCCAAAATGCGCGATGGGTGACGTTTTTGTCTATTGGGCGGTCCGATATTGTGGTTTGCACAGAACCAACACGCAGTAGAGGGAAGCGGTAAGACCGGTCCCATAGGGAGAAAACCCGCCTCCATGTCTGATCTCTGGGAAGGATTGGTCCAGGCCTTTTGGCTGGTGGTCACGCTGGATAGCGATCTGGTGGAGATTACGCTGCGCTCGCTTCGGGTCACTTTGACCGCGTTGCTGGTGGCTGCGTTGATTGCGCTGCCGTTGGCGGCCTTGTTGGCGGTGCGCCGGTTTCGCCTGCGGCGGATCACCATTGCGGTGCTCAATGCGCTGATGGGGCTGCCGCCTGTTGTGGTCGGGCTTGTGGTCTATGTGATGCTGTCGCGGGCCGGGCCGTTCGGGGTGCTTGGGCTGCTGTTCACCCCGACCGCGATGATCATCGCGCAAGTGATTATTATTGTGCCGCTCGTGGCCTCCATCGCGCATCAGTCGCTGCGGGATCTGTGGAGCGATTACCACGACCTGCTGATTTCCCTGAACGCCAGTCAATTCCAACGGATCTGCACGCTGCTCTGGGATGGGCGGCGGGCCTTGCTGACGGCGGCGCTGGCCGGGTTTGGCCGCGCAATTGGCGAGGTCGGCGCGATCATGATTGTGGGCGGCAATATCGACCATGCTACGCGGGTGTTGACGACGGCAATTGCGCTGGAAACCGGCAAGGGGGATTTCGCCATGGCGCTGGGGCTTGGCTTTGTGCTGATCGCGCTGGCCGTTGCGGTGAACCTGACCATTCACTGGCTGGGCAAGACCGAAAGTGAGGGGCGTTGGTGAGCGAGGCGAACACTCTCTTCCCGCTGGTGGTCAACGGGGCACAGGTGCGCCGGCGTGGCAAGACGCTGATCGGGCCGGTGGATTTGCGGCTGGACGGGCAGGGGACGACCATTGTGATCGGACCAAATGGATCGGGCAAAACGTCCCTGTTGAAGATGCTGCATGGTATTCTGCGGCTGGGGCAGGGGCGGATCAGCTGGGGCTGTCCCATGGCGGAGGCGCAGCGGCGTCAGGCCTTTGTCTTTCAGACGCCTGTCATGATGCGCCGCTCGGTGGTGGAGAATATCGCCTATCCGCTGCGGCTGAACCGCGTGTCGCGCAAGGTCGCGCTGGCGGAGGCTGAGGTCTGGGCTGAGCGGATCGGATTGGGCGGGGATGCGTTGCAGCGGCCTGCGGTTTTGCTGTCCGGCGGGGAGCGACAGAAACTGGCACTGGCCCGCGCGCTTATTCGCAAGCCGCAGCTGTTGTTTCTGGATGAACCCTGTGCCTCGCTCGATGGGCGGGCCACCCGCGAGATTGAAGAAGTACTGACCGAAGCGACAGCGGCGGGCACACGGCTGATCATGTCGACCCACAATATGGGGCAGGCGCAGCGGTTGGCAGATGAGGTGCTGTTTGTGCTGCATGGGCAGATTGCCGAGTTTTCAGCGGCGGAGGCGTTTTTTGCCCGTCCGCATACCGAACAGGGACGCGCATTTCTAAGAGGAGATATTGTCGAATGAAACGGATTATGCTGGGGGCTTTGGCCGCGCTGGCGATGGGAACGGCTGCGCTGGCAGAGGAGATGAAGCTGGCGGTGACCACATCCTTCCACAACTCCGGTCTGGCAGAGGTGCTGCTGCCTGAGATTAAGGCCGATCTGGGATTGGAGGTGCAGCTGTTGGTGGTGGGCACCGGTCAGGCGATCCGCCTTGGTGAAGCGGGTGATGTGGATGCCATTCTGGTCCACTCCAAAAAGGCGGAAGAGGCATTTCTGGCTGGGGGCAATGGCACCCATCGCCGGGAGATCATGTATAATGACTTTGTTTTCATCGGGCCCAAGGCCGACCCTGCGACCATTGCGGGCGCGGGATCCGCGAAGGCGGCATTGCAGAAGATTGCAGCCGCTGAAGCGGCCTTCGTCAGCCGTGGTGATGACAGCGGAACCCATAAGAAGGAGCTGAGCCTCTGGGCCGTGGCGGATCTGTCACCTGACGAATTTGGCGACTGGTACAACGCTGTTGGCGCAGGCATGGGGGCGGCGCTGAATACAGCCTCTGGCATGGGGGGCTACATCATGTCCGACCGGGCAAGCTGGCTTAACTTCGCCAACAAGGGCGATTTGGTGCTGCTTTATTCCGGCGATCCCGTGCTGTTCAATCAATACGCCTATCTGCCGGTGAACCCGGAAAAGCACCCGCATGTGAAATCGGAACTGGTGGCCGAGCTGGAGACTTGGCTGGTGTCCGACAAGGCCAAGGAGCTGATCAACAGCTACCAGATCAATGGCGAAGCATTGTTTGTGTTCAACGCCGAACAGTGATGCGGTGCCTATTGGGGCTGTGAAACGGAAAACGCCGCGCGGGGTCTGCGCGGCGTTTTTCGTGGGTCGTAGGCGTTCAGTCGTCCGTTACATGGATGGCGAATTGCTCTAGCCCGGCGTCCTGTGCCTCAATCGCGCGATAGCTTTCCTTGACGCCGGCATCTGTCAGCTCGCGCATGACGGTCAGCAGGGTGTTGGGCGCGTGGTCGGCGCAGAGGTCGGCCATATGGGCCAGCTCTTCCTCCGCCACGGGGCGGGCGGTATCGGCATTCGGGGCGCCATAGTAGCTGACAAAATGCTGTGCCAGTAGATCGGTGAGCGAGGCCATTTCACCCTCTTCGATCTTGGTCACGGCGACAAAGGTGGCGCGCCCGCCGGTTTCCAGCCCCATCCAGCCATTGGCGAAGGCCTGGCGCTGTTTGCCGATCAGATCCGCCTCTTCCCAGTTGGAAAACTCAAACCCGCCGGAAATGCACCACTCCCCGGTGCGGGCGGGGCTGGCAAAGACGTTCTGATCGCTTTCGTCAAAATGAATGGCGCGGGCAAGCTGCATCATGGGGTCTCCAGTAGCGTGGTGAGGGGGATCAGGTGGGTGGTGGTCTTGTCCCGCAAAAGCAGGCCGAAGTCCTCATCCACCCCGAGAAATGTACCGGTCCGGCCTGCGTGGGTTATGGTCTGGCCGATGTCCTGCGCCAACCCGCGCCAGGTGCTGTGCACCGGTTCGGTGCCTTCGTCCTCCCAGCGATTGATCCAGTGCAGCGCGTGGCGCGCCCAGCTTTCCAGCAATTGACCGGCATCCACATCGGCGCAGCCCTCAGCATAAAGCGCGGTATCTTCGGGGCGGTCGCCGGTTTCGCCATCGCTCGGCGGCCAGAGTGGCAGGTCGAGGCCAATGACCAGCCAGTCTGGCACCTCTGACGGTGCGGTGGTACTGGCGGCGGCACGTAGGCGGCCGCAGCGCCCGCCATTGATGCGCAGCCCGCCATCCCATTGCAGGTGCACCGCCACCTCTGGCGGGGCCAGCGCGCCCAGGGCGTTTTGCAGCGCGATAGCGCAGACCGGCAGCATGGTCATCGCTTGCTGCAACGCCACCTCCGGCGCAAACACAAGAGCTGCCTGCAAGCGATCATGCGCAAGATTATGCACCACCAGGCCCGCATCACAGCCTAGCACCGCCTTCTGACAGGCGAGGGCAAAGGGATCCTCGGCCCCGTTGAGGGCCAGCCCCGCCATCAGAGGCGGGAAGCTGAGGTCGCTCATGTCCGCCACCGGATCAGGCCTGACCCTTGGCGACGAGATCGGCGGCCAGATCGTGGAACGCCTTGGCCTGCGCGCTGTCGGGTTTGCTGACCGCAATCGGCGCACCGCCGTCAGCGGCCACCCGTACGTCCAGATGCAGCGGGATTTCTGCCAGCAGCGGCACATTCAGCTTATCAGCCTCAGCTGCGACGCCACCATGGCCGAAGACATGTTCCTCATGCCCGCAGTTGGAGCAGATATGCGTGGACATATTTTCCACCATACCGAGGATTGGCACATTCAGTTTCTGGAACATGTCGATGCCTTTGCGCGCATCGATCAGGGCGACGTCCTGCGGGGTAGAAACCACGATGGCGCCGTCCACATGGGCCTTTTGCGCCAGCGTCATCTGCACGTCGCCTGTGCCCGGTGGCAGGTCGACGATCAGCACATCCAGCGCGCCCCATTGCACCTGCATCATCATCTGCTGCAAGGCGCCCATCAGCATCGGCCCCCGCCAGACAACCGCCTGATCTTCGTTGGTCATCAGGCCGATCGACATCATGGTGACGCCATGGTTGCGCATCGGCAGGATGGTCTTGCCATCGGGGCTGGCAGGGCGGCCAGAGACACCCAGCATCCGTGGCTGCGAGGGGCCATAGACATCGGCATCCAGCAGGCCAACACGGCGGCCCTGCGCGGCCAGCGCGCAGGCGATATTCGCCGAAACCGTCGATTTGCCAACACCGCCTTTGCCCGAAGCAACTGCGATGATCCGGTCAACGCCGGGGATCTTCTGCGGACCTTGAGGCTGCGCCGGTTTGTTCGGCTTTAGATCCGGCGGCGCCTTGGTGGAATGGGCAGTCAGCATGGCAGAGACCTTGCCCGCGCCGGGCAACGCTGTCACCCTGGCGTCGGCTTCATCGCGCACAGGCGCGTAGACGTCGGATTTCGCCGGGTCGATCTCCAGAACAAAGCGGACAGCGTCCTCTTCAATATTAAGCGCGCGGACGATGCCTGCGGCGACGATATCGCTGCCGGACACCGGGTCTTTGATGGTCTTGAGCGCCTCTAGGACAGTTTCACGAGTGAGGGACACGCCGGGGTTGCTCCTTCTTGGTGCGAGCTTGGGTCAAGCTGGCTTGATTGGTATTGATGATCTGCCGGGGTCGTCGCCTCGGCTGCAACAGTTCTTGACGGGGATGTAGATGGTTTCCTAGCATTTCATATGGTCTGGGTATGTAGTCTTTTGCGCAAATATACGGGGATACTGGTCGTGCTGGTACTTGCCGTTTCGATGCAGCCCATGGTCGCCCTGGCACAGGGTGATCCGCGTATGGTTCGGCTGATTGCGCCCCAGGCGCTCATCGACACCGGGGTGCTGGGGTTCATGCTGCCCCGATTTTCCCTGAAAACACAGGTGCGGGTGGAGGTGGTCGAACCGGGCGAAGACGCAGAGGTCGCTTTGGGACCACGGGGGGCACCGGTGATGGAGGGTGGCGGGATCATCTGGCATCTGGAGCTGATTACCCCGGATCACACGGGGGCGCAGCGGTTTGCGGATTGGCTGACCTCTGAGGTGGGCGGGCGCACGATTGCTGCCTTCGCCCCGGAGGGGATCCAGATGTTTCGCGTGCCCGCGCAACCGGATGCGCAGGAGGATGTTGCCACATGGGATGGCGACGCCGGGAACGGGTATCATCTGTCGAAGGTCCATTGCGGACGCTGCCATGCGGTGGAGGAGGCTGGGCGGATCAACAGCATCGGCTCGACGCCGTCGTTTTATGTTCTGCGCAGCCTTGCGGATTGGGAACAGCGGTTTCAGGCGTTCTATGCATTGAATCCACACCCCGCCTTTACCCAGGTCGCCAAGGTCACGCCGCCTTTTGATGAGGCGCGACCCTCGCCCATCGTCCCGGTGGAGATCACGCTGGATGACCTGGAGAACATCCTGGCCTATGTGGCGGTACTCAGCCCGGCGGATCTGGGCGCACCGCTGGAGCATAAATAGGGGCGTCATCGTCTCTCGGTCCCTCAGGATCAATGATCCTTGCGCTTGCTGAGGTAGTCCTCGGTGGTTCGCACCTTGGGCCGCTCCGCGCCCGCGAAGGGAGAATTCTGCTGATGGAATTGCGCATTGACGCGGCAGTCGTCACACATCTGGATCATTCGGGCAGCATCGGGGTTGGCAAACATTGAGTGTTTCCCAGCCAGCTTCTCGGTGATCTTGTCGATGGTCGACTTTACACCGAACAGCGATCCGCATTCGACACAGGCAAAGGGCTCTTCCTCGTGCAGGACCACCTGTGACAACGCCGCTGACGTCAGGTTGAGGCGCGGTTCATAAGTGATCGCATCCTCCGGGCAGACATTGGCGCAGAGGCCACATTGCAGGCAGGCGTCCTCCTGAAAGCGCAGCTGCGGCAGGTCCGGATTGTCGCCAAGCGCGCCGGAGGGGCAGAGCGAGACACAAGAGAGGCAGAGCGTACAGTTGTCCGATGACACCAGCACCGCACCATAGGGCGCGCCCTCTGGCAGCGGCAGGGTCTCAGCCTCGGGCAGCAGTGCCTTTGCGGCCTGGCGGGTGATCTGGCGGCGGGTGCCCATGGGGCGTTGAGGTGTTTCGACCTGAGCCAAGGTGCCGTCGCGAGCAAACAGAACATCGCTGAGTTGATCCGGGTCACTGAGGTCGAGCAGATGCAGGTGCGGACCGGCAATGGCCGCGGCGAGCGCGCTTTCGCGCTCCTGCACGTCGCGCTCACTCTTGGGAGAGAGCAGCACCGACACCTCAGTGAAACCGGCGGTCAGGGCGGCCAGAGCTTCAGCATGACCAAAGCTGTTGAGCGCGTCCACCGCCAGCGGGATCACATCTGCGGGCAGGCCACGGCCATGGCGGGCCGCCAGTTCGATCATCTCGCTGCCGTGCTGGTCGACCACGAGAAGCCGGGGGGCGGAGCCGCCTGCGTCGAGATAAGCCTTCGCCAGTGTCTGGATCCGACGCATCAGCGCATCGGTTGGAGGTGCGTCATAGGTGATCGCACCGGAAGGGCAGAGCGAAGCACAGGATCCGCAACCCGCACAGATCATCGGGTCAATGCTGACATGGTCGCCAGCAGGGCTGATAGCGCCGGTTGGGCAGACATCCAGACAGCGGGTGCAGCCAGTCTGGCCCGCGCGGGAATGAGCGCAAAGCAGCGGTTCACTGCGCACGTAGAGCGGTTTTTCAAAGGTGCCGATCAGTTGGCTTGCTGCAAGGGTGGCCTCAGCAACTGCCGGAGCGGATTTTGGATCGGCCCGCAGATAGCCGTCGCGTTTTTCGGGCGCCGGAAACAAGGCCTGACCGCCGCGCAGATCCAGAATGAGATCACAGATCGACTGGCCGCCATTCCGGGCCTCACCCCAGGTCCAGTTGCGCCCGGTGACATCCAGCTGTTGCAACTGATCGATGGTAACGGCGAACTGCCCCAGCGCGCCCTTGGCGTGGCGCAATTGTCCCGAAATCACGTCATAGGCACGGCTGTGAGGCGGGTCGCTTGGTGTGTCAAGAAGGACGGTCACTGCGAGGCTGTCCTGCAAACGCGCAGCCGCCGCATAGGCAATATCTGGCGCGCCGAGGATCAGGCACACCCCTTCGGACTGCAGGTCGATCGTCTTCGCAGGGGGCGGTGCCAACGTCGCTTCGGCGATCAGGGCGGTCATTTTGGGCAGCGTGTCGGCGGTATCTGCGGTCCAACCGGCCCGGTCGCGCAGGTCGATGAACCCTGGTGTGGGGGCGTCGATTTCTTCTGCCAGAGCCTCGAAAATGCGGTGCTCCTGAGCGCAGCAAATAATTGCATCCTCTTGCATCAGGGCGGCGGCGGCCTGCTCGATCTCATCTGTGCAAAGCGCTGAATGCAGCTTGGAGCAGGGCAGACCGGTGCGGCGCGACAATGCCTCGGAATCGATGGATTGCGTTCCCGCACAATCACATAAAATCAACGTCTTAGGCATGGTTTCTCCGCGTATTCTATGGTCTTTCAGAGCAGCGTAATTCCGCCGCCTCGCGCTCAGACTAGGCATGTTTGCGCAAGCAGGTAAACCGCAATTCGCATCGTGAGTGTGCCGCCATCCCCGGCAAATCAAGCCGGTGATTCGCGCCACAGGCAGGCCGGGCTGCCCCGGCGTTAAGCCTGAGTGAATTAGTCAAAATAGACTTTTCGTCCGGGCGGTTCTGCGGGGTCATATCGGACTGGTCAATTTGACCATTGATGTTGATTTAATGCGCCATCAGCAAAAGTTATCTTTCGGCACAGCTGGGGAATGCGGCACTGTTGGGGCAGTCGAATTCATGAGCAGGGCATTGACGTGGCCGAACCCGCAGATCGCAGTGCAAAGACGGATATGATCCCACTGGGCGTCGTATTGCGGCGCCAGCCGGGCGTGACGCGATGGGCGCGCTGGTCCTGGAAGGCGACCTCGGTCCTGCCAGGGGCAGCACCGTCGGACTGGCAGTTGCTGCGCGAAGCGGGTGAGACCCGTGAATTTCATGTCGCCACCCTGCCGCTGGAACTGCACCGCAGTGAGGCGGAAGCGTATCTGCATGGCCTCACGGCTGAGCCACCCTGCATCTATGTGGTGCTGCGGGAGGGCGCGTCGGAGGATCGCCCACTGGAAGTGCTCTTGGTGACGGCTTCGCCCTATGAGGCGCAGGACTATGCCGACAACGGTGAGGATCTGGTGGAGAAAGTACCGATGCCGGATGGGCTGGTGGCCTGGATCCGGGATTTCGCACAGCTGCATTTCCATGATGAACCGTTCAAGAAGCGTCGCCGGGATCGCGTAAAAACCGATGCGACTGAGGATGGTATCGGGGATCCGCGCATCTCCCAGCTGACCGATGTTTACCGGTCACCCACGATGAAAAAGGCGCGCCTGTCATGAGCGGGGATGATTTCTGGTCCCGCCGCCGTGCCAAGGTTGCAGCTGAGCAGCAGGCGGAGGCCGCCGAGACCGCGGCCGCCGCGCGCGTTGCCGAAGAGCAAGCGCTTGAGGCGAAGAGCGATGCCGAACTTCTGGAAGAGCTGAACCTTCCGGACCCGGATCAGATGCAGCAGGGTGATGACTTCAGCGTTTTCCTGAAAGAGACCATTCCGGCCCGACTGCGGACCCGCGCGCTGCGGCGTCTGTGGGCCAGCAATCCGGTGCTGGCGAATGTCGACGGGCTTTTGGATTATGGTGAGGATTTCACTGACAGCGCCATGGTGATCGAAAATCTGCAGACCGCCTATCAGGTGGGCAAGGGCATGACCGCCCATGTCGAAGAACTGGCGCGGCAGGCGGAAGAGGCAGCAGGCCGTGCAACGGGGATCGTCGCCGAGGTGCAAGATGAGGACCCTGCAGGAGAGAAGGCCGCGTCTGTGGATGAGGAAACCGCCGCAACGGCCAGGCCCGTTGATCCGGTGCGCCGTCCGACCATGGCGCTGCTGTCGCCTGCGGATGCGGATGATGCGGAGGTGCCCATGCAGGAGGCCGCTGCGCCTGCCATCCCGACCGATGCGCCGCCATCTGCACACGTCGCATCTGACCCAGTGATACCAGACCCGGTGGCGGCTGCGCCGCGGCGGATGCGCTTTATCTTCGCCGACGACACGGATGCGCCCGCGGCTTGACCATCGACCCGATCCAAAGACCAAGATGCCCCTCAAGGAGACACATATGACCGCCAAGGAAGCCCAGTCAGAGACCATCGCACAGGAGGGCAGCCCTGCCATCCCGCAGGATGAGGATCGTCTGCGCGCGGATCTCTATAACTTTCTGGGCCTGATGCTGTCCGGTCCGCCGGATGAGATGCTGCTCGCGCAGGTATCGGGGCTGGCTGGGGATGACACAGATCTGGGTACGGCGATCAATGCGCTGGCGAAACTGGCCAAGCTGACCAAACCGGCAGCTGCCGAGCGGGAGTTCAACAAGCTGTTCATCGGTCTGGGGCGCGGTGAGCTGCTGCCCTACGCAAGCTATTACCTCACCGGGTTCCTGAATGAGAAACCGCTGGCGGCCCTGCGGCAGGACATGGCCGCGCGCGGCATGACACGGGCGCAGAATGTCTATGAGCCGGAGGATAATATCGCCTCGCTGATGGAGATGATGGGCGCGCTGATCGCGGGGCGCTTTGGCGCGGTGGCACCACTGAGCGACCAGAAACAGTTCTTCAACAAACACATCGGTCCTTGGGCGGGTCATTTCTATTCCGATCTTGAGGCGGCAAAGAACTCGGTGCTTTACGCCGCTGTCGGCGCCGTGGGCCGTGTCTTCATGGAGATTGAGTCCGAAGGATTTCGGATGAGCGCGGAGCAATCCGCCTGAGCCGGGCCGGTGCGCCGGCCCATAACCCTGTGAACCAACCATTTGAGGAGGAGGATCACATGACCAGAAAGACCGAGGAGGCCACAAGCCGCCGCGACTTTCTCAAGCTGGCAGCGACCACAACGCCGATTGCGGCGGTGGCGGTTGCAACGACCGGCGGCACGGCCGAGGCGGCCGAGCCAGACCTGACATCAGAGGTGATGCAGGACACCGCGCATACCCGCGCCTACTACGACAGCCTCCGGTTCTGACGCACCGGTGATGTTATGAACGCCCCCGGCGACTGGTTGCGTGACGCCCGACTGCCAAAGGCCCCCAATAACCCAGCGAACCCGTAAGGGAAGCAAGGGAGGAACACATGCTTAGGAAAAAGACCAACGGGGTTGCGCGACGCCCCCAGCGGACCAGTATCCTGTCCAAGGTTGCGGAAATCTCCGTTGACCGCCGCGCGTTTTTGCGCGGATCCGGCCTGGCCATTGGTGGCCTTGCCGCCATCAGCGCCACAGGTGGCTCAGTCACCAAGGCGAATGCCGCAACCGCTGCGGCAGGCGCGGTGGAAACCGTCAAATCTGTCTGCACCCACTGTTCGGTCGGCTGTACCGTCGTGGCAGAGGTGCAAAACGGCGTCTGGACCGGTCAGGAACCCGGTTGGGACAGCCCGTTCAACCTTGGTGCCCATTGCGCCAAAGGGGCCTCCGTGCGCGAACACGCCCATGGTGAACGCCGCCTGAAGTACCCGATGAAGAAAGAAGGCGGAGAGTGGAAGCGCATCAGCTGGGAACAGGCGATCAACGAGATCGGCGACGGCATGATGCAGATCCGCGAAGAAAGCGGGCCGGACTCCGTCTACTGGCTGGGGTCAGCCAAGCACAACAACGAACAGGCCTATCTGTTCCGCAAATTCGCCGCCTATTGGGGCACCAATAACGTCGACCATCAGGCGCGGATCTGTCACTCGACCACCGTTGCAGGTGTTGCAAATACATGGGGCTACGGCGCCATGACCAACAGCTACAATGACATCCATAACTCCAAGGCCATCTTCATCATCGGTGGCAACCCGGCAGAGGCGCATCCCGTCTCGCTGTTGCACGTGCTGAAGGCCAAGGAGCAGAACAACGCGCCGCTGATCGTATGTGATCCGCGCTTTACCCGCACGGCGGCTCATGCCGACGAATATGTGCGCTTCCGTCCCGGCACCGATGTGGCGCTGGTCTGGGGCATCCTGTGGCACATCTTTGACAACAGCTGGGAAGACAAGGAATTCATCCGCACCCGTGTCTGGGGCATGGATCAGATCCGCGAAGAAGTGGCCAAATGGACGCCTGAGGAAGTCGAACGTGTGACCGGCACCCCCGGCAGCCAGCTGAAGCGTGTGGCGCGGACATTGGCCAACAACCGTCCCGGCACTGTGATCTGGTGTATGGGTGGCACTCAGCACACCACCGGTAACAACAACACCCGCGCCTATTGCATCCTTCAGCTTGCGCTGGGGAACATGGGCACCTCGGGTGGCGGCACCAATATCTTCCGTGGCCATGACAATGTGCAGGGCGCAACCGATCTTGGCGTTCTGAGCCACACCTTGCCGGGTTACTATGGCCTTTCCAAAGGCGCCTGGGCCCATTGGGGCCGTGTCTGGGGCGAGGATGGTGAGTGGCTGTCGGCGCAGTTTGACTCCATCAAGGGAGCCGACGGCAAAGACAAATCGCTGCAGAACCTGACGGGTATCCCGGTCAGCCGCTGGATCGACGGTATCCTTGAAGACAAGGACAACATGGATCAGCCGAACAACGTGCGGGCCATGGTTCTGTGGGGCCACGCGCCGAACTCTCAGACCCGTATGACGGAGATGAAGACGGCGATGGAGAAGCTGGACATGCTGGTCGTTGTTGACCCGTATCCCACCGTCTCTGCCGTGCTGCATGATCGCACCGATGGTGTTTACCTGCTGCCCGCCTGTACCCAGTTCGAGACCCGTGGATCGGTCACCGCGTCGAACCGGTCTTTGCAGTGGCGTGACAAGATCGTCGATCCGCTGTTCGAGAGCCTGCCAGATCATGTGATCATCGCCAAGTTCGCGAACAAGTTCGGCTGGGGCGACCGGCTCTTCCGCAATATTGAGATGGAAGACGCCGAAACCCCGAATGTCGAAAGCATCACGCGCGAATTCAACAAGGGTATGTGGACCATCGGCTACACCGGTCAATCACCGGAGCGGATGAAGTTGCATATGGCCAATCAGCATACCTTTGACCGCACCACGCTGCGGGCCGTGGGTGGTCCTGCTGACGGGGACTACTACGGTATGCCCTGGCCCTGCTGGGGCACCGCCGAAATGGGTCATCCGGGGACGCCGAACCTCTATGATATGTCCAAACCGGTGTCCGAAGGTGGCCTGACCTTCCGCGCGCGTTTCGGCGTGGAGCGGGATGGCGACAACCTTCTGGCTGAGGGTGTCTATTCTGCAGGGTCGGATATTCAGGATGGCTATCCCGAATTCACCTATCAGATGCTGAAGGATCTGGGCTGGCACACCGAACTGACCCCAAGTGAGCGGGCGTTCATCGCCAAGGCGGCTGGAGTGGACGGCTTTGCCGACTACACCCATGAAGTTGGGGAACAAAGCATGTCGCCCTTCCCGTCGGACTACGACGACAAAGTCGCCAAGGTGAACTGGAAGACGGATTTGTCCGGTGGCATCCAGCGGGTAGCGATTGCCCATGAGTGTGCGCCCTTCGGCAATGCCAAGGCGCGGGCCGTGGTCTGGACCTTCCCGGATCCGGTTCCCATCCACCGCGAGCCGCTTTATACCAACCGCCGGGATCTGGTCGAAGACTACCCGACATATGAGGACCGTCATTCCTACCGGTTGCCGACCCTCTATGCGTCGATCCAGAAAAACGACGTCTCCAAGGAATATCCGATCATCCTGACCTCTGGTCGTCTGGTCGAATACGAAGGCGGCGGCGAGGAAACCCGGTCCAATCCGTGGCTGGCAGAACTGCAGCAGGACATGTTTGTCGAAATCCACCCGCGCGATGCCAACAATATCGGCGTTCGGGATGGATCGCAGGTCTGGGTCGAAGGTCCGGAGGGCGGCAAGGTCAAGGTCATGGCAATGGTCACAGAGCGGGTCGGAGAGGGCGTTGCCTTCATGCCGTTCCACTTTGGCGGTCACTACCAGGGTGAAGATCTGCGCGACAAATACCCCGATGGAGCTGACCCCTATGTCTTGGGCGAAAGTGCCAACACCGCGCAGACCTATGGCTATGACAGCGTGACCCAGATGCAGGAGAGCAAGTGTACTCTCTGCAAGATCAGCGCAGCATAAGGAGAAAGAGATATGGCAAGAGCGAAGTTTCTCTGTGACGCCGAACGCTGCATTGAATGCAACGCCTGTGTCACGGCCTGTAAGAACGAGCACGAGGTGCCTTGGGGTATCAACCGGCGCCGGGTGGTGACCATCAATGATGGCAAGCCCGGCGAGCGGTCGATCTCGGTCGCCTGTATGCATTGCTCGGACGCGCCCTGTATGGCGGTGTGCCCGGTCGACTGCTTCTACCAGAACGAGGAAGGCGTGGTCCTGCACTCCAAGGATCTCTGCATTGGCTGCGGCTATTGCTTCTACGCGTGCCCCTTTGGCGCGCCGCAATATCCGCAGGCAGGCAACTTTGGCAGCCGTGGCAAGATGGACAAATGCACCTTCTGCGCCGGTGGCCCTGAGGAGACGCATTCCAATGCGGAGTTCTCCAAATACGGCCGCAACCGGATCGCCGAGGGCAAGCTGCCCATCTGTGCCGAGATGTGCTCGACCAAGGCGCTGCTGGCGGGTGACGGGGATGTGGTTTCCGCTGTCTACCGCGAACGTGTGGTGGCCCGTGGCTTTGGCTCCGGTGCCTGGGGCTGGGGTACAGCCTATGACCAGAAGGGCGGCTGATCACAATCCTCTTTGACATGATGGGATGGCCCGCCCGCGCGGGCCGTCCTGTTTCCATATTCAGTTTCCAAGACAACCCATGAAGGAGTGTGGCCCATGCTGCGCATCGCCTTTGCAATTTTGATGCAACTGACGTTGATCGCGGGGGTCGCTGCGGCGCAGGACGCACCAGATGCCCCTGCGGCGGGTGCTGTGCCAGATCGCAGTGCCACAGGCGGCGCGCAGACGCTTGAGGATATTCTGGCGCGGCAGCGCGGGGAAAAAATCGACGACAGCTTTCGCAGTGATGACACGGGCGCGGCGGCACTAGGGGCTGGGTTGACGGAACAGCTGGGCACGCTTGGCGGCGCGTCTGACCCTGAGTTGTGGCGCGCAATCCGCTATAACGCTGCTGACCTGCGCGTGTCGGCAGGCGGCGATGTGGCCGCTGTGCTGGTGCAGGATGGTGGCATGCGCTGGCTGACCTTCCGCGAGGGGCCGTTGCGCACCTACGGTGGCTGGCTGCTGCTGGGCACCATTGCGGCGCTGGCCCTGTTTTATCTGCTGCGCGGTCGCATCCGCATTCACGAGCCCGCAACCGGGCGCAGCGTAACGCGGTTTCAGTTCATCGAACGGTTTGCCCATTGGATGCTGGCGGGGTCGTTTATCCTCCTTGGCCTTACTGGGTTGGCCAGCCTGTTTGGCCGTCTGGTGATTGCGCCTTATCTCGGCAAGGAGATCAATGCAGGCCTGCTGATCTGGAGCAAATGGGTGCACAACAACGTCTCTTGGGCATTCATGCTGGCGCTGGTCATGGTGTTTGTCATGTGGGTCGCCCATAATATTCCGAACCGGACAGATCTGGTGTGGATCCGCCAGATGGGCGGTATCGTCGGTAAATCGCACCCGCCGGCGAAAAAATTCAACTTTGGTCAGAAATTGATCTTCTGGTCGGTGATCGTCTTCGGTGTCTCCATTTCCGTCTCGGGACTGTCGTTGCTGTTCCCGTTTGAAATTCAGCTTTTTGCCAAGACCTTTGCCATTCTGAACGATCTGGGGCTGCCACAGCTTGTGGGATATGGAACGCTGCCGGTTGAACTGGCACCGCAGGAGGAAATGCAGCTGGCGCAGAGCTGGCACGCGATCCTCAGCTTTGTGCTGATGGCGATCATTCTGGCACATATCTACATCGGGTCACTTGGCATGGAAGGCGCCTTTGACGCCATGGGCAGCGGCGATGTGGATGAGGCTTGGGCGCATCAACACCACTCTCTCTGGCTAGAGGAGATGCGCAAAAAAGGCGAAGTGACCCCTGACGGCAGCGACGGCGCCAAGGGCGCAACACCGGCGGAGTGAACGGCGGTGGCCCGTCACATGTCAGCACGCGCCGGTGTGTCCCACAAAATCTGCGCTATTTGGGGGGCGGCAGTGCTGTCGGTGATGGGTGTCAGCGGATACGCGGACGCAGATGAATTCACCACATTGAAGGGTCATGGCGGCCCAGTTATGGCGCTGGCGGTGTCGCCGGAGGGGCAGGTGGCCACCGGCAGTTTCGACAATGCGGTGGGGCTGTGGCATGATCGCAGCCCGCGCTGGCTTGAGGGTCATGACGCGGCTGTGACCGCACTTGCATTCATTGATGCCGGGCGACTGGTCACCGCAGGAGATGATTTTGCGCTCTACCTCTGGCCTCAGGGCAGCGCTAAGGCAGAGCTGATCGGGCGGCATCAGGGCAAAATCCGGGCGCTGGCCGTGGTACCGAACGGTGACACCCTTGTGTCGGCCAGCTGGGATGGGGAGATCGGCCTGTGGCCGCTTGATGATGGCTCCGAGCGGCGGATCACGGTTGGCAGCGGGATCAACGATGTTGCGGTCGGATCGGACGGATCTATCTATGCGGCAACCATGAGTGGGCAGATCCTAGTCTACGAGAATGTCGACAGCCCGCCGCGTCGGCTGGTGGATCAGGGGTTCGGGATCAACCAGCTGGTGCTGGGGCCGGATGGCGATTGGCTGGCCTATGGGGCTGTGGATGGTGCCACCCGTGTTGTTGACAGTCAGAGCGGCGATCCGGTTGCGGATTTCACGCTGGAGCGGCGGCCCATTCTGGCAATGGCGCATCACGCGGAGACAGCGCAGCTCGCCGTGGGGGACGGGCAGGGCTATATCATGATGGTAGATACGGAGACCTGGCGCATCAGCTCCGATTTTCGTGCCACCCGTGCGGGGCCGGTCTGGGCATTGGATTTCGCACCGGACGGGCAGACGATATGGGCGGCGGGGCTGGATGATCTGGCCTATGGCTGGCCTGTTGCGCTGATGGGGGAGGCTGAAGCGCAGATTGCGGGCAACCGCGGGTTTCTGAAAGACCCGGCCACGATGCCCAACGGGGAGCGGCAATTTATGCGCAAATGTTCCATCTGCCACGCGCTTGACCCCGGGGACAGCCGTAAAGCGGGACCAAGTCTGCATGACGTCTTTGGCCGTCCGGCGGGAACGTTGGCCGGGTATCGATATTCAGAGGTCCTTGATGGATCTGATATAATTTGGGGAGAGGTGACGATCGATGCCCTCTTCGATCTGGGGCCGGATCACTATATTCCGGGTTCCAAGATGCCGATGCAGCGGATTACGGATCCGCAGGACCGGCGTGATTTGATTGCGTTTCTGAAACGCGCAACCAAGGTGGAGAAGTGACCAAATGAAAGCCATGTTGACGGGATTTGCCGCCATCATCGTGATTGCTGCCGGTGCGAATTTCGCGCTGGATCAGGCAGGATTTGCCGCTGAAGAGGTGCATTCCGGCCCCTCTGTGCGACTGGACTGACCGTGCTGACAGCTGCGCCGCTGCCCCGCGATGAATATGGGGAAAACCTTGCTGGTGCGTCGATACTGGTGATCGACGACGAACCCGGCATGCGCAACTTCATGACAAAGATCCTGACCCCTCGTTGCAAACGGGTGGAGCAGGCGGCCTCGGCCACAGAGGCATCGAATATACTGGATCAGGCGCATTTCGATCTGATCATCCTCGACAATATCATGCCGGGCAAGACGGGGCTGGAGTGGGTGCAGGAGCAGCATAAGGTCGGCCTGTTTGCGGACACGGTTCTGGTCACCGCCTATGCGGATCTGGAAACCGCCATTCAGGCCCTAAGGGTCGGCGTCGCGGATTTCGTTCTGAAGCCGTTCCGCGCCAACCAGATCCTGAACTCAGTCGCGCGCGCGCTGGATCGAAAGCATCTGCGGCAGGAGAATTATCTGCTGAAACATGCGCTCTCTGCCGAAGGCACGGCAACACGCGGGCGGCTGTTGGGGAAATCCCCGGCGATTCAGACCGCGCGCGACATGATCACCCGGCTGGCACCGCTGCCCACACCGGTTCTGTTCACGGGCGCCAGCGGTACGGGCAAGGAAATCGCCGCGCGGACGCTGCATTCGCTGTCGGACCGGGCGGAAAAACCCTTTGTTGCAGTCAACTGCGCTGCGATTGCGCCGGACCGGATCGCACATGAGCTGTTCGGCATGGTGGATGCGCAGGACCGCAGGCAGGACGGCTTGTTTCTCTATGCCGATGGGGGGACGCTGTTCCTGGATGAGGTCGCGCAGATGCCGGAGCAGGTGCAGGCGGCCCTCTTGCGGGTGCTAGAGGATCAGCGCATCCGCCCGGTCGGTGCCGAACGCGATATCCCGCTCAATCTGCGGTTTTTGTTTGCCACCAATGCCGATCTGGAACAGGCGGTGGCTGAGGGACGGTTCCGGGCGGATTTGTACCACAGGATCAATGTAGTGAATATCCAGATGCCGCCGCTGAGTGAGCGGGTTGAGGATATCGTGGAGCTGGCTGCGCTCTTCATGGAGCAGTTTTCCACCACGCTGGCGATGCCCGCGCTTGAACTGGACGCTGAGACCCTCTTGAAATTCAGCCGTTATGACTGGCCGGGAAATGTGCGCGAGTTGCGAAATCTGATCGAACGCTCGGTCATTCTGGGCGCCTTTCCGGAGGAGTTTGCAGGCACGGGCGCGGTGACAGGGTCGGCCGCGATGGATACGCTGGATCTGGTGATGCAACGCCACATCATGCATGTTCTGGATGCCTGCGAGGGCAACCGGGCAGAGGCAGCCCGCAGGCTCGGCGTGTCGCGAAAAACCATAGATCGCAAATGTGCCAGCTGGGGCCTTTGATCTGAGAGAGAGCGGCCGGCGGTGCGCCTGCCGTTCTGCCGTTTGCGGTCTTGTGCTTAGGACGGCGCCTCGACTGCTGGCAACCAGATTGAAAAAACCGCGCCGATTATTTTTCCACCTTCAACGCGGTTCTCGGCCGAGATTACACCGCCTGCACGTTGGATCAGAGTCTGGCTGATCGACAGGCCCAAACCGGTGCCTTCACCCAGTTTTGTGGTGTAGAACGGGTTAAATACAGATGGCAGGTCTTTCGCCGCAATGCCTGGCCCGGTATCTGCAACCTCCAGACAGGCACCGCTGATATGATCCCGGTCCATTTCGCGCAAAGTCAGCAAGAGCTGGCCAGAGCCCTCCATCGCCTGCACGGCGTTTAGGATCAGATTGATCACCACCTGCTGCAGCTCGCCGGGATCAATGCGGACCGCCGGTGTCTCGCCGAAGTGCTCGATCACAGCGATGTCCTGTTTTGTTACCACGTGATCGACCAGCACCAAACAGTCGGACACCACAGGCGCCAGATCCAGGCTCTCTTCAAAGGTGCCGAACTCAGTCGGGCGGGCGAATTGCAGCAGCTTGCTGACGATGGCGCTGATCCGCAGAATCTGATCGTCGATCAGTGCCAGCTCCGTTTCCACGTCCTCGGTCGCAGGCCCGAGTGTCATCCGCATGACATCGACGTTGCCCTGAATAACCGCAATCGGGTTGTTGATCTCATGGGCGACACCGGCAGTGATTTCCCCGATCGAGGCGAGTTTTTCGCTCATCACCAATTGCTTATAAGTGGCTTCCAGTTTGTCATTGGCGGCGCGCAGTTCTGCGGTGCGCTGGTCAACGCGGTCGTTCAGCTCACCCGCCCAGTCGCGCAGTTTCTGATCGCGGTCTTGGACCTGATCCAGCAGACTATCGAGGTGGGCTGCAACCTGACCGATTTCATCGCGCCGCCCCACATTTCCATTGCGCGCCGCCAAGTCACCACGTTCCACACGAGCCATGGTCTGGCTCATCTGCTCCAACGGCGCAAAGATTCCCTTGGCCAGCCACAAAAATAGCGGTGCTGACAACAGCAGCACCGAGAGGAAGGACAGGACAACGGTCCAATAGGCAGAGACTTTGGCCGCGGCAAACGGGGCCTCAAGGAAACCCACATAGAGCATGCCGACCCGTTTTCCGAAACTGTCGGTCAGTGGCAGATAGCCTGAGATATACCAGTCGTTCACCACAAAGGCGCGGTCTAGCCAGGTTTGCCCGTCTCCCAGAACAGCATCTCGTACGGCTTGCGATACACGGGTTCCAAGAGCGCGGACATCCTCAAACAGGCGAACGTTGGTGGAAATGCGGGTGTCACCCAGAAACAGCGTCGCGGTGCCCTTGCGGCTGATCCTGTGACTGTCGCCGAGATAAACCAAGGCGTTGATCGTGTCGATGAAGTCCAGATCCCGGTTCAGCAGCCTCCCCGCCACCAGCACGCCTTCGCTGCCGGGGTTCGACACCGGTGCAGCTGAGTGGATCACCATACCGCGATCTTCGGCGGGGCGGGTGGTGGGGGCGGCCGCTTCGGTCTCAATCAGCGGGATGCGGGCGCGGTCGCGCAGATCGGCAGAGATCACATCAAGATCTGCGGCAGTGAAGATGTCGATTTCCGAGGCCAGATCCCCTTGGGCGGCGCGGTTGATGACCGGCCAGCGACGGGCATCACGGTCAATGTTGCGCATCGGCAGATAGTAAAGGAAATCGAGCCTGAGCGCCTGTCTGCGTTGATCCAGAAACCTCAGTTGATCCTGTAGCGGCGCGCGCAGGACCTTGGCAAATCGGGTCGAACTGGCGATGGCCGCCAAATCATCGCCGCTGTTTGCCTGCAGCTGCCGTAAGTATTGGTCAGCGATTTTCAGGTCGCTTTCCACGTTGACGATCAAAACGTTATCGTAGTCGGCGTTCCACCGGGCCATTGCCACAACCAGAAGCAGCGGCATCACCACGCTGAGCGGCAGGAGCGCGAGCAGAAGGAGGCGAAGCCGAACAGATTTCAAGGTGATGATTTCCTGTGGACAGCGGGCACATCAAAACCCGGGCAAGCCTAAATGTGCGGGATCGCCTGACTGTCGCACGATGCGGATTGACGGGGCAAGTCCGGACAGACTGATCCTGCCGGGCCGTCCCCAATCAGGCCGGGATTTCCTTACCCGCCCAGTCAAACACCCGGCCGCTGTCACTGGGGCACAGACCGTCGATGACCTGAGCCAGATATGCTGCGGACTGGGATGGCTCGAATAACGCAGATTCAGGAACATTTTTGGAGAAGGGCCCCGAAAGCGGCGTTCGCACCGTGCCGGGGTGCAGCCCGACGCAGATCATCTGGTCATTGCTGCGTGCTGTCTCGATTGCGTAGTTGCGGATCAGCATGTTCAGCGCTGCTTTTGACGCGCGATAGGCATGCCAGCCGCCCAGATTATTGTCGCTGATTGATCCGACGCGCGCTGACAGTGCCGCAAAGACAGAACGCTCCTTGCGGGGCATGATCGGGAGCAGGTGTTTGGCTATGATGGCAGGGGCGAAAGTATTTATTTCGAATACATTCCTGAAGGCTTCGGCATCCTGCTGCCGATAGCTTTTTTCGGGTTTCAGGCCCGTCTCATCGGACAGGACCCCGGTTGCGACGAGCACGAGATTCGGCGCGATACCCTGGCTGCGCAGGGTGTCGGCAAGGTCAGAGAGCTGTGCCTCATCGGTGATGTCCAACCGGCGAGTGTCGACCCGAGGGCGCGGCGCCAACGCGCTGCGGGCCACTGCGGTCAGGCTGGCGGGGGACTGCGCTGCATAATGATCCACCAATGCCGATCCGATACCGCCGGAGGCGCCAACGATAACGATGTGCTGGGGCGCGCTCATTTACCCGCTCCCATCAGGCGCAGGAACAACTTGCGCGGCAGGTACTTTCCGACCGTGAACACCCAGGCAAATGGTGCCGGGAAACTGGTGCTGAAGCGTCCGCTTTTCATGGCTTTCATGCAGGCTTCCGCCGCCTCATCCGGGGTCTGGATCATGGGCATGTTGAAGTCATTTTTCTCGGTCAGCCGGGTCTTGATGAAACCGGGATTGATCACTTGGATCTTGATTGGGGTCTGGAATAGATCCGCCTGGAGGTTTTCCGCCATGTGCATAACGGCGGATTTGGATGCGCCATAGCCTGTGGCGCCTGGAAGACCCGTATGACCGGCGAGGGAGCCGATCAGGACGATATGCCCCTCATTGGCGGCCACGATCTGAGGCACCACTCGGCCGACCACACGAATGGCCCCCATGAAGTTCACATCACAGATCAGCTCAACCTTGTCGACGTCCCAGTCCTGCGCGGGCATCGGGTCGTAGGCGCCTGCGCAGTAGAGGATACCATCCACCTTGCCGATTTGGGCAACAGCGGCGCTGATTGCATCACTGTCGGTCACATCAAGCGGGAGGGCGGTGGCGTTTCCCAATTCGCCCGCGAGATCCTGCAAGCGTTCTTCGCTGCGGGCCGAAAGCACCAGCCGCGCCCCGGCAGCGTCCAGTTTTTGGGCAATGGCGCGGCCCAACCCTTCGCTGGCGCCGACGATCCACCAAGTTTGTCCTGCAAACATCTTAGTTTCCTTTCGGACGGATGGTGGCCACCAGTTCGGCGACCTTGATGCCGAACTTGCGCATTTCAGAGCGGTTCATGATGGTTCCGTTCTCCATCAAATACATCCAGTCGGTGACGTCCAGCACATGACCGCCTGCGCTTTCGGGGAGGCGTATGCGATAGGTCAGGCGCACGGTTGCACCAGTTTGCTGACCCTCGCCGGTGCCGATGATGTCGTCTGCGGTCGCCGTGAACGCGCCGTCCTCCCCCATGGTGAGAAACCACTTGCGTTGCTGCGTGCCGCTGCTGGCATAGGAAAAGTCCTCGCTTAACGTACCGGTGTTGCCATCCCACGCCCCGGTCATCGTGGCAACAAAACGCGATACGACACGTCCCATTGGACCGTAGATCATACCTTCGGAGATCATTTCACCGCTCAGATGTGTGCGGATGTCGAAGTCGGGACCGGTGTCGGCGTAGTGCTGGGGGCGTTGGCTGCGAAACCCGAAACCGGGCCGGAGCAGTGCAAGCAGCAGCACCACGATGATCGCTACAAGCAGGAGTTTCATGGTGCGGTGACCTTTCTTGGAAGTCGCAGGACCATCGCAATTGCGATGAGTTTGATACAGCAGGGAATGATGGCATAGGCCCATGTCAGGGTCTGGAGTGCGGCGGTGCTGTTCTGGCCGCCGGGGGTAAATCCGCTGAGTTGCAGCAGTGGCAGAAGCAGAACTGCAGCCGCAGCAAGCGCCAGTTTGGCGGCAAAGGACCAGAGCCCAAAGGCCTGCCCGCCCTGCAACCCGGCCCGCGCCAACATGCGCGAGAAAAGCACGGGGAGGATCACCATATCCGCGCCGAGTGCAGCGCCAGATCCGACACAGATCATGGCAAATCCGAGCGCGGCACCAGCAGGCAGAAACGCTGCGGAAACGAATGACAGGATCGCCAAAATCATGGCCGGAAACAGCACATTGCGCGCCCCATAGCGGACAGCGGCTCGAGTCCATACCGGTACCGAAACTCCTGCGGAGAGGAAAAACAACACCAGAAAGGGACCGGCCATATCGGGCAGTGCCAGCTTGTCCTCGACAAAGAACAGAAACAGCGTTGAGGTCATGGCGACGGGGAGGCTGTTTACCAGAGCCAAGGCCAGAAGGCGAAAGCCACCAGCCTCACGCAAGGCGGTAATCGACAGGGGCTGCTCCGGGCGCGGGGTCGTGGTCCATAGACCGCGGGTCAGCCACCAGACCGCAATGCAAAGCCCCGCAAGCATCGCGCCAAAGGCAGGATAACCGCCTTGACTGGCACCCAGTGCACCCAGCAGGCTGGGGGCGAGGGCGGCCAGAATGATCCCGACCAATGTGCCACCCTCGCGAAATCCGGCAAGTCGGATCAGCGCTTCCGGACTGCCGGCGAGCGCGGTGCTTTGTCCATAAAACAGCACGGTGCCCAGACTGTAGGCTGTGAACAGTACCGCCAATGCAATCACCAGCCAGGGCAACACACCACCGGCAGTTGGGCGATACGTGTAGAGCAGGATGAACCCCACAGCCATCCCAAAGGCCGCCAGCGCCGCAAAGGTCGCCCGCTCCTGTGGCCAGCGGTCGGTGATCCAGCCCAGCAGCGGATCCTGCACGAAATCAAGCACCCGTATTCCGGCCAGCACTGCCGCCAAGGTGGCCAGGCTCACCCCAAGCTCCGCCGTCGCAAAACGTGGCAGATGAATGTAGAGCGGCAGGCCAGCAGCAGCCAGCATCATCGCAAACAGGGAAACACGGGTGGCTTGCATCAGTCGCCCCTGAGCCGACTGGACAGGCGTGCGGACCGGCTGTTGGGTGACAGCCAGATATTCAAAAACCGTTTGCGGGCCTCTGCATGGCGCACATCACAGGTCCGCCGACCATTTAGGTAAAGGGCCACCTGGTTCGGATCCTGTGTGGTGGCGACAAAACTGTCCCCGGCTGCCACATCGCGAAAGCAGGTTTCCAGCTTCGCAATCAGTCGCTCCTGATCTGCGCGTGGCCCCTCAAGCCGGGTCAGTTCAGCGGCAGTCGCCTTGGTCAGCTGCGCCCGCGTGAACCCGCGCCGATAGCTGAGCTTTAGCGCCATGGGGGTCTGCCAATCGAAGCGGTTTTGACCCTCTGCAAACAGGCTTGCATCATATAGCGGCAGGCCGAACCAGCGGAAGGTGACCTCACCCAGTTTGATCGGGGATCTAAGGCCTGTCTCCGCCGTTGCCGCGCTGCTGAAGCTGCTCAGGATCACAGCCAGCCCCAATGCAAAAGCTGCCATGACCGAGCGATGACGCATCCGGCGGATCTTGGTAACACGGAGCTGGCGTGAATCAGGCATGGGCCAGCTCCACCTGTACAACATCGGTTTGCCCGACCTCAAAGGACGCAGCACAGGTTTCCAGATAATACCGCCAGTTGCGCAGGAAGGCATCGCCATAACCCAGGGCCTGGATCTTTGCTGTCATGGCAGAAAGCCGGGCCGCCCACTCGCGGCAGGTGCGGGCGTA
Source organism: Phaeobacter sp. S60 (assembly GCF_000826845.1). Taxonomy (NCBI): domain Bacteria; kingdom Pseudomonadati; phylum Pseudomonadota; class Alphaproteobacteria; order Rhodobacterales; family Roseobacteraceae; genus Phaeobacter; species Phaeobacter sp. S60. The sequence goes on from NZ_JSWJ01000008.1 coordinate 111,443, forward strand.
ATCCTGACCAAAGGCAAAGTTATCCGTGACTTTCAGCCCGGCGGTGCGTGCCTGATGAGAAATGATGGCATCGGACAACAACATGCCACCGGGGAAGGTGTATTGGCGGATATAGTCCGAGGATTGTCGATAGATATCGAAATAGCTGTCCTGCACCGTGATCGCCTGCACCACGGCACGGCCATCATCCGCGAGGCGGTTTTTCAGGGTGGAGAAATAGCTGGGCCAGTATCGTTCGCCCACGGCCTCAACCATCTCGATGGAGACGATATTATCGAATTTGCCTTCCGATTTGCGATAGTCGCAGAGCCGGATATCGGCCCGTCCATCCAGCCGTGCATCGGCATAGCCGAACTGGCTGGGCGAGATCGTCAGGCCGGTGACATGGCGGCCCTGTTCAGCGGCGCGATCGGCGAACCCGCCCCAGCCGCAGCCGACCTCCAACACCCGGTCCCCCGCGTTCAGACGGCTGAGCACGCGGTCATATTTGCGAGTTTGGGCGCGAGCCAGATCATTGTCGCCGGGGGCAAACAGCGCCGATGAATAGGTCATGCTTTCGTCCAGCCACAGCTGGTAGAATTCATTGCCGACATCATAATGCGCCTTGATGTTGCGCGACGCGCCCTTGATTGAGTTGGCGCGCAGCATCCGGTCTACAACACGGTATTTCAGCCCCGCCCAGAAGCTGGGGTAGGCATAGTCTGTGAGATGATCGAGGTTCAGCAACGCCACTTTGATCACATCTTCGATGCTGGGGCTGTCCCAAAGTCCTGAGACATAGGCCTCGCCGAGGCCGATATCCCCGCGGGCAGCCATAGCGGTGATCGCACTCCAGTCATGCAGCTGAATTTCTGCATGCGGGGCACCGGCGCCGAAATCATGCACATCCCCTTCGGGCGTATGCAGGCGAAGGCTGCCGTTGCGGATGCGGGCGCAGCTGTCGAGAAAATCGTGTTTCACACGGTTGGTAAGAAAAATCATCAGCTGACCTCATGTTCCGGTGGGGTAGGGCGGGGGCGATAGCTCGCGCCCTTCAGTTTTAGTTTCAGCGCCTGCCAATAGATCAGCGCAACCGTGCGCAGGGTTCCGGCAGGTCGGCGCAGGCTGGCAGCCAGCACGGCGCTGTTGCTCAGCGGTTGGCGGGGGCCTGTCAGGGTCGCCACTATTCCCTGGTCACCATTTTTGTGATCGATGCGGATTGCGATCCGCCGTGGCCCGATGTCGAAATTGAACCAATAGTCTCCCGCGATCTGCTGAAACGGAGAGACGTGGAATATCTTCTTTGCCTGCAACTTGTCCGACGGGGCAATCGCGGTGAATTCGGGTTTGTGACAGACATAGCTGTGCCGGTCGCCAAAGGTATTGCTGACCTCTGCGATCACGGCGTGCAGCGCGGTGCCCCGAAAGGCGAGCCAGAAACTGACGGGGTTGAATATGTGACCCAGATAGCTTGGTTGCGTCAGCAGCCGGAAGGTGATCCCGTCCAGCTTCAAGCCGGCGTCGGCAAAGACCCGTTCCGCCCAGGGCAGCCCCGCCCCCCGACGTGGCGCGCCACCGTGATTGCGATCATGCACCGAAAGCAAATTGAAGCGATTGCGCGAGAACAGCAGCGGGCCGTCTTTAGCACGCGGATCAATCAGCACATAGTCCACGCCATAGCGAAAGCTGTTGGCAATAGCACCATAACGGGCATGGGTGGTCTGCCCGGCGATATGATCGGGCCACTGTGTCATCCCACCACCTTTGTGCGCGCGCCGATCCCCCGTGCGACGCGCACCGCGCTGGCAAAGCCATCTTCATGGAAGCCGTGGCGCAGGTAAGCGCCTGCAAACCAAGTGTTGTTCTGGCCTTGGATATCGTGGATCTGGCTCTGCGCGCGCAGGGCTGCGGTATCAAACACCGGGTGGCGGAAGGTTTTCTGATCGTAGATCAGATCGCTTTGCACATCTTTTACCGGGTTCAGGGAGACAAAAAGCGGGTCATTTTCATCGATGTTCTGAAGCCGGTTCATCCAGTAGGTAACGCCGATGGCTGCCCGGTCATCGCGGGTGTCGGCCTTGTAGACCCAGGATGACCAGCAGGCGCGGCGGCGTGGCATCTGTGCGCTGTCATGATGCAGGATCATCTCATTGTCCTGATAACGCATGACCCCTAACGTTGCTTGTTCAGCGCGCGTCGGCTGGCTCAGCAGGCGCAGGCTGTCGTCCGAATGGCAGGCCATGACCACTTGATCAAAATTCTCGCTGGTGCCGTCAGGCAGATGGATACACACGCCGTCTGCAGTGCGCTCGACACTGCGCACTGGGGTGCCCGGACGCAGCTGACAGCCCATCTGTTCCAGTCGGCTGGTCAGACGGCGCACGTATTCGATGCTGCCACCTTTGACCGTCCACCACTGGTGTTGACCTGAGGCACTGAGCAAGGCGTGATTGCGGAAAAACCGCACCAGAGACTGGGCAGGAAAGCCACGGATCTCATCAGGCGGGGTGGACCATATCGCGCCACAAATCGGCATCAGATAGTAGCGCTGGAACCAATCCCCCAATTTCAGATCATTGACCAACTCACCAATGGTGACGCTGTCGCTTTTGGCCACTTGTTCGGCACTGGCGTTGAAGCGCAGGATGTCCCTGACCATGCGGAAGAAAGCAGGCCGCGCGATGTTGCGACGCTGCCCGAGCAGCGCTCCAAGATCTCGCAGCCCGTATTCCACGCGTCCATCACCGATGCTGGCGCCAAAACTCATGTCACTTTTGACCACCGGGACCTCAAGGTCGCGAAACATCGACGTCAGATGTGGATAATTCACATAGTTGAAGACGATGAAGCCCGTATCGACCGGCTGATCCCCATTGCGCCCGGCCATCACCGTGCGGGCATGACCACCCAGCCGCGGGGCTGCCTCAAACAGGGTGACATTATGCGTCTTTGCCAGCAGCCAGGCTGTGGCCAGCCCGGAAATCCCGCCGCCTACGACGGCGATACGCTCGCGAGCGGATGATAATGCGTCAAAGGACATGCTGTCTCCATCTGTGATTTCAAGTTGTTACGCGCCATCTGCCCGAGCGGATCAAAAAAGGTGACAGCAGATTTTGATGAATTGGGGGAAATACGAAAAAATTCGGCGCAGAGTGATCCAGCGACAAAACCCTTGCGTATTGCATACATGTTGACCACGCTGAGCGATCCAACTCTTGCAGCCCCTGCGCCGCCCGTTACGGTAGATCGTGACACAAGTGCATTGCGCGAAAGGAAAAAAGTGGAACGGGAGAGCTTGTCTGATCAGACGCTCTGGATGCTGGCCGTGCGCGACAACCGCTGCAAGGTGGCGTTTGGGCGGCTGTTCGACTATTTTGCGCCGCGCCTCAAGGGGGTGGTCTGCCGGTCCGGTATGCCGCCCAGTCAGGCCGAAGAGGTGGTGCAAGACGTCATGCTGACCGTGTGGCGCAAAGCGGCGATGTTTGATCCGGAGCGGGCGCAGGTGTCGGCTTGGATTTACCAGATCGCCCGCAACAGGCAGATCGACGTGATCCGCAAAGAGCGGCGACCAATCCCGGAAGAGCTGAAGCTTCCGGAAGAAACACAGGAAGATGCAGCGCAGATTCTGGCGCTGGATCAGGAAACATCAAAGCTGCGCGCAGCCCTGGCGCGGTTGAAACCTGCCCAGCGTGAGATGGTCGAAAAGGCCTATCTGGGCGAGCTGACCCATGCGGACATTCGGGAACAAACCGGGCTGCCATTGGGAACAATCAAATCCCGCATCCGCCTCGGACTTGAGCGGTTGCGTCATGAGTTGAAGGAACAAGGACTATCATGACCGGCGTACGCCATCATATCCCTGACCCGTTGTTGGTGGCTTATGCCTCTGGCAATTTGCCCTATGCCTATTCGCTGGTCGTGGCGACCCATCTGTCGATGTGTGACAGTTGCCGCACCCGGCTGTCTGCGCATCAGGCTGTTGGAGGTTCCGTGTTGGAAGCCTGCGGCACCCGGGATCTTTCGAATGATCTGCGGGATCGCGTGTTCGCCGAGTTGGATGAGCCTTACGAGGAGGCGCCGCAGTTTACCCGTTCCGGTATTTTCCCGGCGCCGGTCATGCAGGCGCTTGGTGGCTTGCCGCCCAAGTGGAAGTCCCTTGGTATGGGGGTGCGTCAATCCATCCTGAGCCATGACGACGGGGGCAGCGTCCGGCTGTTGTATATCCCGTCGGGGCAGGCGGTACCGGACCACGGCCACAATGGGCTGGAGCTGACATTGGTGCTGCAGGGCGCGTTTCGTGATGAGACGGGGCGCTTCGGCGTTGGCGATTTGGAAGTTGCCGACGATGATTTGGAACACACGCCGATCGCCGAGGAGGGTGAAACCTGCATTTGTCTGGCCGCAACCGACGCCGCGCTGCGGTTCCGGTCGCTGGTGCCGCGCCTGCTGCAACCAATCTTCCGCATCTGAACATAACAGAGGCTGCATCGGGATAACGGTCGTTGTGCGACACCCCGGTTATGAGAAAGGGCTGCCCTAAGGCAGCCCTTTTTGCGTAGTCATCGATAGCAGGTCTGGCGTTCAGCCATTCATCACCTTGCCCATGTGGCGGCCGGTGTCGACCATCCGGTTGGAGAACCCCCATTCATTGTCATACCAGCTGACAACCCGCACCAGCCCTTCGGCAGTGACAGCGGTCTGCGGCGCGGCAAAGCAGGAGGAATGCGGGTCGTGGTTGAAATCAATGGAGACCAACGGGTCAGTCTCATAGGACAGGATACCAGTCAGAGCCCCTTCGGAGGCCGCCTTCATTGCGTCGTTGATCGCGTCGACTGTTGCAGCTTTCTCAGGAATGAAGCTGAGGTCCACCACGGATACATTGGGTGTCGGTACGCGGATTGCCGACCCCTCCAAACGACCTTTGAGATGCGGAAGCACTTCTGAGATCGCCCGTGCCGCACCGGTCGATGTGGGGATCATCGACAGGGCAGCCGCGCGGGCCCGGTAAAGATCTTTGTGACTGGTGTCATGGGTCGGCTGATCACCGGTGTAGGCGTGGATGGTGGTCATATACCCAGTCTTGATGCCGAATGTGTCATCCAGAACCTTGGCGACCGGCGCCAGACAATTGGTGGTGCAGGAGGCGTTGGAGACGATCACGTCGTCCTTGCTCAGGTCATCATGGTTGACACCAAACACCACGGTACGGTCGACATCCTTGCCTGGTGCAGAAATCAGAACCCGCTTGGAGCCATTTTCCAAATGTTTGGCAGCAGTGTCACTGCTGGTAAACAGGCCTGTGCATTCATACGCGATATCAACGTCTTGCCAGGGTAGTTCTTCCGGATTGCGGATCGCGGTCAGGCGGATGCTGTGGTTGCCCACCTGCATGGTGTCGCCGTCCACCTTTACGGAGGCGCGCAGGCGGCCATGCACGCTGTCGTATTTCAGCAGATGCGCCAGAGTTTCCGCCGGGGACAGATCATTGATGGCTACAACCGTGATGTCATCGGCGTTGCTCTCCAGCAGAGCACGCAAAACGCCGCGGCCAATACGTCCAAATCCATTAATTGCTATCTTCAGGGTCATATGTGCAACTCCGGTAATGATGTGGGTGCAGCCCTCGGCGGGCAAGCCCGGTGGTCTGACAGTTGCGGCATCGTTATCGCTAACACTGGCAAAAATCAAGCCCGTTCACCGGGCGACCATGGGGTATGATAGATCTACAGGGTAGCACGTATAGGGGCTGGCGTCGCAAAGGTGAGTTCTGTTGATCCGTTGCGGTAGGAGAAGCTGATGTCTTTGGGGATCGGACAAATCCCCGTCTACTGCGGAGCCACCGCAATCAAAGGCAGCGCAATACAGTTGTGGCCGCTTCAGTGAACGCGACAAAACATGGTATTGGCCAAGAAGTTTGCCACGCTTGCCGCCGTGGGGGCCACTGTCGGTTCGATCAGTGTTAACTATGCGCAGTGGGTTAAGGGTTCGACGGCCCGGTTCGATTTTAGCGACAGGCAAGCACGGGTGCCTCCGCCTCAATGAAGGGATCCGCAAGCTTCAAGATACGCGAACTGACCAGCTCCGTGTTCTATTAACAATTCTGGATAGGTTCGTCTGGATCTGCCGCCGGGCCAATGTCGCACCACCATACCTATCTCAGAGTGGTTCTTCGACAGGAGGGTTCTGGCGGCCGCGTCATCTGCGGCTCCGGGCCGATCGCTCAAGTGCGCGCGGCCTCGAATGCGCTCCAGGCGGCCTCGAATGCCTCAAAGTCAAAACCGTCCTGGCGGGCGGGATCCAGCACCAGCTTTTCCGTCTCCAGCAGCTTGCGGATTGCGTCCTCAAGATGCGGCAGAACCGCTGGTGGGATCACCAGCGCGCCGTGGCGATCGGCGTGAACCAGATCGCCGTCGTTGATCTGTAGGCCAAAAACCGTGACCGATGTGCCGATTTCCTTCACGTGAACAAACCCATGCGACGGGCCGATAGATCCGGCAACGACCGGAAACCCCTCGGGCAGATCACCCAGATCGCGCATCACCCCGTTGGTCAAGGCGCCGCTGATACCGAAGCCTTTGTGGACGGTGGTGTTGATTTCACCCCAATAGGCGCCAATGCAGTTGGGAAAATCAACATCCTCAACCACTGTGACGGCGGGGCGGGGGCCGTTTGCCATGTGGCGATAGTAATCCATGCGCCGTGCCTTGATCACCTCGGGCGGCTCGGTGGGGGGCGCCAGCGCCGAGATCCTGGCGGTCCGCGCATAGCCGACCATGGCGCCTGCATCGGGTGCTGAGGCCAGCATGGTGCCGCGTGTGAAGGCGTTGAATCCGCGTTTGCCTTCTGCGACCTCAATCGCGTTGCATACAGTAGGGGTGTCGACGTGGCGCAGCAGGTCCAGAAGTGTCGGGGTCATAGGCTCTCCAGCCAGCGACGCAGGGCCGCTGTGGTTTGGTCAGGGGTTTCCAGCGTCGGCAGATGACCGGCACCATCGAGGATTTCCAGATGGCTCTGGGGCAGCAGCTCGTGCATCAGCTCATGACGGTGCGGCGGGCAGAGCGCATCATCGCGCCCACAGAGCACCAGCGCGGGGCGAGCGAACTGCCGCAGTGTTTCGCATTGATCGGGGCGATCGCGCAGCGCCTTGGACTGGTTGACAAATACCTCCGGTCCCAGATCGAGCGCCATTGCCATACAGAGATCAAGAATCTGAGCCCGGTTGGGGCCTTCGGTCAGGTAATTGGGCTTCATCTCCTCGCGCATCACCTGTTCCAGCCGTCCCGCGCGTGCCGCTGCCATCTGCGGCTCTCGGCGGGCTTGCACTTCGGGTGTTTCGGACAGCGGATTGGTGTCCATCAGGGCCGCGCCGAGAATGCGTTCGGGGGCCTGCCGGATCAGCTCCATCGCGAGAATGCCGCCCATGGACAGCCCGGCCACGGCAAATCGCAGGGGGGCAATCTGCAGTATCGACTGCGCAAGCGCGACCACGCTGTCGGCCTGTCCGATGGGGGCAGTCATCAACGGGACATGACCCGACAATGCTGCGACCTGTGGCTGAAACAGCCGCGCATCACACATCATACCGGGGAGCAGCAGGAGCGGTGTCACGCCCGCCCTGCCGCGAGTTTTGCGCCTTCGGACAGGGCCGAGAGTTTGGCATAGGCGATATCGGGATCAACCGCGCCAAACCCGGCAAATGTGCCAAAGCCACAGTCTGATCCGGCAATCACCCGGTCCTGACCCAGAATATCGGTAAATCGCTCAATACGCTGGGCGACGACCTCCGGGTGTTCGACAAAATTTGTGGTGGTATCGACAACGCCGGGCACCAACACTTTGTCATCGGGGATCTGCGCCTTGTGGTCGCGGAACACCGTCCATTCGTGGGCATGCCGGGGATTGGAGGTTTCAAACAGCACATAACGCGCCTTGGTTGCCATCAGCGGCGCAAAGACCTTCTCCATAGAGATATCGCAGCAATGTGGCCCCTCGTAGTTGCCCCAGCAGATATGCACGCGGACCTTCTCGGCGGGCACGTCGGACAGCGCGTGATTCAGCGCTTCAACGTGCATCTGGGCGACTTTCACAAACTCATCATCGCTCAGATCCGTGAACAGCATGTGACGCGACAGCGCCAGATCCGGGCAATCCAGTTGCAGGTCAAGCCCGGCACCGACGATGGTTTCATATTCGGCCTTCATCGCATCGGCGAGCGCGGCCAGATAGGCTTCGCGCGTCGAATAGTAATCGTTCTGCAAAAACAGGGAGATGACACCAGGGGAGGCGGCATTCATGAACCCGCGATCCGCGCCATGCTCTGCCATCGCGAATTTCAGATTGGCAATATCTTTTTCCAGCTCTCCCTGCCCCTTGGAGCGGACCTCTCCGGTGCACATGGGTCGGGCATATTGCGGGGTGCCGCCATCGTCCGCGAGCCGTTTCAGAAACCCGGGAAACATCTTGAGATCGGCAGGCGCGTTGCGCGGACTGTCGCCGGAAAACCCGGTGTAGCGGTCCTTTACATAGGTGGCATAGGAAATTTTGGAGGTCTCGCCATCGCTGACAATATCAATCCCGGCCTCGACCTGTTTACTGACCGTATCACTGACCGCAGCGCGCATGCAGGCATCGAACTCCGCCTGATCAAACGGCTGCTCCCGTTCGCGGGCAAAGATGAAATCGACCACCTCCTGTGATCGGGGAAGGGAGCCTACGTGGGTTGTCTTGACCATGTGCCTGGTGTCCTCAAATCAGATCGGTGACGCGGGGGCGCTGCCCTGAGATCGCCCCCGCGCTACGATTGTATGCGCGGGGGCAGTTGCTTTAGCTGCCTGTCCAGGTGGCGCCGGCCGGATCATCGGTGGCGGTGACCCGGTAGAGGCTGGCCTCACCGGTCATGGAGGGTTCCAGGCTGTGTGTCTCACCGGCCTTGATCAATGCCGTGTCGCCGGGATTGAGGGTTGTTTCGCCCCCCTCCCAACGCAGCCGCCAGTGGCCGCGCACGGGCATCATCACAGTGTGCTGATCATGGCTGTGCATGTCAGCAGGCAAAGATCCGCGGGTCAGGAAATCGACGCAGAAACCGGGTTTGTCCTTAAGGAGCGCATCTGCACCAATCACCTTCGCCGGTTTGTCACGGGCCAGTGCCATCAGATCCCAGTATCGCGCAACATAGTCACGCACGACCGCTTCGACAGGGACCTCCGGGAATGCAGCCAGCTCGTCCTCACTCAGCAAGGGCATGGGGTTGATGCCGTCGGGCAGGGAAACCCCTTTCTTGCTGTCGTAGAGCACGCCGTTTTCACCCAGGACCAGCCCGTGGTCGCGGGCGTCCTCGATCACTTGCGGTGCCCATGTGACACCGCCACCGGCATCATCACCGCCGAGCACAGCCATGATCATTCCGTAGTCGGTGCCGATGTTCTCAAAACCGCGGAAGATGCCAGTCGGAATGTTGAAGATATCACCTTCCTCGGCGACAAATTCACCGGCATCCCCATGGCGGCCCCAGAAAAAGCGCCAACGCCCCTTCAGCACGAAGAAAACTTCGGCAGTGGTGTGACTGTGCAGGGAGTTGCGGCATTTCGGCGGCTGGCCTGCAGCGCCGATGTTGAACCCGATCTGGTCGGTGATATGGACATGTTGGTCCGGGCTTTCGGAAACGCCGCCGCCAATGATGGTGAAGTTTTCCTTCTGATCGGACCCGGGCGTATGCGCGTCGATGAAGGCGGTTTTGCAGGGGCGCAACTCACCGTAGCGGACGATGCGGTCTTGAATAGTGCTCATGTGTTTTCTCCGATTTGGGTATTGGGTTTGACAGGGTTCAAACCCGCACCCCGGGAGGGCGGTTGTTCAGGCGGCGCGCGCGCAGGGAAGCCCGGTGCGTATGATAGCGCCGCGCCGCCTGACTGGCATTCAGATATGAGGTCTGGGCGTTCACTCAGAGGTCGCCCGTCTGCAGCAGGATCTGTTTCCAGACCGATGTTTCGTCAAACAGCGTGTATTCCCGGCGTAGGCCCCAGGGACCGAATTCAGCATGGCTGGCCCCCAATATGAACACTTCGGCGCCGGTTGGCTTGCCAAAGGCGCCCCAGCCGTCGTGTTTGCCATGCAGGGTCCAGCGCAATGCGGCGCGAGGGGGCATCATGGGATCGTCACGGCCAATCTGGTGCTCGATGGTGAACTTGGCGGTTGGGAAGGACGCACGCAGCCCCATCCAGAACCGATCCACAGGGCCAAAACTGTGGCCGGTGGCACCGCCGGGATATTCCGACTGAACCGCACGGTCGTATTCGCTTTCGATCGTGCGCATGTCGGCGTTCATGATCCGGGTAAGGATGTCCGCGTATTTCTGTCCCCATTCATTGTCGTTTCCCCGTCCCTTATAGGGGCCAGGCTGATCGGTGGCTGGGGTATAGGGCTGTTGGCAAGCATCGGGCCCGCCCTCACGCGCAATCAGGTCGCGTGCATAATCTTTGGCGTCCCAGCCCATCTGCTGCACGATCGCGCTTTGGTCGCGGATCAACCATTCATCGTTGATCTGATTGTCGATGGCATGGCAGTCGGCGATAATGCGGTAGGTGAGCTTTTTGCCCGTTGCCTTGCCATAAACGCCGTCGCCCAGATGTGTCGCCGTGGACAACAGCCGGTGGGAGGACAACATGCCCTCCTCTGGGGTGCCGGACCAGATCACGTCTTCACCCAGCAGGGTGCGGTCTGGGAATTCAGCCAAAGTGGCCATCGTGGCCGCAATGACCCCTTCGTTACCGGTGACCACCGACGCAGGCGAGCGCACAACGATGTCGGGCGCGTAGTAGTCGTGCAGGGTGGCAATACCCCGATCTTCCCAGATCTCTTTGGTGATACCGATAATGTAATCGGGGAAGTCTTTGAATTTGGGATCAAAACCCTTCATTTTTCCATCCTTCGGGAATGCGGGCAGAGCCGCGAACAATTAGTGGGCCATCAATGGCAATGCGGCGCGGCCTCTGCGGTGCGCCGTTGATTTCGTCCAGCAGAATATCCACCGTCGCCGAGACCATGCGATTGGCGGGCTGACGAACTGTGGTCATGTCGTAGGCGGGCCAGGCGGCAGTGGGCACATCGTCATATCCCACCACAGAAACATCTCCCGGCACGCAAAGCCCCAGTTCTGAGCGCAGCACATCCATCACCGCAAAGGCCATGTGATCATTGCCCACAAACACCGCATCGGGGTGGTCGCCCGTGAACATTTGGCGGGTGGCTTCGGCGGCGGTTTCCATCTTGAAGTTACCTACGCCACGGGCATGCAGCGTCAGCCCGTCTTCGGCCAGACGCTCGCAGAACCCCGTTTCGCGGTCTCGCTGGGTCGAGGCGCCCTCCCAGCCAGCGATATAGCCGATCTTACGATGTCCGGCGGCCAGCAGAAAGTCCGCGACCTTGCGCCCGCCTGCGTAGTTGTCCGAGGTGACGGCTGACATGCTCTGGTCATCTTGCGACCGATTGAACAGGACCATCGGCACACCGGCGGCGCGGCAGCGATCTGAAAGCTCCGACGACATCGCGACCGAGGCGGCGATGATGCCGTCAACTTGATAATCGAGGATCTCCTCAATCACATTGTCGATGCTGGGGGCAGTGTTTGGGGCCATGAACATCAACACGTGGTAGCCGCGTTCCTGAAGCGTATTGGACAGCTTCTCCAGAGCCTCCGGGTAGAAATGGTTCTCCAGATAGGCCACCACCAACCCGATGATACGAGACCGGCCCGAGACCATGGCGCGGGCCAAAGAGTTGGGACGATAGCCTAGGGATTCCGCTGCTGCGCGAACCTTGTCCACGGTTTTTTTCGACGCGGAGGCTCCGGGGGTGAAGACCCGGCTGACAGCGGATTGCGAGACACCCGCAAGCCGCGCCACATCGGCAGAGGTGACTTTCGCGGCGGTCATTCTGCGGTCCACCCGCCATCGATCATCAGCGCGGTGCCGGTGATCAGGGCAGAGGCGTCAGAGGCCAAGTAAACCACGCCGCCCATGATATCCTCCACCTCGCCAATGCGACCCAGCTGGATTTTGCTTTCGATCCAGGCGCGGCGTTCGGGGCGGTCAAAGGTGGACTGCGTGAGCGGCGTCACAATAAAGGTTGGGCAGATGGTATTCACTCGGATACCCGATTTCCCCCATTCTATAGCCATGGATTTCGTGAAACCCTCAACCGCGTGTTTGGTTGCAGAATACACGGCCCGGTCCAGGCCGCCGACCTTGGCCATCTGGCTGCTGATGTTGATCAGGGATCCCGGCTTACCGGCGGCCATCAGCCCCTTGGCCACTGCTTGGGTCAGGAAATAGGCACCCTTGATGTTCAGGTCGATCACCGCGTCGAAATCATCCTCAGTGGTGTCGCTGGCAGGGCTATGGCGCGCCAGTCCGGCGGAGTTCACCAGAATGTCAAAGGCACCGCTTTGTTTGGCACACTCATCGATGCTGGCCTGAGTGGCGGCGATGTCAGCAACGTCAAGAACCATCGCCTTTGCCTGCATATCGGCGGCCTGCATTTCCGTTACCAGAGCCTTCAGCGGCTCAATCCGACGGGCAGCGATGGTGACATGGGCCCCGGCCTCGGCCAGGGCCACGGCGCAGGCACGGCCAATACCGGAACTGGCCCCGGTCACCAACGCGCGTTTGCCATCAAGACGGAAAGAAGGGGTGCGGGGCAGGGTCAAAGGCGATCTCCGAGTTGTGGGATGGGGCCCGGATTGCGGGCTTTGTTGAACTCGCGCAGTCGGGCGATCACGTCAACGCCAAGCTGCGCATAGAGGTCAAGCAGGTCGACCAGAACCCAGTTTTCCCGGATCAACCCATTCTCAAGCCGCCAAAAATCAAGACTGCGCAGATCAATCATCTGGCCGGTGGGGGGAAGCCCCAGCCAGCCATCCGCCGAGAGGCTCTGGCGCATGTTTGGCCAGCCGGTAACAGCGGCATAATCGCCATCGCCAAAGAAATGAAAATCCAGCGTCTCATCCTTGGCGCCACGATCCGGCATCGCGTTCAGAAAGGGGATCTGATGCCAGTTGCGAAAGCCCGAAACACCGCGCGCTGTCCCAATCCCGGCGGGGCCGTACCAGTTGAAACGCGGATGCCAGAAACGCTCCATCTGCATGACCTCCGGGCCACCCTGCGCCGGGTGGCGCGTCAGATGGGCCAGCATATCCACGATATGGTCGCAGGACGCTGTCGCCCGATCCCGGTCCCATGGTCCGGGGACAAACCCGTCCTGCGTCGCGGGGCCGGGGACAAAAAATTCCCGCCCGAGTGAGGGCGCCATGGGCCAGGCACCGGCCTGCATCATCAGCTCCGGGATGTCCCAGATCGCCTGCATCTCGACGATTTTTCCATCTGAGATGCGATAGAATTCATGGTACCGCATATGTGCGACGTGGCCGGTTGGAGGAATATCCAGCCAAGGTGCCACGAAGGTTCCGATATAATGCCCGCCAGCCCCCAGCCATTGCTCTCCTTTGGCGGTTTCGCCGGCCATAACGATCCAGTCGCGCCGTTCCAGATCCGGCATGGCGCGCAACAAGGGGGCGTAAGCCGTCCGATAAAGCGCATCCGGGCCGGTCATATCACCAATGGGGTGGCAGAGATGGATCTCAGCTTCGGCTGAAAAATGCGCTGTCATCGCGCTCTGCACCGGGTCCGCCGAAAAATCGCGCATCGCCGAGAATAGTTGAGATAACAGAGCCTTATGGGCGCTAGGATGGTCCATCATTGGTCCGAATGAGTAGGAGGCATTTTGATGCCGGGCAGGATGCCCCCCGCCCGGCAGATCGTGGATATTTACTCAGCAGCGTCGCGGTAAGGGGCACCCTCACCATAGGGCACGTTGATCCCGCCATAGCGACGGACTCTGATGTTGCATTGCTCGGCGTGACCTACAAAGCCTTCCAGCATACACAGCCGCGAGCCGTATTCGCCGATCAGCGTTGCAGCCTCATCGCTGGTGACCTTCTGATAGGAGTGGGTTTTCAGGAACTTACCCACCCAGAGACCACCGGTGTAGCGCCCGGCCTTCTTTGTCGGCAGCGTGTGGTTGGTGCCGATCACCTTGTCACCATTGGCAACATTGGTGCGCGGGCCCAGGAACAGCGCGCCGTAACAGGTCATGTTGTCGAGGAACCAATCATCGCGGTCGGTCATGACCTGAACATGTTCCGATGCAATTTCATCGGCCACCGCAAGCATTTCGTCATAGGTATCGCACAGGATAACTTCGCCGTAGTCCTCCCAGCTGACGCGGGCGGTGCCTGCGGTGGGCAGGATGGTGAGGATCCGGTCGATCTCCTTCAGCGTGTCCTCGGCAAGTGTTCGGCTGTTGGTGACCAGAACGGCGGGGCTGTTGTAGCCATGTTCGGCCTGCCCCAGAAGGTCGGTCGCGCAGAGTTCGGCGTCAACCGTGTCATCGGCGATGACCATGGTTTCGGTCGGACCCGCAAAGAGGTCAATGCCCACGCGGCCAAACAGCTGTCGTTTGGCTTCGGCAACAAACGCGTTGCCGGGGCCGACCAGAAGATGCACCGGGGCGATGCTCTCGGTGCCGATGGCCATGGCGCCCACCGCCTGAATGCCGCCGAGCACATAGATCTCATGTGCGCCGCCGAGGTGCATCGCCGCGATTACGGCGGGGTTTGGCTCACCGTTGAACGGCGGGGTGCAGGCCACGATACGGGGCACGCCTGCGACCTTTGCGGTGGCCACAGACATATGTGCAGAGGCGACCATCGGGAATTTGCCACCGGGCACATAGCAGCCAACGGATTGAACCGGGATATTCTTGTGGCCGAGGATCACGCCGGGCATCGGCTCCACCTCGATATCAAGCATGGAGTCACGCTGCGCCTGCGCGAATTTGGTCACCTGGTCCTGTGCGAATTGGATGTCTGCCATCTCGCGGGGGGAAACCTTGGCGATGATCGCCTCGATCTCCGCCTCGCTCAGCCGGTAGCTGTCGCGGTCGTAGTTGTCGAACTTGCAGGCCAACTCACGCACAGCTGCATCGCCACGCGCCTCGATATCCTTCAGCGTTGAGGCCACTACCGAGGCGGTCTTGGCGTCGTCTTCGGCCCGGTCTGCTTCGGGTTTGCCGCGTTTGAGATAGTCAATCGCCATCGTATTTATCCTTTGTTGTCGGGTCGCGGCGGTTGCTTTTCGCCACGATCAAATGCTTCCCAGCCTTCGCCGTTGAACAGATCGACGCCAAGCTGAGCGGCGACATGGGCAAAATCGACGTTGACCCAATTGTCCACGATCTTGCCGTCAACGACTTTCCAGAAGTCCATGTAACGGATCTCCACCCGTTTGCCGGTGGGGGCGATGCCAAGGAAGGTGCCGCTGTGGGTGGCTTCCTGGCGACCAAAGGCTGCAGCCCATTCGCCCATGTAGAGGCGGGCCTCGTCGATGCAGACCTTGTCGGAGAAGGCAGCCTGAAACGGGCGCTGCCAGTTGTCCTGAAATTCCTTCAGCCCGGTTTTGGTGCCGCATCCCTGATTGCCCATCCAGCGAAAACCATCGGAGAAAAACTCGCCAATGTCGCCGATGCGGTGGTCGTTCAGCCCATCCACCATCTCTTCGATGACGCGGCGGGTGTCGTCTGTCTTGCTCATATCCGTGTCTTTGGTCAGCACGGCTTGTTCTGGGCGAGAGCCTTTCATTGGTCTTATCCTTTTCAGTCTACCAAGGGAAAATCTGTGATGGGGGGAGGAGATCCCGCACACAGAAAATCCCTTGGCATCCTGTTCAGCGCCGGATGGCGGCCGAGGGCGTTATCACGGAAAGAGGCGCTCATCCTTTGACCGCGCCTGCGGTCAAGCCGCTCACGATCTGACGCTGAAAGAACATCACCAGCACAAAAAGCGGGGCTGTGGCAGAGACCACGGCGGCCACGGCAAACATCACGTTGCCTTCGGTCTGGGTGGTGCCCATGAAGCTGGCGATCTTCGGGATCATGGTCTGATTGTCCTTGCTCAGCAGTATCGATGTGACGGCAAAATCATTGTAGGCCAGCAGGAAGGAGAACAGGCCGGTGGTGATGACGCCGGGCCACATCACCGGGATGATCACGTGGCGGAAAGCCTGAAGCTGGGTGCAACCATCGACCTTGGCGCTTTCGTCCAGTTCTTTCGGGATCGACTGGAAGAACGAGTGCAGCATCCACAGGGTGAAAGGCTGGTTGATCGCCACCAGAACAATGACCGTCGTTGCGAGATGTCCCCAGAGGTTCCATTCAAAAAACGGCAGCAGGTACCCGGCAACCAGGGTGATTGGTGGCATCGCCCGGAAAATCAGCGCGGCGATCAGCAGCCAGAAAGTATAGCGATAGCCGGAGCGGGACAGCGCATAGCCGCCCAGTGTCCCGATTGTCAGAGAAGTCATGACCACGAAGATACAAACCAGCGTGGTGTTGATACCTGCTTTCCAGAATTCCTCCTGGATCCAGGCTCCTTTATAACCGGCACCGGTCACGGATGAGCCATGCGTCGCCTTGGTGAGCGTGCCGGTCAGCGCGTTTGTCCAGTCAGCGATAGAGAAGAAATCAAGCTCGACCTTGAAGGAACCCCAGAAAGTCCAGAGAAACGGAAAGGCGGCGAGAGTGAGCCAGAACAGGATGAAACCATTGACCAGCAGGCGAAGGCCCAATGGGCGGCGGGTGGCGGCGGAACTGCTCATGTTAAGTCTTCCCCTTGAAATCCTGCCAGGTCCGGATCAGCACCGGGGTCAGCAGTACGGCAACGCCGAGAATGGTAAGGACGGATGTGGTCGCGGCCGAGGACAACAGCCGGGTTTCACCGCCCATGTCGTTGAAGATGATCCAGCTGAATGAGGTCGCATGCGCCTCAGCGTTAAAGCCGATGATAGGTTCGAAAACGCGGAAATTGTCCATCAACTGAATGAGCGCGACAAATGTCACCAGAGGCATCAGATGCGGTATGACAACATAGCGGATGCGTTGCCAGCGCGTAGCACCGTCGATCTGCGCGCTTTCCAACTGGTCCTGTGGCAGGGTTTGCAGACCTGCGTAGAATACCACAAAGGCAAAGGGAGCTGAGTTCCAGACGCCATAGACGATCAGCATGATCCAGGTCAGCCCGGTTGAGGCCTTGAGCGATAGTGTCGGGTCATCAGCCAAATACTGCAGCGCGGATCCGAGCACACCGCGGCTGTCGATCATCCAGAACAGAATCAGGGAGCCAATCAGCGGCGTAACGATCATCGGCAGCAGTGAAAAGAATATCACCAGACCTTTGAGATGTCGGTTGAGCGAGTTCACAGCAAGCGCGATCATCAGACCGAGCACAATCAGCAACGGTGTCACCGTGAAGGTATAGGTCAAGGTGAAGGCCATCGCGCGATAGAAGGGCAAATCACTGATTTCGGATAAAAAGCCACTGATGCTGTCGGTGCTTCGCCACGCTTCTGCAACCTCGCTCACGGCCAGATGGCCCCGGTCAAAATAGATTTGGAGGCCGACAAATTTGCCCAGTGGCTCTGCATCGCGCAGGGCACGTGTGGCCTCCTGGTCGATGGTGGTTTCTTCCTTGCAGCCAAAGGGGCCGCAGTTTTCAACCGTCACCAGAACGGCATCATGTGGCGTATGAACGGACTGGAACAACACCGACACGATGGGCAGCGCGATGAACAAGAGCATCGCAAGCCCGGTGGGCAGAAAGAACCAGAAAAAGGTGCGGTGTTTCATGACAAACCGATGTCCAGAGTTCAGGTGGTGGTGGCAGAGGGGAGACTCCCCTCTGCCGGTTGGGCCTCAACTTAGTTGAGGAACCCTTTTTCCTTGGCGGCAGCGGTATAGGCTGCTTCTGCATCAGCAAGAGCCTGTTCGGCGCTTTCCTTGCCCTGCATGAAATCGCTCAGCTCAGCACCCAGCGCGGTGTGCAGCAACCCCATGTAGGGCAGCATCGGGTAAGGGCTGGTGCTCATCTGCACGGCCTCAAAGACACCTTGCGCGGCATCGGTGGGCTCATAGCCGTCGATCAGCCAGACTGCCTGAGGGGCGGTTTCTTCGTTCAGCATCTCGGGGCGGATGCCATGGGTCAGCGCGACAAAAGTCGCTTCGGCTTCCGCATCAGGAATGTTCTTGGCAACAGTCCAGCCATCCCACCACAGAGTGGAGGCCGCATCAGATCCACCGGCGACGGTCAGCGGACCGGAGATGGCCATGTGATCCTTTACCTCCTGCACAACGCCGTCGGCATCGGCCAGAGTTGCAGCACGGCTACCCCACATGTTCATCAGTGCCACGTTGCCAGCGCGGAACTCAGTGTTGGTGGCATTGGAATCGTGGGTCAGGAAGTCGGGGTTCATATATTCCGACAGCGACTTCATCATTTCCAGCGCCGCGACGCCCTGCTCATTGTTGATCGAGACCTTGGCGCTGCCCGGCTCAAAGAAGCTGCCGCCATGGCCCAGATACATGTTGTTGAATTCCTGAGCCAGGTTCCAGCCGGCCTTGTAAGCGCCGCCAACCGGGTTTTCCATAATGCCCTTTTCGCGGATCATCTTGGCGGCGGCCAACAGGTCTTCGTAGCTCTTGGGAGGTTCGACACCGATTTCTTCCAGCACGTCGGCGCGATAGACCAAATGCTGGGCATTTGCCATGAAGGCCACGGCCATGATCTTGCCATCAATGGTGATCAGCTGGGTTTTCTGCAGCCCATCCCCGTGTTTGGCAACCAGGTCATCCAGCGGGCGAATGACGTCTTCGTTCATAAGGGCCACGATGGAAGAGTTTGCAATGATGGCAGAGGTGTATTCCGCCGGATTGCCGGTCATGCCCGCCACGTTGATCTTCTGGTGATCTGCGGTCAGGTTCGCTTTGACCTCGCCGCCGGTGCACTCTTTGGCCGCATCGGCGACTGAGTGGATGGCGGGGAATTCATTGCCTACGATATTGACCCGTGCCGAAATTTCGCAGGCAGAACCTGCGGTTGCAGCAAAGGCCAGAACCGAGCTGGCAAGTGCAATATGTGTGAATTTCATGGTAGTCTCCCTGTTATGGGGGAGCCGTCCGGACAGCATCCCCGTCTTTGCCCCCGTCGCATGCACGAAGGCGGCGGTGGTGGGGGATTACCCCCCCAGCCGCGCACCTGTTTGTGTGTCAAACAGGTGGCAGTGATCGGTGGGCACATGGATCGACACCATATCGTCAATCTCTGCGCGGAAGGTCTTGTCTGCCTTGACCGAAACCAGGACGCCGCCAATGCGGACCGTGACCATGGTCGCATCGCCCAAGAGCTCCATCGTGTAGATCGGGGCGTTGATCTGGCCGCCGCTCTCCACAACGCTTGCATCCTCGGCGCGAAAGCCCAATGTGACCGGGCCATCCGGGCCGGACAGCCCCGCAATATCCGTGTGCTGTGCGGTGAACCGTCCGCCGGAGAAACCGCCCTCCATCAGATTCATCGCAGGCGAGCCGATGAAGCTTGCGACAAAGGCATTGGCGGGGCGGTCGTAGATCTCTGTCGGGCTGCCGACCTGCTGGACGACACCTTTGTTCATGACCACCACGCGGTCGGCGAGCGTCATAGCCTCGATTTGGTCGTGGGTCACATAGATCGTTGTCACGGCCAGTTCGTGGCTGAGATTTTTGATCTGCGCGCGGGTAGAGACCCGCAATTTGGCATCCAGGTTCGACAGCGGTTCGTCCATCAAGAACACGTTTGGTTCGCGAACGATGGCCCGGGCCAAAGCCACTCGCTGGCGCTGGCCACCTGACAGTTCTGCCGGTTTGCGATGCAGGAACTCGTCCAGCTCAACCATGGCACTGGCCCGACGGACTTTCTCGTCATGGACCTTGGCGTCAACACCGCGCACCTTCAACGGGAAGCGGATGTTTTCGTAGACGTTCATGTTTGGATAGAGCGCGTAGCTTTGGAACACCATAGCAACGTCCCGGTCCTTCGGCTCAAGCTCGTTGACGCGGTTGCCATCCACCAGGATATCGCCATCGCTGGCGCTCTCTAGCCCGGCAATCATTCGCATCGTCGTGGTCTTGCCACAGCCCGACGGCCCCAAGAGGACCAGAAACTCTTTGTCTGCGATGGTCAGGTCGAAATTATCAACCCCGACAAAGCTGCCCCAACGCTTGCTGATATTACGCAGCTCTATCTGTGCCATATGGGTCCGCCTCCCAGCGAAATCTATTTTGCATACGATTGCAAAAAGGTTAGTCTTTGCTGCGTTAATTTGGCAAGATAATTTTGCAATCGTATGCAATATGGCGTGAAGCGCCTGTAAAATAGGGAAAGAAATGAACGATCTTCAGGCAGCAAAAGCCGTCGTGCGGGCCTTCTACGCCGATCTGGACGCTCCGGATACGAATCTTGAAGCGGCTCTGATTCGACATACATCAGCCGATTACCTGTGGCGCGGGTTCCACCCATTTAACGAGATGACTGAGGCTGCTGAGGTCGCCCGCCAGTTCTGGACGCCATTGCGCAAAAGCCTCACATCGTTGCAGCGGCGTGAGGATATTTTCTTTGCCGGGCGCAATCAGATGGACGATTTCCAAGGCATCTGGGTGGTGTCCATGGGACATTTGATGGGGCTGTTTGACACGCCATTTGTTGGCATTCCGCCCACGGGCAAGATTGCGATGCTGCGCTATTGCGAGTTTCACCGGGTTGAAAACGGCAAGATTGCCCAAACCGCGATGTATTTTGATCTCCCGCATCTGATGGCGCAGGCTGGTGTCACAGCTTTTCCCGGTCAGACTGCCGCGCAGTTGGTCCAGCCGGGGCCAATGACGCATGACGGCCTGCTGTTTGACGCGCAACCAGACCACGAAGGTGCGTCGACATTGGCCGTGATCAACCGCATGATCGGTGAACTGGGGCAGTGGGACAACAAACTCAGTCTTGAGGATGAGTTGCGCCAGACCTGGTGTGAAGACATGTTGTGGTGGGGGCCGACCGGCATCGGCGCGACCTACACCATCGCGCGCTATGCTCAGCAGCATTCCGGCCCGTTTCGCGCGGCCTTCTCGGACAGATCCAAGACTGCTCATACAGCGCGTCTCGCCGAAGGTACCTATGGCGGCTTTGCCGGTTGGCCAAATTTCACCGCGCGCCTAAGCGGCGACTTCATGGGCCGCAATGCGACCAATGAACGGGGCGAATTCCGAGTGATTGATATTTACCGGCGTAGCGGTGACAAACTTGCAGAAAACTGGATCTTCATCGATCTGCTGCACTTCTGGAAGGGGCAGGGATATGATGTCCTGCAACAGCTCAGCGACGGGACCCTGGCATGATTGACGCGCATCATCATCTTTGGGATCTGACAGCGGTGCACTACCCTTGGCTGGCTGCTAAGGGGGTGTCGCGGTTCTTTGGTGATCCAAGTCCGATCCAGCGCGACTATCTGTTGCCGGAATTTCGCGCAGAGGCCGCTGCCTTGGGGGTCACCGGATCTGTTCACATTCAGGTCGGTGCCGAAGATCCGCTGGCCGAGGCGCAGTGGGTGCAGACCATCATTGATGCGAACCGGGATTGGCCGATGGTGCAGGTTGTTCATTGCGATCTGACAGCGCCGGATCTGGCGCAGCAACTCGACGTCTTACAAGCGTTGCCGTCGGTCCGGGGCGTGCGCCAGATCGTCGGTCGCGCCCCAGGCGAGGATGCGCAGACCGGCACCAATGCGCTTTTGGATGATCCGCGTTTTCTGGAGGGGCTTATGCTCGTTGGAGACCGCGGGCTGTCCTTTGATCTGCAGCTTATCCCTGAGCTGATGGGGAAGACCGCGGGCGTTCTGGCACAGGCTCCTAGAACAAATGTAGCCCTGTGCCATGCGGGCAGCCCCCATGACCGAAGCCCCGAGGGATTAACCGCGTGGAGACAGCAGCTCAAGCAGCTTTCGCAGCTCCCACATGTGTGGTGTAAACTCTCAGGTCTGGGGATGTTTCAGCACCGCTGGACCGTTGAGGATTTCAGGCCGATCATTGAGACGTGCCTTGATCAGTTTGGCGCTGACCGCTGTATGTTTGGCTCCAACTTTCCGGTGGATAGCCTTTATTCAGACTATGAGACTCTGTTCCGGGCACATGAGAGTTTGGTTCCGGATAGCCTTAGATCACAGGTCATTGGGGAAACCGCAGCACGTTTTTACAGGTTCTGACATCAGTCGCTGCTGGTTGGTGCAAGAATGCCTGTGCAACAGAAGTCCACTTACGTCGCCTGTGTTCGGCGAGGAACTTGGCCAGGCTGACGTTGCAGGCTTCCCCCACCACCCGTTCTACACACATAAATCCTATCGCATGGGTTCTCTCGGCCGCGTGTGGGATACCCGGAGAAGCGGGTCGCGTCTCGATAAAGTGCGAACAGGCGGCCGCACCTCAATCTGCTTTGGCCTCCAGATTTCAAGCTGCGCGGTCAATGCCTGATCAGGCCATGATGTAGGTCGTCCGCAACATAGCCAAGGCAACAGGTGCATCGAACTGACCGTAGCTTCTGTATCGAGGAGGATTCTCTGATATCCGCACATGTAATCACTTCGGCGGTGCGAGCAGCTTTCGCCATGGGCCGCCGCGTCCGTGTCTGGTCAAAGACACGGGCCATCAGTTCAAAGACGTGCAGACTGCGATAGGATGGGCTCGGTTGGCTGCTTTCGATGACAACGTCAGCACCGAATACAATGACCCCTTTTGACCGCCGCAGCCAGGTACTGACGTTGGCTAGTCTCGAGGATCAAAATCCTCGCTCTTGTTATCAAGACCAGTGCGATACAGCCCGGATGTCTGCATTATCAGAGCTGGAGAGGCCAATATTTGTAAGCAGATAGCCCCGATCTCCCCTGGTTTGCACTGGGGTATGACGACTGGGGCCGCGCCGCTATTGCGGTTTTCCGCTCTTACATTGCCACAAAACCATCATTGATTATGCGTGCAATGACTTGCCACTCCGCCAAAATTGCTCCTGTAGTAGCCATTGCGTCTGGGCTCGGATGGCGGGGTTATCCTTGAAAACTCAGCCCGACGATTCCCAAAATCGTCACTGGCACGAACAAAAAACCCTGCGGAATGTCCTTGTAGCGCTGACCATTCAGAACCGGCAGGACGAGCCCCCAGATGGCGTAGGCAGCGGCCAGACCAGTGGCGAGGATCGCAGCAATTTCGGCCTCGCCTGACCAGGCAGGCCAGAGGAAGAGCGCCGCCACAGCCGCCAGATTTATGCTCACGAGATGCCAGCAGTAATAATTGACGTAGCGCACCTCCGCGGACAGGTCGCGGGCGTCCAGCAGGGGGCGTGCGACGCTGGGGCCGCCGGCAAAAATATGCAATAGTGTGTTGATGACAGACAGGCCACCAGCGGCCAAGAGCCAGATATTCATGCGCGTTCGTACTCCAAATGGTTCGACAGTCTCTTCAGCGCTGAAAATGTCGGGCCCTTCGCAGCGGGGCAATGGGGCAGGCTGCCATCGCGACAATACGCGCCTGACCCAAGAGGCCGTCATCAAGTCATGATGCGGGCCAACTCGGTCCATTGGGTGCGGCTGACCGCATCTTGCCCAGCGATCATCCAATAGGTGGCGTGATGGTCAAGCTGGTCCTGACCCATCCGCACCAGCCGCCCGGCTGCCAGATCCTGATGGCAGAGCGGCAGAGATCCCAGCAGCACGCCAGTGCCGGCACGGGCCGCCCCCAGAGCGGACAGAAACGTATCAAAGCGCAGGTGTGGGACCGGCGTTGATCCACCGCCATGGCAGGCCACCCAATCCGGCCACCCCGGCCGGGGTCCAGAGCAGGCGATCCGCGGCCACTCGCTCCAGTGGCCGTCTCTGCGGCCAATCAACTCCGGGGAAACCATGGGGGCGATCCCTTCGGAATAGAGCGGTAGCTTGTAGGGATGCGGCCAGTCGCCAACGCCGTAGCGGATGCGGACCACCTCGTCCTCTACCGCATCATGGGCGCCCAGAATCATGGTTCGTATCGCCAACTGGCCGCCTGCGATGTCGCTCAGGGCGGCCAGCCGCGGGGTGAGCCACAAATCAATGACCGATTGGCTTGCGGAAATCGTCAGCTGTCGTCGTCCGGTGCCAAACAGCGCTTCGGAGCTGTCGCGCATCGTATCAAGGGCCGATTGGATGTGTGGCAACCAGGCTTCGCCCTCCACGGTCAGGGTGATGGCGCGGGGGTGGCGGTGAAACAGCGCGGTGCCCAGCCGTTTCTCCAGCTGGGCGATCCGCTGTGAAATGGCAGATTGAGTGATCCCGGTTTCCGCAGCCGCCGCGGTAAAGCTGCCGCAGCGTGCCGCCGCCTCAAAGGCGCGGATCCATTCTAGGGGTGGCAGGGTGGGGCGCTGCTGTTGCATTAGCTGACCTTGGCCTTAGTGCGGAAATTCCTAATTTGAGATTATGTAGGGGCAATGGCAACATGCGCGCAAGAGTCATCTTCCGCGTTGCGGACCATCATTGAGGATACCATGCCGACAGTCACGATTGCCCCGGCGGGCGACTACCTTACCCTATCTCTTGGAACGTCTGAGCTGCGCTTTCACGCGATCTGGTTGCGCGACAATGCCAGCGACCCGGAAACCCGCGCCGAAGCCAGCGGTCAGCGCCTGATTGCGTTGCGGGATTTCCCGGCAGACACCATTATTGCGGAGGCCACGCTGGAGGGTGGCAGCCTCGAGGTACAGTTTGCGCCCGAAAACAAGAACGTGGCCTATGATCTCTCGTGGCTGGAGGCCCACGCCTACGACCGCGCCGCCTGTGATGATGCTGGGTGGCTTGCCGACGGGGTTGAGACCTGGGACGCAGGGCTGATGGACGGCGTGCCCACTGGCGACTTTGCGGCGCTGGAAGCCGGCGGTGCAGCGCTGGGCGACTGGCTGGGCGCTGTGACGCGCTATGGCTTTGGCAAGGTCGTCAACGGGCCGATCGAAGAAGGCGCGTTGTTCCGCGTGGTCGACCTCTTCGGGCACGTCCGTGAGACCAACTACGGACGCCATTTTGAGGTGCGCACCGAAGTGAACCCGACCAACCTGGCCTTCACCGGTCTGGGCTTGCAGGCGCATACCGACAATCCATACCGCGATCCGGTGCCGACCATTCAGGTGCTCTACTGCCTCGAAAGCTCGGCTGCCGGGGGTGAAAATATGGTCGTGGACGGTTTTGCCGCCGCGCTGCGCCTCAAGGCCGAGAATGAGGCCTATTTCAATGTGCTGGCAGAGCATTGTGCGCGATTCGAATACGCGGGCGAGGCCGGGGTCTGCCTGACCTCTCGTCGCCCGATGATCGAGCTGGCTCCCGATGGGGAGCTGATCGGTGTGCGTTTCAACAATCGATCACTGGCCGCGGTGCAGGATGTCCCGTTTGAGAAGATGGCGCTCTATTATGCGGCCTATCGCCGACTGGGCGAGATCATCGACGATACGGCGATGGAGGTCACGTTCCGTCTTAATCCCGGCGAGGCCTTTGTGGTCGACAACACCCGCGTCTTGCACGCGCGCAAGGGTTACTCGGGTGAGGGGACGCGGTGGTTGCAGGGCTGTTATGCTGACAAGGACGGGCTGCGGTCGGCTCATGAGGCGCGCCGACGTCAGGCGCTGGCGGAGGCGGCCGAATGACCAGCAGCCAGCCACAGCCAGCAGCCGCGCACGTGCTACCAGCGACGTTGGACCGGGACACAATTGTCGCCTTCCTCGGCTCCATCTTCGACCGGCGCGGCGGGGAGGAATATCTGGGCGAGCCGGTGACCATGGGCGAACATATGCTACAGGGCGCCACCATCGCCGAGCAGAATGGTCAGCCTGAGGAGATCATCGTCGGCGCGCTGTTGCATGACATCGGGCATTTCACCTCGGAGTTTGGCACCTATCATCCCGATGATACCGAGGATCGCCATCATGAGGACGCGGGCGCGGAGGTATTGGAGCGGTTCTTTCCCAGTGTGATCACGGATTGCTGCCGCTACCACGTTGCGGCCAAACGGTATCTCTGCGCAACGAAGCCCGAGTATTTCAAACGGCTGTCCCCGGCGTCCGTCCATACGCTGGAGCTGCAGGGCGGGCCGATGAACCCTGAAGAGGTTGCAGCGTTTGAGGCCAATCCAAACCTGAAAGAGATTATCGCGGTGCGCTATCTTGATGAGGCAGGCAAACGGGCAGGCATGGAAACCCCTGATTTCTGGCATTTCGCGCCAATGGTTCAGCGGATGGTGGACCGTCACTGCGGTGTATCTGACTAAGTTTTGAGCCGACGATAGCACTGCAAGAAACTGCGGCCCCTCTCAGCTTGGAGAGGGGCCGCAGTCTTAAGGTACCCTATGCTGCGTCAAAGACGCGCCGGGTCATCTATGTGCTGCGCTGCGCCGGGGGCGGAACAGGCGCAGCCGCAGGATCATTGCAGATGTGATCTGCGTGGATCACATGGCATCCTTGAACAGCTGGGTGAGATTGGCCTCGTCAAGAACGACAGGGTTGCCGCCGCAGGAGGGATCAATCAGCGCACCCTTCACCAGGCCGGGGATGGCCGCCTCCGTGACGCCCAACTCTGAGAGACCACGTGGAATGCCGAGACTGTCGTTCAGCTCCTGCACATAGGCGCAGACGCCATCAAAGCCGCCGTCGATGCCCAAATAGGCTGCTGCAGTCTCGAATCGGTCGGCGATCTCAGGTGCGTTGAAGGCCAGCACCGCGGGCATGCAGACGGCATTGGTGGTGCCGTGGTGAGTGTTGAAGAGCGCGCCGATCGGATGGCTCATGGCGTGGATCGCACCCAACCCTTTCTGGAAGGCGGTGGCGCCCATCGCGGCGGCAGACATCATATGGGCACGGGCCTCAATGTCGGTGCCATCCGCATAGGCGCGTGGCAGATAGTCCTTGACCAGGCGCATGCCTTCCAGCGCGATACCCTGGGACATCGGGTGATAATGGGGGGAGGAGAACGCCTCGACACAATGCGCGAAGGCATCCAGACCGGTGCCTGCGGTGATGAACTTGGGCATGCCGACGGTCAGTTCAGGGTCGCAGATCACCACGGTTGGCAGCACCTTGGGGTGGAAGATGATCTTTTTCTGATGGGTCACACTGTCGGTGATCACAGAGGCGCGGCCAACCTCGGAACCGGTGCCCGCTGTGGTCGGCACCGCGATGATCGGCGCGATGGCATTGGCGTCAGCACGGGTCCACCAGTCGCCGATATCTTCAAAATCCCACACCGGCCGGGTCTGGCCGCACATGAAGGCGACCATCTTGCCCAGATCAAGACCGGAGCCGCCGCCAAAGGCGATCACCCCGTCATGATCGCCTGCCTTAAAGGCGGCCACACCGGCCTCAAGGTTCTTCTCGTTCGGGTTGGGATCAACCTCTGAGAACATCGCCCGGCCGAGGCCCGCGGCCTCCAGGATATCGAGCGTGGATTGGGTGACCGGCAGATCGGCCAGGCCTTTGTCGGTGACCAGCAGCGGCTTTTTCATGCCTGCTGCCGCGCAGGCCTCGGCCAGCTCCTTGATCCGGCCAGCGCCAAACTTGATTGCGGTCGGATAAGACCAGTTTCCAACAAGAGTCATAGGTGTGTTCCTGTGATGAAGCCGGGGAGGGGGCGCTGCCCCCGCTTGCCCTGCGGCAAGCCCCCCGGAGTATTTTGCGGAAAGATGACGGGACTCAGCCCGCTACCTTTTTCAGATGATAGGATTTCGGGCGGGTGAGGTTATGATAGCCGATGACAGAGAGGCCGCTCCCGCGCCCGGTGTTCTTGCAGCCGGTCCAGCACAGACCGGGGTCCAGATAATCGGCGCGGTTCATGAAGACGGTGCCGGTTTCGATCTGATCACCAACACGGGTCGCACGCTCCACATCCCCGGTCCAGAGAGAGGCCGTGAGGCCAAATTCGCTGTCATTCATCAACTCGATGGCCTCCGCGTCGGAGGAGACTTTCAAGATGCCCACCACGGGGCCAAAGCTCTCGTCACGCATTACCCGCATGTCATGGGTCACATTGGTCAGGATCTGTGGTGTCAGATAGGCGCCACCGTCGTCTTCGGCAAATGTTTCGATATGAGCCACGGCGCCTGCCTCAATGGCCTCAGCAATCTGGCTGCGAACCTCAGCTGCAAAGCGCACATTGGCCATCGGACCGATGGTGGTCTCCTGCTCCAGCGGATTACCCAGCTTGTAGGTGTTGACGATGGCCACAGCCTTTTCGACGAAGGCGTCATAAAGGCTTTCATGCACGTAGATCCGCTCGATCCCGCAGCAGCACTGACCGGAATTGAACATGGCGCCATCGATCAGCGTGTCCACTGCCGCATCAAGATCGGCGTCTTCCATCACATAGCCCGGATCCTTGCCGCCCAGCTCGGTGCCGACACCGGTAAAGGTGCCCGCTGCCGCGCGCTCCATCGCCTGACCGCCACCAACAGAGCCGGTGAAGTTGACGAAGTCGAAGGCCTTGTCTGCGATTAGTGCCGATGTGGTGTCATGATCGAGGAAGACATTCTGGAACACATCCGCCGGAATGCCAGCCGACTGGAAGGCCTGCGCCATGCGCTCACCCACCAGAAGCGTCTGGGTGGCGTGTTTCAGCACCACGGCATTGCCCGCAATCAGGGCCGGCGCGACGGTGTTGATGGCGGTCATGTAGGGGTAGTTCCAAGGCGCCACCACCAGCACCACGCCATGGGGAACATGTTTGATGTAGCGCTTGAAGGTCGCGTCCTCGCCGACCTCGATATCGGCCAGCGCTTCTTCGGCGATCTGCGCCATATGGCTGGCCCGCTCGTTGAAACCGCCAAATTCACCGCCATAGCGCACCGGGCGCCCCATCATATGGGCCAGTTCCGGTACGATTTCATCGTTCATCGCGCCTACAGCCGCCACACCGGCCATCACCAGATCAACCCGCTCCTGCAGGGGGCGGGCAGCCCAGGCCGTCTGGGCCGTGCGGGCTGCGGTCACGCGCTCCGCTGCGGCCTCCGGTGACAGCGTCTCACGCTCGGCATAGACCGATCCGTCGATCGGTGAGATACATTTCAGGGTCTGGCCCATGGTCTTCCTCATGTGGTTTGACGGGGGCACGCCCCCATTGTCATCTTTCCAAAAATACTCTCGCCGAAGGCTCTGCGCGCCTCAGGCGCGCTCGAACCCTCGGGCAATCTCGTAATCGGTCACGATCCGCTCGAAATCCTCGATTTCCACTTCGGCGGCGCGCACGTAGTGATCCACCACGTCATCGCCAATTGCAGCCCGCAACATGGCCGAGCCTTTGAGTGCCACAGCCGCATCCCGCAGCGTGCCTGGGATCATGCCGGTGTCGCCCTGATAGACATCGCCCTTGGTGGGGGCCTGCAGCTCCAAACCTTCCTCGATGCCCGCAATACCCGCGGCCAGCATGCCTGCGATCGCCAGATAGGGGTTCATGTCCGAGCCCGGAATGCGGCATTCGACGCGGATGGCCTTGCTGCCGACACCGCACAGACGATAGCCCGCTGTGCGGTTGTCCACCGACCAGATGATCCGGGTCGGGGCAAAGGTGCCCTTCATGAAGCGTTTGTAGCTGTTGATATAGGGCGCCATGAAGGCGGTGTAATCGGGTGCGTATTTCAGCAATCCCGCCATGTAATTCTTCATCAGCGCCGACATGCCCAGCTCATCGCTCTCGTCAAAGAAGGCGGGTTTGCCGTCCTGCCACAGCGACTGATGCACATGGGAGGAGGAGCCGACCTTGTCGTGGCTCCATTTCGGCAGGAAGGTCACCGCATGGCCCTGTTGCTGGGCGATTTCCTTTACCGCATGTTTGGCGATGGTGTGATATGCGGCGGTGTCCATCGCCGCGGCGTATTTGATGTTCAGCTCTTCCTGACCGGTCTCGGCCTCGCCTTTGGAGTTCTCGATCGGCAGGCCCGCGTCCCACAGATGGTTGCGGATCGGGCGCAGCACATGCTCCTCGCGGGAGGTCTGCAGGATGCTGTAGTCCTCATTATAGCCCGAAATCGGCTCCAGATCGCGGAAGCCTGATTTGCGGATCGCATCGAAGCTCTTCTCGAAGAGGAAGAACTCCAGCTCGGTGGCGCACATCGCATCAAACCCCATCTCCTTGAGACGGTTCACCTGACGCTTCAGGATGGCGCGGGGGGAATGGGGGACCTCTTCGTGGGTGTGGTGATCCAGCACATCGCAAAGCACCATCACGGTGCCTTCGAGCCAAGGCACCGGGCGCAAGGTTGCCAGATCCGGCTTCATGACGTAGTCGCCATAGCCGTTTTCCCAGCTGGTCGAAGCATAGCCATCCGGTGTCGCCATCGCCAGATCGGTGGCCAGAAGATAGTTGCAGCAATGGGTCTCTTCCCAGGCGCCATTCACAAAATGCTTGGCGTGGAAACGCTTGCCCATCAGCCGCCCCTGCATGTCCACAAGGCAGACCAGAACAGTGTCAACGCTGCCAGCAGAAACTTGGTCAGCAAGAGTGTCGAAGGAGAGCATGAGCAGCCCTTTGCGTTTTGAGGCCAGAACTTTTTGACAAAAAGTCTGGCAAATTCCTTTGAAAGGAGTTTGGCCCACCGCATGCGGGCCAAACTCCGGTTTTTGGACGGTAGACTTAGCCGTAGCGGTAGGGGCGTCCGGCTTTCTGCATGTCCGCGTTGTACTTTTTGATGATTTCGACAACGCGGGCCTTGGTCGGGCTTTCGGCTGCGATTTCATCCCAGAACTTATAGGCGGCTTCCTCAACCGTTGCCCATTCTTCATCTGGGATTGAGGTCAGCTCCATCTTCGGGCCGTTGACACGCAGGTCTGCTTCGCCGCCCCAATACCACCACTGGCGGTAATAATGCGACTGGTCACAGCAGACGCGGAACAGAGTCTGCAGATCTTCCGGCAGCTCGTTCCAGCGACCCTGATTGGCAAAGAAGGACCCAGCCCAGGCACCGGAGATGTTGTTGGTCAGGAAGTAGTTGGTCACATCTGCCCAGCCGACGGTGTAATCCTCGGTGATGCCGGACCATGCGATCCCGTCAAGTTCACCGGTCTGCATGGCGACTTCGATGTCTTCCCACGGCAGGGTGACAGGCACCACGCCGAACTGGCTGAGGAAGCGGCCAGCGGTCGGGAAGGTAAAGACGCGCTTGCCTTTCAGATCGGCAAGGCTGCGGATTGGATCCTTGGTGGCAAAGTGGCAGGGATCCCAGGCGCCGGCAGAGATGTGCTTGACGCCGACCTTGGAGTATTCTTCGTCCCAGATCTCATTCAGCCCATATTTGTTGAACAGGACCGGCACGTCGAGCGAGTAGCGCGAGGCAAAGGGGAAATAACCGCCAAAGACCGTCACATCGGTCGGGGAGGCCATCGAGTCATCATCGGACTGTACTGCATCGATGGTGCCACGCTGCATGGCGCGGAACAGCTCACCAGTCGGGACCAGCTGATCGGCATAATAAAGCTCGATCTGCATACGGTCGCCTGCGATCTTGTTGAACATGTCGATGGCGGGTTTCACCACATGTTCGGCCAGCGCCGCACCGGCATAGGTCTGCATACGCCATGTGATTTTGGACTGGGCCAGTGCAGGGGTGGCCAGCGGAGCCGCGAGGGCACCGACACCGGCAGTCTGAATAAACTTACGTCTTGTCGTCATATCTCTTCTCCATGTTGAAATTCCGGCCCCCTTGCGGGGCTCTTCTGAGGGTTATTTTCCGTAAACATATTCCGGCAGCCACAGGGCGATCTGCGGGAAGATCATCACCAAAGCCAGGGCCACGACCATCACGGCCGCAAAGGGGATGATTGAGACATAAATATCCTTGAGCCCGATCTCTGGCGGCGCCATCGCCCGCATAAGGAACAGGTTATAGCCGAAGGGTGGCGTCATATAGGCGATCTGGGTGGTGATGGTATAGAGCACACCGTACCAGATCAGATCGAACCCCAGCGCGCCCACCAGCGGCACGTAAAGTGGCGCCACAATTACCAGCATCGCCGTGTCATCAAGGAATGTACCCATCACGATGAAGCTCAGCTGCATCAGGATCAGGATCATCCAGGGCGACAGCCCCAGCTGCGTGGTGAACAGATCCTCGATCGCCTTCACCGCACCCAGACCATCAAAGATCGCGCCAAAGCCAAGGGCGGCCAGGATGATCCACATGAACATGCAGGAGATGCCGAGTGTGGAGCGCACAGAGGTTTCAAACACCTCCTTGTTCATGCGCCCCTTGAGGATCGCGGCGATAAAGGCGGTCATGGCTCCGATGGCAGAGCTTTCGACCAGCGATGTCCAGCCATTGACAAAGGGCACCATCATCGCGGCAAAAATCGCCAGCGGCAGCACGCCGGAGAACAGCAGGCGATATTTTTCACGCATGAAGACATCGTGATAGAAGGCAGGAATGCTGCGGGTCACAAAGGCCAGAACAGACCCGACCAGCGCCACGCCGATTGCGGGCTTTGCCTCGATGATACCCAGTTTTACCACCAGCGGCACCAGCACCAGCAGTGCCAGCACGACATAGTTCAGCCGCAGCGGATGATCGCTGATGCGTTCGTATTCGGCGAGATCTTCCGGGCTCATCGCCGGGCCAAGCTCGGGCTGCATGCGGGCGCGCAGATAGATGTAGATGATGAACATCGTCGCCATCAGAAGCCCCGGCACCACACCGGCAAGCCAGAGCTGCCCGACAGGCTGGCGCGCGATCATCGCATAAAGAACCAGCACCACCGAAGGAGGCACCAGAATGCCCAGGGAGGAGCCGGCCTGAATGGTGCCGGTCACAAGGGTTTTGTCATAGCCCCGGCGCAACAGTTCGGGCAGCGCAATGGTGGCACCGATTGCCATACCTGCCACCGACAGGCCGTTCATCGCGGAAATCAAGACCATCAGACCGATGGTGCCAATAGCAAGCCCGCCTTTGACGGGTCCCATCCACACGTGGAACATCCGGTAGAGATCATCGGCAATCTTGGATTCCGACAGCACATAGCCCATGAAAATAAACATCGGCAGTGTCAGCAGCGGATACCACTTCATCAGTTTCATGGCTGCTGAAAACGGAATCTCGCTGCCGCCGGTGCCCCAGAGCAAGAGCCCCGCAACGGCGCCGACAAATCCGATGGCGCCAAACACGCGCTGACCGGTCATCAGCATCAGCATCATGCCGGCAAACATCATAATGGCGATGAGTTCATAGGACATTAGAAGTCGTCTCCGCGAAGGCGTCCGAGATCACGGAACAATTCAGCAAGGCATTGAAGCAGCATCAGAAAGACGCCGAAACAGAGGATGGTTTTGATGGGCCACATGAAGGGGCGCCAGGCGGTAGAGCTGCGTTCCAGATAGCCGAGCTTGGCACTGGCAGCATCCAGACCTTCGGTCACAAGGGTCATCAGAAGGTCGCCAAAGAACTGGAAGGGTTCGAGCCCGAAATAGCCCAGCGAATAGGCGGTGGAGCTGATGGCCCCGTAAAAGAGCACGCTCAGATAGACCATCAGGAACAGCACGGTGAAGGCGTCCACCCATGCTTTGGTCTTCAGCGACCAGGACCCGTAGAATAGGTCCATGCGGACGTTGCTGCCCATCTGGATCGAGTAAGGCCCGCCCAAAATATAATAGGCAACCATGACAAACTGCGCGGTCTCCAACGTCCAGAGCGAGGGGTTGAAGAAGGTCTTGGAGATCGACGACCACAGCAAAACGCCCACCAGCACAAAGATCAGATACATGGCAAAGCGGCCAATCAGCCGGTTCATCGCATCAATGGCGCGCACGTAGCTTTTGATGGCTCTAGGCATTGGCGGCCCCCTTGGTGACGAGGGTCGCCAGCGCCGGGCGCAGCAGGCACAGCAACTCTTCGGTCATGGTGGTTTCCTGTTCGGGGGTGCGCAGCAGATCGTTGCGGATCTCAATCATCACATTGGCCAGACCGTTATCCTGTCCATGCAGCACCAGGGAATGGGTGACGCCGTCCTGCGGGCCATACGGCGCATTGCGCTCAACCTGGCGGTGCGGCAGCGCAGGTGCCGCGTCCAGCATCGCGTCCGCCAGCCGCGTATCATCATCGTGCAGAATGCCGATTTCGACACTGCGCGGGCTGCCGTAGTAGACCGGGGTGAAGCTGTGAACGGTGACCAGCATCGTCTCACGACCAGCAGCCTTGCGATCTGCAATCACCTTGGCCACAGCTGCACAGAAAGGGTCGTAGACGGTTGCCACCCGTTCTGCCCGCGCCGCTGCGTTCAGATCGCGGTTGCCCGGCACCTCGATCAGTTCCGATTTGGCGGGCATGGCGCTCGGGGCTTCGGGGGGGCGGTTGCAGTCATAGACCAGTCGCGACACGCAGCTTGCAACCAATGGCGCGTCCAGCGCCGCCGACAGGCCCTTGGCAACCGCCAAGGCACCGGGATCCCAGGCCGCGTGACTGCTGCGATCTTCCTCTGACAAGCCAAGCCCCTCATATCGGGCCGGGATGTGGTTGCTGGCATGTTCGCACAGCACCAGCACCGCGCCGGTTCCAGTCGCATTCCAGACCTCCACCGCCCGGTTGGGCAGATCTGGCGAGGCGGCAGATGGAGCGTTGGAATCGCTCAGTGACATTAGGTACTCCCTGATTTTGGAAAAATGTTTTCACGTACAACTTTTTGTGTCAATATCTTTTCAGCACCAGTTTGACGACCTGCGATTTGAATGGCTCTTGTTTCGGAGCTGTGCTTAAATTGCAGGCAAAGCAGAGGGATAGCCGGACTGTGACAAAACCGCCCGCCACCGTGCGTGAACTCATCCGGGAGCAATATGCGAGTCTGACGCAGGCGGAACGCAAATTTGCCAACGCCTTGCTGGCGAATTACCCAGCCGCTGGTCTGGCCTCTATCACCATCGTCGCCTCCAATGCGGAGGTGTCCACGCCGACCGTGGCGCGGATGGTGCAAAAGCTTGGTTTCAAAGGGTATCCCCAGTTTCATCAGGCCTTGCTGAAGGAGTTGGAGGCCAAAGGATCCGGGCCAACCCAACGCCGGGCGAACTGGGCGTCTGAGGCGCCGGAAGGGCATCTGCTGAACAGATTTGCACAGGCGGTCACCGACAACCTCAGTCAGACGTTTTCCAATGTCGACTCAGAGCAATTTGATGCCGCCGTCCGCCAGCTGGCCGATACTGAAGGGCGGCTTTATGTGGTTGGCGGACGCATCACGCGGGCGCTTGCGGATTACGCGTTTACCCATTTTCAGGCGATCCGACAGCGGGTCACGCATATGACGTCCTCATCGGCAACCTGGCCCCATTATGTCCTGGATATGGTCGAAGGCGACACGCTGCTGATGTTCGATGTGCGCCGCTATGAGACCAATCTGCAACGGTTGGCTGAACTGGCTTCGGAACGGGGCGTGCAGGTGATCTTGATCACCGATCAATGGTCGAGCCCGATCGGGTCGGTGGCGGCACAGACGTTCAACTGCTGGGTGGAAATCCCGTCAGCCTGGGATTCCAACATCTCGACAATGATGCTGCTGGAGGCGATGATCTCTGCCGCGCAGGAAGAGCGCTGGGACGAGACCCGGGCCCGCTACGAGAAGCTGGATACGATTTTCGACACCACGCGGCTGTTTCGAAAGTTCACTTGATCGCCATCGCGCTGCCGCTGGTCGCCGAGATCTGACAAAACAGAAAAAGGGAGGCAGTTGGCCCCCCTTTTTCTCAATCTCATAGTGCGGTAGCTCAGTAGCGGTTGCGCATAGCCATACCAATCAGTACGCCCACACCTAGCGCGCCAGCGACCGCAAGGGCCGGGTTCTTCTTCACGAAGTCCTCACTCTGCGCAGCGAGGTCACTCATTGCCTGCGATGTGTTCACTGCACCCTCACGGGCAATCTCGCGGACAGCTTGAGCGTTACGCGTGGCCATGTCCTCCAGCTGTTCGCCTACTTCCTTCACCTTCTCGGCGATGGGTTGGGCTTCCTCGGCTTTGTTGTCCTCTGCGCGTCGTGCAGGGGTCGATTTCTTGGTCTCACTCTGTGTCTGGGTCGCGGCCATGATAAAGTCTCCTTTCCACCACTCAACGTCACAACGCGCCGAAGGTTCCATGGAACTATCGCCCCGCGCGTAGAGTTAGGCAGGTATCACAGCGCAACACGACACGAAGGAGACGATCATGCTCTATTGGGCACTGGTATTCCTCGTCGTCGCAGCCATCGCCGGCCTGTTTGGCTTTGGTGGGGTTGCGTCGGCCTCTGCAGGGGTTGCTCAGATCCTGTTCTTTATATTCCTTGTCCTCTTCGCCCTCGCGATGGTGGTCCAGGTGGTCAAAGGCAGGTGACATGCAATCGCTAATCCAAACCTGAGGCGGGCGGAAGCGCAGACTTCCGCCCGTTTTGTGTTCAGCTTGTCGTATCGGTCGACCGGTGGTCGGCCCGCCTGACAGAAAATAGGG
Organism: Phaeobacter sp. S60; assembly: GCF_000826845.1. Lineage (NCBI taxonomy): Bacteria > Pseudomonadati > Pseudomonadota > Alphaproteobacteria > Rhodobacterales > Roseobacteraceae > Phaeobacter > Phaeobacter sp. S60. The sequence goes on from NZ_JSWJ01000008.1 coordinate 147,821, forward strand.
AACCTCCGCTATCGACACACGTTGGGACAGCGATAACAACTCAGACATAGGAGACGATGAGATGAGCGAAGCGCTCTCAGTTGTGCCCAGCCGTGATGATGTTGCCACCGGCGTTCGCGACACTTCCGTAATTGCCAGCGGTATTGCAGACGTGCTGGCCGACACTTACCGGCTTGTTTTCAAGACCCACGCCTACCACTGGAATGTGGAAGGCCCGGCGTTTTTCTCGGTTCATAAGCTGACCGAAGCACAATACGAAAACATGTTTGCCGCAACCGATGAACTGGCTGAACGCATTCGCGCCTTGGGCCACCTGGCTCCCTCCAGCCTTGCTGATATCGTCAGCCGGTCCAATTTGGAAGACAAAGCCGGCGGGCTGACCGCAGCAGAGATGGTGGAGGATCTGGCGCATAGTCATGAACGGGTGGCGCATCGTTTGCATGCTCTCGCTGAACTGGCCGGAGAGCGCAAAGACATCGTAACGGAAGATCTGGCTACCGCGCGCTCCGCCTTTCACGAGCAGGCAGCCTGGATGTTGCGCGCCATCGCCAAGAGCTGAGGCGGCCTAGCGTGACAGCGACCGGCTCGTCGTCTTTCCATAGATGCTCAATAATAATAGCCGCCTGTTTCCAGGCGGCTATTTAAATTGCGATCTTTGGCACCGATTAGGCTTTGAGTGTTTCGGTGGATGAGAAGAACATCGCTTGGCTGACAGCCGACCGCACCTGATCCTCGGTGTAGGGCTTTGAGATCAGGAACGCAGGTTCTGGGCCTTCGCCAGTCAACAGCCGCTCTGGGAAGGCGGTAATAAAGATCACCGGACAGTCAAAATGCGCAGCCAGAATTTTGTTTACCGCATCAATGCCGCTGGAGTTATCCGCCAGTTGAATATCTGACAGGATTAGATCAGGCGTTTCCTCCTGCGCCAGCTTCAGCGCGGCATCCTCGGTACGGGCGATGCCTGTAACGCGGTGGCCCATGTCTGAAACGATGCCTTCTAGATCCATAGAGATGATTGCTTCATCCTCGATGATCATGATCCGACCGGAGGTGGATTTTGACATTTCGTGATAGGCGATCTTAACCAGTTCGCCCGCTTCCTCGGCGCCGATACTCATGATCTGTCCTACCTCGGCGATGCTGAAATCTTCAATCGTGTGAAGCAAAAGTGCCTCGCGAGTGTTGGGCGTGAGCCTGCTCAGATGCTTCTGTGCCTGCGTCTCCAGCCCGCTGTCGGGCTTATCGAACTCTACCGGGGCGCCGCTGGAGCTCCAGATTACATGGAAGGCGCGAAATAGGGCAACCTTTGCCTTCAGCTCCGGCTCAAAACGATCGGGCTCGGCAAGGATCGCCTCCAAAGTTGCAAGGGCATAGGTGTCACCGCTTGTCTGGCTCCCTGTCAGCGCGCGGGCGTAACGACGCAGAAATGGCAGGTTAGACCCAATCTGATTAGCAAGAACTTCTCCCGTCGGGGCGGTCATTTGATATGTCCCTTTTTTTCTGAATACATATGGAACCATACGCTTGGTGACTGCGTTTGGTTCCCGAGCCTACGTAAAAAAATAGTTGGATCGTATGGAAAAGCACAAGTCCACAGAAAAACGCAGCGATGCGGTCGAGCGCGAGATCGACAGCAATCTTAAAAAAGCTTTCGACACACTGGCGTCCGAACCAATCCCAGACCGCTTTGCTGACCTGCTGGATCAGCTGAAAGCAAAGGGAGCGACGCCAATAACGTCCTCTGGCAATGGCACAGGTGATACCAATGAGTGATCCAAGAGACGAGTTGGTCAATCATCTCGGCGCCATGCGCGCTTTTGCCATCAGCCTGACACGCAATACCGCGATGGCTGATGATTTGGTACAGGACACCTTGGTAAAGGCCTGGACCAACATCGAAAAATTCGAGGAGGGCTCTAATATGCGGGCCTGGCTCTTCACGATCCTGCGCAACACCTACTACTCTTTGCGCCGGAAACGTCGCCGTGAAGTCGAAGATGCCGATGGGGTTCTGTCCGAACAACTGTCGCAGAAGCCGGACCATGACGGGCGCCTCAATTTGCGCGATTTCAACGCAGCCTTTGCGCAATTGAACGATGAACAGCGCGAGGCGTTGGTGCTGGTGGGCGCGGGCGGCTTCTCCTACGAAGAAGCGGCGGAGACCTGCGGGGTCAAGGTGGGAACCATCAAGAGCCGCGTCAACCGCGGGCGCGCGCGTCTGGCTGAGCTGATGAACCTTGACGAGGACGAGCCGATGGAGCTGACGGATACAGTCACCGCCGGCATCGTGTCACAGCAAAGCGTGGCATAATATGAGGTTGGGGCGGGCACTGGCCGGCGGTTTGTTTCTTAGGCTTGCCGCTCTCATGACCTTGGCACTGTTGCCGCTGGGCATGATTGCCATCTATCAGACCTATTCGGTGATAGACGAGGCGGATCGCTTATCGCGCGTTGCCATTTTGGCGCGCGCGGAGCAGGCGGCTTTGGCAGAGCGCGAACTCCTTCAGCGTACAAACGGCGCTGCAGAGGCGCTAAGCGCGGTGACGCTCCCCCTGCGTGATCAGCCCGACGTCTGCAATGCGATGATGTCATCATTTGTGGCAGAGCAATCGGCCTATTCGTTCGCGGGCCTGGTTGACCCCGACGGACGGATTGTATGCAGCTCCAGCGGAGGTCAGGGCAGCATCGCCAATACCCCTATTTTCAAACGTGCGCTGTCTCGGAGGGCGCCGACTTATGGGGTCGGACGCAATCTCGACGGCAGCGATGGGTTCGAATTATCCCTTACACTCCCTGTGGATACTGAGGGCGGCACGGTCGGCTATCTCGTGCTGGCGATTCCCAATCGGCTGACGAGCAGCTTTTTCACCGATGACTGGAGGCTGGAAGGTATCCGCTTTGCCACGATCAACGAACAGGGCGAGATCTTGTCTGCGTCCGAACCCCTGTCGCAGGCTGGGTTAATTCTACCGCAGACATCGGAGCGCAGAGATTTGATGGCACGATCGGGCGAGACCTTCTTTGCGGTTTCAAATTCGGGAGAAAAGCGCTTCTTTGCCGTGAGTGATATCATCCCAGGCCAGATTGCAGTGGTCGGGAGTTGGCCTGCCACACAGGCCAAGGTGGCCACCGGCGCGGGTGGCTGGGTTTTTACGCTAGCCTTTCCGGTGTTGATGTGGCTTGCAGGAATGGGTGTTGGTGTCTTCGGCCTGCATCGTTTGGTGATCCGTCACCTGAGCGATCTGCGCACGGCGATGCGGCGATATGCCTTGGGGGAGCGCGAGCAGGCGCAGCTGGAACTCACCAACCCGCCTCGTGAATTTGCCGAGGCACAGCAGTCGTTCAACCGGATGGTCCTGATACTTAGCAAGGCAGAAGAGCGCCGTGAAATCGATCTGCGCGAGAAAACCATCCTCCTGCGCGAGATTCATCACCGGGTGAAGAACAATCTCCAACTGATTGCCTCTATCATGAATATGCAGGCCCGTACGGCACGCTCGGATGAGGCTCGCACGGTGCTGGCACAACTTCAGCGCAGGGTTCGTGGACTGGCGGCGATTCACCGATCCCTAAACACGAACCCCGACGTGACGACCGTTGATGCCGCGGAGTTGATCACGGCTCTGGCAAGGGAGGTCGCGGCGATGTCGCAAGGCTCTGATGAGGCTGTGACAATTGAAACCAAGTTGGAAAGAGTTCCGCTCAACCAAGATGACGCGGTAAACCTCTCCATGTTGGTTGCCGAGGCATTGACCAACGCGGCCAGATACGCTGCCGCGACCGAAGATGGACGGAGGGTTGTCCAGGTCTACTTTGGGGTAGAGCAGGGCGGGTTCTGCCGCCTTGAAATTCATAATGCTCTGGGTCCGCGGTGCGGCGTGGCTCATGAAGAGCGTCATTTTACCAGCGGGCTCGGAGCGCAGCTTATCAAAGCGTTCGTCGCGCAACTCAACGGTGAAGCCAAAACCACGGAAACCAAGACCAAGTTTACTTACGAAGTTATTTTCCCGCATAGCGATGATACCGCAGCGGAGAGGCTTGCGGAACAAAAGGGTGTAGATGACGATGCGGACCTCCGACATACCGGATGACACGACCGCTCCAGAGGTTTTTGAGGTTCTGGTAACGGCGGCGCAGGCGTGGCCCGCGTTCGAACGCGCGGTTCTAGGTGCTAGAAAAGAGGTGCGTGCCAGTTTCCGTATTTTCGATTTCTCGACTGCTCTGCTCAGTCCAGAGGCGCGTGCCATAGGTCAAACATGGGCTGATCTGGTCGAACATGTGGTGGCTCGAGGCGTGGATTTCCATTTGGTGATCAGTGATTTCGATCCGGTCATGGGGCCGGAACTGCACCGGAAGACCAAGCGCAGTGTGGCGCAGGCGCAGGAGATTGCAGCACGGTTGGCACGGCGTGCCACCGATGACCCGGTTGGACAACTGCAGGTCGAGGGCGCGATGCACCCGGCGCGCGCCGGCCTCCTGCCGCGCCTTGCCTTTGGCCCGTTTGTTAAGATGAGGCAGTCCCAGATCCCTGACAGGAGCAAAACCCCTTCTTCAAAGGCTGCTCCAGGCGATGAGGTCCTCCCGGAGGTCCGGCCGGTTACTCATCACCAGAAACTCGCGGTGATTGATGAGCGTCTCCTGTATGTTGGTGGATTGGATCTCAACGATCGGCGCCGGGACACGCTGAAACATGATATGCCGTCGCAAGAAACCTGGGCGGATGTGCAATTGCTGGTCAGCGGACCCGAGGCGCGGGAGGCCGCACATTATCTGCGCAATTTCCAACGCTACGTCGCTGGAAAGGAAACGCCGCCGGAAGGAAAGTACATCCGATGCACGATCTCTGCTCCGCGCCGCTTTGGGTTCTGGGCGGTGTCGCCCCGTACGGTATCGCGCGAGATAGAGGAGGATTACTTGGCGGCCTTCGAACGGGCAGAACATCTGATATATCTGGAGACCCAGTTTCTGCGTTCTAGCGTATTGGCCGATGGGTTGGCCGCCGCGGCCAAGCGCAACCCCAATCTCTCGCTGATATTGGTTTTGCCAGCGCTACCAGATGATGTGGCGTTCGAGGGCAACCGCGATCTTGATGCACGCTATGGAATGGCGTTGCAGAGTCAGGCTCTTGAGACGGTGCAGGCGGCCTTTGGCGCGCGGGCCACAATCGCAAGCCCCGTTCAGCCATTTCTGGCGGACCGCGAAGCGCCATCTGTGCTGGCAGGATCTCCCGTGATCTATGTGCACAGCAAGGTTTTGATTGTAGACGATAATTTCGCAATGATCGGATCTGCAAACATGAATGGTCGGTCCATGCGTTGGGATACGGAAGTGGCGCTGCGGATTACTGATCAACAGCGCGTCGCCAAGGCTTGGCAGGCGATGTGTTCCCATTGGTGGCACCAGGACCAGATGCCGGAGGAGGCCCGCGCAGTCGAAACTGCGGCTAACTGGTGGCATCGTGAAGTCCAACTCAACGGTGTCCGTCTGCCGCAGTCGCGCAGCGGTTTTCTGGTGCCACATGATCCGCAGAAGATGGCGGATCTGCAGCAACCGCTGCCGGGCGCTACCGAAGATGTGGTGTGAGAGCGGCGACGGAACTCGGCGATCACTGTCATGTTGAAACGGTTCAGCCGACCTCGTTTTTGCCGCCTGACGACATGCGTGCTTCCGCCGAAGAGCGTAGTAATTGCCCGATCCAGAGTAGCACAGGCAGGGCCACGATCGCCCCGACCGGCCCCCAGATCCACAGTCCGAACACAATGGCAAGAAACACCACCAACGGGCTCAGATGCAGCTGATGACCGACAAAGGCGGGCGTCACAAATTGTGCTTCTATCAGGTTGAGAGTCAAAAATAGCGCAGGGGGCATCAGCGCAGCTGCACCACCGAATTGCGTCATACCAACAAAGGTCAGCCCTGCGATCATCATCAGCGGGCCCAAATAGAGGATAAAATTCAACAGCATTGCCGCGAGCCCCCAGATCAGCGGGCTATCAATCCCAAGTGCGGCGAGCCCAATTGCAGTGGCGACACCTAAACCGGCGTTCACCAAGGTCACGGCGGCAAAGTATCGCGCGACCTCATGTTCCGCGCGATAGAGCCGTTGGCCTAGCGATCCGGCGGCTGCATAGATATCGGTCCGTGTCAGTACGAAGAAGAAAAGGGTGCCAATAAAAATGAACACCTGCGCACCAAAGTTGGGCGCCACCCAGAGCGCATCCATCAGTGTCGGAAATCCGGTAGTGACATCGGCGCTCGCAGCACCCGTGCCCACCGTTTGCTCGATCTCTTCGCTTATTGCCTCAATACCGCGCAACAGGCCCGACAACATGTAGACCCAGCTTTTGATCTCGCGCTTGATCTTTGGCAACTCTTCAACCACGCCTGAGATCAGCGGCTCAAGCGATAAAAATAACAGGACAATGATAGCGCAGGAAAACAGCAGCAGGCTGGCTGCGACGATAACGCGTGCGATGCCAACCCCTTGCAGCCGGTCTGCAAGCGGAGAAACCACGATACCGACGACCATCGCAAAAATTGCAGGCGCAAGAACAGATTTGGAAACGAATAGCGCAAGGCCAAGGGCGAGGGCTGTCAGAATGAGCAACATGATACGTGCGGCTCGGTCAGAGAGCATGGAATTCAACATCAGCAATGGCCTTGTGCAAAATGACCCCCTCCGACCCGGAGGGGGAAGGGGTCACGTCGGGATCAGTTGAGCGAGGCGTGCAAGGCGTCCCGCCCCTTGCTGACTTGATCGTGCAGAGCCGTTTCGCCCTTGTCGGCAAGTTTGCGCATCTCTTGCTGCATGATGTCGCGGGCCTCGGCCATCAGCGCGTCGCGTTTCTCGCCCAGTAGCGCGTCTTCTTGTCGGGTTTGAGGCAGCAGGGCCGCCGCAATAGCTCCAAGACCGAAGGCAAGTCCGCCGGCCACGAAAGGTTGAGCAGTAATTCCTTTCTGCGAAGCGTGGCTGAGCCTCGCCGCGCGGCGTTCCAGATCCTCTTGGATCTGGATTGCAGTCAGACGCGCTTTGCGGACCTGCTTACGCGCTTTTGGGGGGAGCTTGTCGAGCCCGTAATCCAATGCAGCACGTAGGCGCTTGGCGCTCGGACCTGTGCTGGCAACTGCGTGTTCCGCTGACACAACGCGCGGATGGGCAGGCGCTGGCTGCTGTGGGACACCGCCAGCCGCACGGCGCTGACCGGTGCCGGACATCAGAAGTGCGATACCCGTACCTACCAGTGCCAGTGCGGCCGGATTTGCCCGCGCAGTTGACCACAGCTGTTGCGAAATTTCTCCGCCGTAGTGGGACGCGGTGGCGGAGACCTGCGCTGCAATGCGATCAGGCGACAGGCTGACGGCCAGTGTATCAAGGGATTTGGACAGGGCCACGCGGTCGCGTGCCACATCAGTTTCAAGGTCGGTCAGATCGGGTGCATCAGGCATGGCGAGTTGTCTCCTTTAGTGTTTTCAAATCGCGCTGCACATTGCGCAGGCTTCGGTCCGGCATCAGCGCGGACGGGGACAGGCGATTGACGCCCAGCATGACAAGGCCCACGGCCAGTGCGATCAGTGGTCCACCGACAATCAGTGCGGCGGTGCCGACGCTCAGGCCAAGGGCAGCAATGGCTGCGACCAGAGCAGCGGCCAGCACGTGTAGGCCCACGATGGCCAGTACGGCGCCAACAGCGATCATCGCGAGCGCGAGCCCTGCGCGGGAAAGATTTCGGGACATCTCGGCTCGCATCAGGCGAACCTCATCCTGCATCAATTGAGACATCTGCTTCAGCACGGTCACAATAATACCCGGCGTCTCAGACGGGCCGGCCGCTGTGTTCTGCTCTTCCATCACGACACCCTCCGCGTGGTACCCGGCACATTGCCGCGACCAGCTTCGCCTATCATGGCGCTGTCAGCGTCATAGCCTCCCCACGGATCCCCGGAATAATCGTCTTCTTGGGCTGGGTTGTAGTTCCCGTCCGAGGCAGTAGCCTTCAGGAACCGGGTGGCGGCGAAGCCGAGCAGGGCGGCCCCACCAAGAAACAGCATCGGATTTCTACGCGCAAAATCGCTGGTGTCGCGCAGAACTTTGTCGAGATCGGCAGTTCGAACCTTGTCGGCGAACTGTTCAAGACCCTGGGCCAATTGCTGAGCGGCTTCGGCCTGCAGGGATCCTTCTGGCAGCTCGGAAGCCGCCGCATCTGCGGCGCGGGCCACGGCAGCGGCTTCACCGGCCGCCTGCGCCTGTGCCTCCTCAGCGCGGGCGCGCACCTCAGTCTGCAGAGTATCCTGTGCCTGTTCGGCCAGTTCGCTAGCGTGGTGCTTTGCTCGTTCGATGTGGGACGAGGTATTGCTGTTGTCGGTCATCTGCCTCTCCTGTTCTGTCTGGATGGCTCATGCTCTCAACGCCGACCAAGGCGGTTGGTTCCCGATCGTATCAACTGCCAGCTAGAGGGCCCTCCACAGCAGGTAAAAGATGAGGCGAGCTGTGGGCTGAGCGCAGCGGGCGAGCAAAATTTTCGGGAACCATGCTGATATCGGCACGTTGGTCTGGCGATGAGACAGAAAGGACAGGAGCAGAAAATGAACGAAGAGCAAATCAAAGGCAATTGGGCGACACTGAAGGGGAAATTCCACGAGGCCTACGGCGAGTTCACAGACGACGAGCTTGAGAAGGCCAAGGGAGATCGGGAACAGCTGGTCGGCCTGTTGCAAAGCAAATATGGTAAGGCCCGCGAAGAAGCTGAGCGCGAATTCGACAAGTTTTTTGCCTCGGTCTGACCGCACGCTCGCCTGACGCCAGAAACAACCACTGCAAGATCTGGCAGCAGCGTAGGGGGGGCGGGTCAGCACCTGCCACCCTGCGCATGTCTATTGGCAGATGCAAGTTTATGAAAAGAGGATTTCACCCGTGGCACGACAGACCGAGACGAAAGACGACGCGATTTCTCAACTCTGGCACCAACTGGAAAAACGCCGCACCTCTATGCTGGCGGTGCGCGACAGCAATCAACACCCACAGCCGATGACTCATTTCGCCGACGTAGAGAACGGCGCGATCTGGTTCATCAGCTCATCCGACAGCGATCTGGTCAAGGCAACCGGCCTTGGCGCTGACGCGCAGCTGACCTTTGTGTCGGATGGCCAAGACTATCACGCCAGCGTGCGCGGCCCGATTGAGGTCACCAATGACCCTGATAAGCTGGATGAGCTGTGGAGCTTTGCAGTTGGTGCCTGGTTCGAGAAGGGGCGCGATGATCCAAAGGTCACGCTATTGAGAATGACCCCGCGGGAGGCGGCGGTCTGGGCCTCGCAGGGCAACGCGGTTCTGGTCGGTCTGAAACTGCTGCGCGCCAGCATGAGCGAGACCGAAGGCCACCCGGACGTCGGCGTACACCACGTGCTTCAGCTCAATACCTGAGGTCGTTGCGGGCCTCCCGAACATGCAAAACAAACAGCGCCGTCTCGCAAAAGACGGCGCTGTTTTTGTATCATCGAAATAGAGCGCAGCGGCTAGCGCGCGCGCGGACCAAAAAGCAGCCAGCAGATGAACCCTAATATGGGCAGGATCAGAACAAAGACCACCCAGATGACCTTTTTGCCGGTGCTGGCGTTGGATCCGACAATTGATACGATTGCCCAGATCGATAACAGCAGGACAATAAGCCCGCCAATTCCAGCATATTCTACCATCTATCACGTCTCCTGGTTGAAAGGGGTTAGAGACCGCGCAGCGCGGGCCTGACCGTGTCAGCCGTTGCGCAAAGCCTTAATCAGTTCGTCTTTGTTCATGGTCGAACGCCCCTCAACCTCAATCTCGCGGGCGCGCTCCATCAACTCATCCTTGGTCCAATCCTCATATGGGGGCGATTTGCCGCCTTTTTCAGAGGGGGCCATATTGTCGTTGGCCTGGGCATTGGCGATCGCTGCGGCCTTGGACTTGCTATAGCCCTTGTCGCGCAGGGCATCATAGGTGCTGTCATTTTTAACGGAGGGGCTGTGGGTTTTTGCCATGGGATGCTCCTTTGTCTCTGGGGCAACGCAGAGACATCAGCGATTGTTCCGCAGAAACATCGGCCCACACGGTTGCGTTGTGCGAGGTTTATTCCGCTTTCTGACCCTCACTCAGCAGATCGCCACCGCCGTCGGGGGCGTTGCGTTCACGGGTGGCGGCTTCCTCATTGGCGTCCTCAACCCGCGCCGGATCAGCGGCTGCCGGAAGGGGGGTCTCTGCCGCAGCTGGTGCAGGTTGCGGCGACAGATCGGCGGCGTCACCACGCGGCTGATCGGTGATCGGCAACAGGCTGGCCGCTGCATTGGCATCCACGCGCAGGCGGTAGATCGGTTCCGGCAGACCAAATCCGTTGCTCTCCAGGGCGGTCTTGGCGGTGCGGATCGCCTCGCCGCGCGCCTTTAAGAAGCTGCTGCGGGTCTGGTCCACCCAGCCGGTGAAGGTCAAGATCACGTTGGAATCGCCCACTTCCTTGACCCAGGCCCCGACCGACGGATCGCGCAGCACGAAGGGCAGCGATTGCAACGCATCAACCGCGGTTGACAGCGCCCCCGCCAGATCGGCATCCGCATCTACCCCCAGCTCAAACTCAAACCGCCGGTTGGCGTCCCGTGTATAGTTCACAATCCGGCCCTTAAATACGGTCGCATTGGGGATGCGGATATGGTTGCCCTCCGGTGAGATCAGAATGGTCGCACGCGAGGTCAGCCGGGCCACAGTGCCCATATCGCCAGCAATCTCGACAAAATCATTCGGTCGGAAGGGTTGCCGCAGGCTCAGCAGGATTGAGGCGATGAAATTCTCTACCGTGTCGCGCACTGCAAAACCAACCGCGAGACCCGCCACACCTGCAGCCCCCAGAACCGCACCCAGCAACGCGGTTGCGTTGAGGATATCCAATGCTACCACCAGCCCCAGAATGATGAAGGCGATGCGGGCAACGGCGCTGTAGACCTCTGCGATAAAGGAATTGGGCGCCAGACGCTGCCAGATCCGCAGCCGGGTGGTGACCAGCCAACCAAAGGCGGAGATCATCACGAAGACCAGCATCGCAACAAAGAAGATCGGCGCATTGGCAATGATATTGCGGGTCCGCTCTTTCAGTCTTGAAAACGCAGAGTCCAGCCGCTCGTCCAGCCGACCGTTGACCAGGGTCTGGTTCTCAATCGCCACGACGCCGTCAATCCGCTCAATCATGGTGGTAAGTTGGGTCTGGCGCGCATTATCCAGCACCTCGCCCGCAAGGGTCACCACACCATTGGAGACTGAGACACCGACCTTATCAAACCCGTCGATTTCCCCCAGAAGTTCGACGATCCGGCGGCGGATCTGCGAATCCGGAGCCGCTTTGCCGTCCAGTTGGATGGCACTGTCGGTCTGAACCGGTTCGCTGCTGGTCTGGGCCGTCGCCAGAACCGGCATCAGCAAGGATATCACCAGGGTTGCTACCACCAAACCGTGCAACAGCATCTGCAGTGCGCGCTGGGGGCAGGGGATGCATGCCATGGTAGGGCGCGCGCCCAATACAGCGATGACTGGGCGGCGGGCAGGGAAGTCTGGCATGGGCATCCTCGGTCTGGGGCGCAGATGTGAAAGTTCGGCAGCGGATCGAAATCAAGGCGGGCTGCCGCACCGCAATGGTTCTGTGACTTCAGGGCTAGGTCAACCGTAGACGGGTGTAGATGTCACGACAAAATTCGCACGCTAACCTCAAATACAAAAACACCCCGCCAGAACCTATCTGACGGGGTGTTCGGGCGCAGTTGGTTTACTGCGCTTCCCGAGATTCTTCGGTAATGGCATCGCCAAGATCTGAGACGTCGCGGCCGAACCCTTCGGTGGTTTCGCAAGCGGCCAGACCGGCCAGAGCAAGAGCAGCAATGAAAAGTCGCATATCAATTTCCTTTCGTTTCGCGGCGCTGAGGCCGTGTCCAATCCGGAATGTCTCCCGGTCTTATGCGCGCCAGTCTGCGACCAGCGGAAGGGTGGGGCGCGGGGAGATTCCCGGTCGCAGCCACATTTTGACTCCGATCATCCAGAGCCCGTCCCGTCTCATCACGGGGTTGCGCTGGGCTAACGCCCTGCATGAGGAAACGGTTCCCGCGGGGCTGCGGGCTGCCTTGAAAAAACACAGCCGGGATTGGCGCTGGAGGTTGTTATACTGGCTTGGTTCGGCGGGTTGCGGCGCGGACACGACGGAACCACGGCGGCTTGAACACGTTTTGCCCGTATATCCGACGCGCGCCGCAAATAGGAGCTGCACAGAATGACCGCCGAAAACCAACCCGTTGCTGAGATGATCGACGCCACAACAGAGCTGCTTGAGGAAGACAGCATCAGCGTGGCGGACGTTGTGGAGGATTTGGGTCACTCGTCGATGTCGGCGACCCTGCTGCTCCCTGCAATGGCGGTCGTGTCCCCTCTCAGCGGGGTGCCGCTATTCTCCACAATCTGCGGGATGCTGATCTTCCTGATTGCAGGTCAGATGGCGTTGGGACGCGATCATCTCTGGTTGCCGGATTGGCTTCGAAGGCAGCGGGTCTCCTCTGACCGTGCGCGAAAGGTCCTGGGTCCGATGCGTCGCATGGCGCGATTTCTGGATCGTCACACGGAGGCCCGCGTCAAGATTTTGCTGCGGCAGCCTTTTCTGACAATCCCACGGGTCATCTGCGCGCTCTGCGGGCTGGCAATGCCCTTTCTGGAACTGGTGCCGTTCAGTTCCTCCACACTGGGAATCGTGGTCAGCAGCCTAGCGGTTGCGATGTTGACCCGCGACGGGTTGGTGATGCTGGTGGCCCTGCTGTTACTGGCCGCGGCGGCGGTCGGACTGCCGTATCTACTGCTCTGAAGTCAGGTCATCCGGGCCGTTGATGACGTCGCCGCACCTGTGCCGGGCGGCCGGGGATGGACAGAGCCGCATCGCCGCGCGCGCTTCGGCTGATCACCATGCCGCGTGAAATCACCGCAAGGCGCGCAGGCCGCAGACGCAGCGCCTCGGTCGGGGTGGCCGCATCCAGCACCACCAGCGATGCACGGTCACCTTTCTTCAGCCCATAGCCCTCCAGCCCCATGATGGCGGCATTGCTGTCGGTCACCATGGTGAAGCAATGGGCCATCTCATTCGGGTGGGTCATCTGCGCCACATGCATCCCCATGAAGGCCACATCCAGCATGTCCCCGGTGCCAAGGCTGTACCAGGGATCCAGCACGCAATCCTGCCCCCAGCCCACCGTGACACCTGCCTCCAGCAGTTCCTTCACCCGCGTCAACCCGCGTCGTTTGGGGAAACTGTCGTGCCGTCCCTGCAGGACGATATTGATCAGCGGATTGGGAATGGCCGCAATCTCAGCCTCGGCGATCAGCGGCAGCAGCTTGGAGACGTAGTAATTGTCCATCGAATGCATGGAGGTGAGGTGACTGCCCGCAACGCGTCCCTGTAACCCGTGCCGCAGGGTTTCCTGCGCCAAGGTTTCAATATGACGCGAGAGGGGGTCATCGGTCTCGTCGCAGTGGATATCAACCTGCAAACCCCGATCCGCCGCGATTTTGCAAAGGTCACGCAGCGAGTCCGCGCCGTCCTGCATGCTGCGTTCGAAATGTGGGATGCCACCAACCACATCGACCCCCATATCCAGTGCGCGGATCAGATTTTCGCGCCCGTTTTCAGCGCGATAGAGCCCGTCCTGTGGAAAGGCGACCAACTGCAGATCGATATACTCCTTCACGGCCTCGCGCACCTCCAGCATCGCGGTCACGCCCCGCAGGTGATCAGGGGTGGTATCCACATGGGTGCGGATCGCCAGCAACCCCATGCTGGCGGCCCAGTCGCAATAGGTCAGCGCGCGGCTGACCATATCCTCAACACTGGCCTCCTCGCGCAGCTCCCCCCAGAGACTGATCCCCTCCAGGAGCGTGCCGGAGGCGTTGACCCGTGGCAGCCCGTAGGATAGCGTCGCATCCATGTGGAAATGCGGATCGACAAATGGTGGCGCGACCAGTTCTCCGCTGGCATCAATGACTTCCGTCGCCTCGGCTGTGATGGAGGCCGCAACCTCGCTGATCCGATCGCCGGTGATGCCGATATCCGCGACAGAACCGTCGGGCAGGGTGCCGCCCTTGATCAACAGGTCCAACATCATCTCTCTCCCTTGTTGAATGGCACCATCAGCGCAGCAGGCACCTCGGCACGGCGCGACATCACGACCAGCGCCAGTATCGACAGAATATAGGGCAGCATCAGGAACAACTGATAGGGCACCACCGCGCCGATCCCGGTTTGTTGCAGGCGGATCTGCAGCGCATCAAAGGCGGCAAAAAGGATCGCGCCCAGCACCGCCTTGCCCGGTCGCCACGCGCCAAAGACCACCAGCGCAATGCAAATCCAGCCGCGCCCGTTCACCATGTCGAAGAAGAAGCTGTCAAAGGCCGAGAGCGTCAGAAACGCGCCGCCCACCGCCATAAACCCGCTGCCGACAATCACCGCGCCCATGCGGATCGCGGTCACCGACAGCCCCTGTGCGGCCACTGCCGACGGGTTCTCGCCTGCGGCCCGCACTGCAAGACCCAGCGGCGTCCGGTACAGCGTATAGGCGCACAGCCCGGCCAGCACAAAGGCGGCATAGGTCAGCGGTGTCTGGGAAAACAGCGCCGGGCCGAATAGCGGCAGGTCTGATAAGACCGGGATTTCATAGGGTTGGAAGGCGTCGATCTTGGGCGGTGAGGACACCTCTGGCAGCACCACGCGGTAGGTGTAGAAGGTCAGGGAGGTGGCCAGAAGTGTCAGCCCGATGCCGACCACATGCTGCGACAGCCCAAAAGGCACGCTGAGCGTGGCATGCAGCAGACCAAAACCCATGCCAGTTAGCAGCGCCACGCCTACCCCACCCCAAAGCGGCAGGCCCGCCCAGACGGCAATCCAACCGGAGAAGGCGCCAGCCACCATGATCCCTTCAATCCCGAGGTTCAGCACACCGGCGCGTTCGCAGATCAGTTCTCCCAATGTGGCGAAAATCAGTGGGGAGGCGATGCGGATGGCGGCGGCCCAGAAACTGGCGGAAAACAGGATTTCGAGGATGTCCATCTCAGTCCCTCCGCAGCCGGAATTTGCTCAAAAGGATCGCCAGCACCATCAGCAGCAGAGCAGAGGCCAACATGATATCGGCCAGATAACTCGGCACCCCGGCAGCACGGCTCATACTGTCCGCCCCGACGAAAATCGCCGCAACAAACAGCGCTGCAAACACCACGCCAAGGGGATGCAGCAGCGCCAGCATGGCGACAACGATGCCCGTGTAGCCAAAACCGGGGCTGAGATCGAGCGTCAGCGCCCCTTTCAGACCCGCCACCTCGGAATAGCCCGCCAACCCGGCCAGCCCCCCTGATAGCAGCGCGGTCTTCAGGATCACCCGCGTCACTGGAATACCAGCAAATCGAGCGGCTTCGGCGTTCTGGCCAACCGCGCGCATCTCATAGCCCAGCGTGGTGCGTGTATTGATCACCCAGATCGCGACCGCCGAAATCAGCGCCAGCGCAAACCCCCAGTGCAGTCGCAGCCCGTCAACCACGCGCGGCAGCCGGGCCTCGGGGCTCAGCCGTGGCGATTTCGGCCAGCCCATCCCCATCGGATCCTTCAGCGGCCCTTCCAGCAGGTAGGAGACAAACAGTAGAAAAATGAAGTTGAACAAGAGCGTAGTGACCACCTCATCCACCCCCAGGCGCGTTTTCAGCAGCGCGGGCCCCAGCAATAGCGCCGCCCCGGCGACCATAGCGGCCAGACCCAGAAGCGGCAGCAGCAGGGGCGCAGGCAGGGATAGCGCGCCGGTTCCCAGCACAACCGTGATCACCGCCCCAGCATAAAGCTGCGCCTCAGCGCCGATATTCCACAGCTTGGCGCGAAAGGCGACGGCAATGGCGAGGCCAGTAAAAATCAGCGGCGTTGCCCGGTTCAGCGTCTCAAGCAGCGCAAATTTCGACCCGAACGCCCCGGTCAGGATCAGGCCAAAGATCGACAGCGGCTCTCCGCCTGCAATCTGCGCCAGCAGCGCGGCAATGGCAAAGGTCGCCAACAGCGCCAGCGCAGGCGGCATCAGCCGCCGCGGCCAGCTTGGCGCGGCAATCGGTTCAAGCCGCATGGCCATCCTCCGTCTGTGGCGTATCAAAGCCATGACCGGCCATCCAAGCCCCCAGGTCTTCTGGCTGTTTAGAGCCTCGGGCAAACCCGGGGCTTAGACGCCCTTCGCTGATCACATGGATCACATCAGAAAGCTGCATGATTTCATCCAGATCCTCGGATATCAGCAGAACCGCCGCACCCCGGGCGCAGGCTTTGGCCAGCTGTTCATGCACATAGGTAACCGCGCCAATATCCAGCCCGCGCACCGGCTGATTGGCGAGGATGATCTGCGGGGCCTGCTCCAGCACGCGGCCAAGGATCAGCTTCTGCATATTGCCACCCGACAGCAGCCGGATGCGGGTGTCCGGGCCGGGGCAGCGGACATCATAGCCCGCGATCACGGTCTTCGCGAAGTCGCGCGCGGCCCGCCAGTCAAGCCAGCCCCGGTGGCTGAAACGGGTGGCGTAGGTTTCAAGGATTGCATTCTCCGTCAGATCGAAATCCGCGATTGTCCCGGTTTTGTGACGATCTTCGGGGATGCGGGCGATACCGGCGGTGATGGCTTTGCGTGGTGTCCAGTTGGCAATATCGCCGCCATTTAGAACCAAGCTGCCAGATTGCGGCGAGATCAGGCCTGAGATCAAATCCGACAGTGCCGCCTGTCCATTGCCAGAAACCCCGGCCAGCCCTGTGATTTGCCCTGCCGCCAGATCCAGCGAGACCCGCTGCAATCCGGGGGCTGCGCCGATGGTGGGGGTGGTGACGTCGCGCAACTGCAACAGGGCAGGGCCGGGTGTGTTGGCGGCAAATTTCGCCGGCACCACATCGGCCCCGACCATCAGCGCAGCCAGTTCGTCACTGTCAGTGTCAGCGGTCATTCGTTCTGCCACCAGTCTGCCATGGCGCAGCACCAGAACCCGATCTGAAATCGCCATCACCTCATGCAGTTTATGCGAGATGAAGATCACGGACAGCCCCAGGCTGATCGCTTCGCGCAGGGTCGCAAAGAGCGCATCGGCCTCCTGTGGAGTCAGGACCGCCGTCGGCTCGTCCAGAATGAGGATCCGCGCGTCCCGGTAGAGCGCCTTCAGGATCTCAACCCGCTGCCGTTCACCCACGGTGAGCCGGGACACCTTCGCGTTGGGATCGACCTTCAGGTGAAACTGTTCGGCCAGCGCGCGGATGCGGGCCTTGGCCGATCCGGCGCGCAGGCCGAAACCCAGCAACGGTTCTACACCAAGGGTGATGTTTTCCCAGACCGTCAGGTTGTCCGCCAGCGTGAAATGTTGATGCACCATGCCGACGCCGCCATCCAAGGCGGCGCGCGGCGCACCGGGCGGCAGGGGGGCGCCAAACAGCTCCACGCCGCCGCCATCCGCCGTGTACTGACCAAACAAAATGTTCATCAGCGTGGTCTTGCCCGCCCCGTTTTCCCCAAGCAGGGCAATAACTTCGCCCGAAAACAGATCAAAGCTCACGTCATCGTTTGCGGTGACACTGCCAAAGCGTTTGGTGATGTTCTGCAGGCGCAACACCGGGGCGTTGCCCGGTGCCGCCGCCATTTTATCCGACGCCATGCGCGGCCCCCCGTCAGGAGGACGCAGGCTCAGCGTCGTTGATTTCCACCTCGTAGGAGCCATCCTTGATGGCCGCCGTGCGGCTGGCGATCAGGTCCAGTGCCTTCTGAGGGATCTTTCCTTCAAAGGTGCCAAATGGGGCTAGCGAGGCGCCACCCTCCTTCATGAAGGAATAGACGCCGTAGTCCGCCGCGGTGAAGCTGCCATCCCGTACCTTGTCAATTGCGGCATCTAACGTTGGCTCAAAATGCCACAGGGCCGAGGCCGCCACCGTGCTGGGGTAGTCGCCCTGCGTGTCGATCACATTGCCGATGGCCAGAACGCCCTTTTCCTTGGCTGCATCCGACACTCCAAAGCGTTCCGCATAAAGCATGTCGGCGCCGTTCTCGATCATCGCAAAGGCGGTTTCTTTGGCCTTTGGCGGATCAAACCAGCTGCCGATGAAGGAGACCTGGAATGTGATATCGGGATTCATCTCCCGCGCACCCGCCATAAAGGCGTGCATCAAGCGGTTCACCTCAGGGATGGGAAAGCCGCCGACCATGCCGATATTGCCGCTCTCGGACATAGCACCAGCCACGATACCCGACAGGTAGGACGCATCCTGAATATAATTGTCGAACACCGCCAGATTGGGCAGGGCGGGATCTTCCTTGAAAGAGCTTCCCATCAGGAAGGCCACATCGGGGTAATCTGCGGCCACTTCGCGGGCCTCGGCCTCGACGCCGAAAATCTCACCGATGATCAGTTTGTGACCCTGTTCGGCATACTCCCGCATCACGCGCGGGTAATCGGTGTTCGAGGTGTTCTCGGAGAACGTATAGGTGATATCACCGCGATCCTTTGCCGCGAGGGCGGCAACGTGGATGCGGCTGACCCACTGTTGCTCGACGGGCACCGTGTAAATGCCGGCAACCTTGATCGGTTCTGCGGCCTGTGCCTGCCCAGCCAGCGAGAGTCCGAACCCAACGGTTAGCGCGCCAGCGGCACAGCTGAGCAGAAACTGGCGGCGCGACATCCGCGCGCGGGTCTTGGTCGATGTCATGTCATTTCCCCCTGTCGATGGCCCTGCGGTGTTGCAGGCTCTTTTGGAACGTCGCCGGTCAAGCCCGCGTGTTGTCGACGCTAGGGGCTCGGTCGTGAGCCCGGCAATACGCGCCATGTGTTCCGCTGGGAAAACTATAGGGGTGCGCTTCTATTTTCGGCAAGGACGAATTCAAATATCAAAATTTGTGCGTTATTTGAACGACTTGCTAGGGGTGAGTTGCTGGCGGCTGAGGTTCGTCTCAGGGTCCATTGCCATGCCAAGGCCGGACCGATATCCCTGATGCAGACCCGCCCTCCGGCGTGGCCGTCACCGAACGAGGAACATATGACACAGATCGAACGCAGCCATACCGGCCCCCGCATGAGCCAGATCGTCAAACATGGCGAGACCATTTATCTGGCCGGTCAGGTCGGCACCGCAGGCGCCAGCGTTGCTCAGCAGACGCAGGATTGCCTCGACAAGATCGACACGCTCCTGGCCGAGGCAGGCAGCGACAAATCCCGTATCCTGCAATGCACGATCTGGCTCTCGGATATGGCCGATTTTGCGGCGATGAACGCGGTCTGGGACGCTTGGGTCCCCGAAGGGCAGACCCCGGCGCGGGCCTGCGGCGAGGCAAAGCTGGCGCGGCCCGACTTCTTGGTTGAAATGATCGTGGTTGCCGCGGCCTGACCTCCGCAATTGCAAAAGGCCCCCGATGCGCCGGGGGCCTTGGCTGTCTGTTGTCGCAGCAGACCTAGCGTCGCCGCAGCAGCCAGATGAAGAACACACCGCCCACCAGACCCGTGACCAGCCCAATCGGCATATCCTCCGGCGCCATCAGGGTGCGGGCGGCAATATCGGCGGCGACCAGAAACAACCCACCAAACAGTGCGGACACCGGCAGCACCCGGCGGTGATCTCCGCCGACGATCAGCCGGGCCACATGCGGAACGATCAATCCGACAAAGCCGATCATGCCGGAGAATGCGACCATCACCCCGGTGATCAGCGCGCCGACGCAGAAGGTCATCAGGCGAAACCGCGCCACCGGGATGCCCAGCGTCGTGGCTGTCTCGTCCCCGACTGTCATTGCGTTCAGATCGCCAGAGCGGGACCAGAGCCAGCCGCCGCAGAGCACAAGCACCACCAGAGGATAGGCCAAATGGCTCCACTGGGCGAGGCCAAGCCCTCCCAGCATCCAGAAGACCACGGTATGGGTTGCGCGCGGATCTCCTAGGAAAATCAGCACATTGGCCCCTGCCATAACGACAAAGGACACCGCCACACCCACCAGCACCAGCCGGTCTGCGGTGGTCGCCTCGGCAAAGCGGGAAACAGCTAGCACCAGCGCCGTGGCCGCAAGGGCGCCGACAAACGCCAGCAGGGGCACCGTCAGCAATCCCAGAAACAAACCGGTATGCAGCAGCGCCAGAATCGCACCAAAGGCGCCGCCGGCCGAGATGCCCAGCAGATGCGGATCGGCCAGAGGGTTGCGGGTCACCGCCTGCAGGCTGGCCCCCACCATGGCAAGCCCAGCGCCGACCATCATCGCCAGCAGGGCACGGGGAAACCGGATGTCCCAGACAATCGCCGCCTGTCCCTTGCTCCAGCTCACATCAAATACACCGTCTGCCGCAAGCGCTGATCCGTGGGTCAGCTTGTGGGCGACGATACCCCAGACGGAGGTCAGCGGAATACCAACAGCGCCCACAGAAACGGCAATCGATAGGGTCAGGGCCGTCAGAACGGCCCCACCCAGAATCCAGGCCAGCCGCCCGCGCAGGCGCCGCCGGGCGCGCGCGCTGAGGCGCGGCTCAGATGCGGGATGTGCGTGGGCGGTAGGCATATCAGTTGCTTACCGCATCCGTGCGCGCCGCGTCAAAGCTGGTCGCCAACGTCTTGATCGCGCGGATGTTGCGCGGGCCGGGCGTGGCTTCGACGTACTCAAGGGTCACAAAACGGTCGTTCTTCACCGCGTCGATCTCTGCAAAGGCCGGGTTGCTCCGCATGAAGGCACGCTTCTCTTCAGCCGTGACCGACCCGTAGTTCACGATGACGATCACCTCGGGATTGCGCTCCACCACGGCCTCCCAAGTCACGGTGGCCCAGCTTTTCTCCAGATCATCCATGATGTTGCTGCCGCCGGCCGCCTCGATCAGCGCGGTGGGCATGGCGTATTTGCCTGCGGTGAACGGCGTGTCCTCGCCGCTGTCATAGACAAAGACGCGCAGCGGGTCGCTGGCCTCGGCACGATCCTTGGCAAAGGCTGCCAACTCGTCCTTGTACCCCGCAACCAATGCCTCGGCGGTGTCTTCAACGGCAAAGATGCGGCCGAGGTTCAGCAGGTCATTATACATGTCATCCATGCTGACCTTGGCCTTCTCGCCGATGTGGATGCAGCTTTCGGTCAGTTCATAGACCTTGATGTCAAAGGGCGCGAGGGTCTCGGGCGTGACTTCTCCGCCCACCTTCATGCCGTAGTTCCAGCCGGCAAAGAAGAAATCCGCATCGGCGCCGATCAGCACCTCCTTTGAGGGGTATTTCGCCGACAGCTCCGGCAATTCCGCAACGCCTGCGCGCATCACCGGATCCAATGTCTTCCAGCCGGAAATCCCGGTGTAGCCCACCATCCGGTCGGCCAACCCCAGCGCCAGCATCATCTCGGTCAGGTTAACGTCATTGGAGATGGCACGCTGCGGCGGGGCATCAAATGTCACGCTGCGGTTGCAGCTCTCTACCGTGGTCTCTGCCTGCGCCATCGGGGCGAGGGAGACGGCCATAACACCGGCGGCGAGCAGCTGCGTCACTGTGGGAAAACGGGCAGTCATAGTCAGGGGTATCCTTATGAAACAGGGAGGTGAAAGGTCAGGTGATCCTGCCCGGAGGGGGTCAGGGTTTCGCGTCTGGCAGCGACGTTGAAGACCCGGCTAACGGTGTCCTCGCTCAGCACGTCCTGCGGCGCACCAAAGGCCAGCTGGCGGCCCTCGGACATCAACAGAATTTCGTCACAGGCACCGGCTGCGATGTTCAGATCATGTAGGCTGGTGACAATGGTCACATCCAGATCCCGGATCAGGTCCAGCACATCCAGCTGATGGCGGATATCCAGATGGTTGGTCGGCTCGTCCAGCACCAGAAGTGCGGGTTCCTGCGCCAGTGCCCGCGCCACCATGACCCGCTGACGTTCGCCACCCGAGAGGGTGCCAAAGGCCCGGTCAGCCATGCTGTAAAGGTCGAGACGGTCCAGCATCCCCTCAATGATCGCCGCATCGCGTGCGCCCGGCGTTGCAAACCCGGAGCGATAGGGCGCCCGTCCCAGGGCAACGATCTCCGCCACAGTCAGGGCAAAATCGGTGGGTTGTTCCTGCAGCACGGCAGCAACGCGCTGCGCGGCAGCTTTCGGGGGCAAGGCCCAGATATCACTGTCCCCAACCGCAACCTTGCCGCTGCGCGGCTGGTTGAAGCGGTAGATCACCCGCAGCAGGCTGGATTTTCCGGCACCATTGGGGCCAACCACACCCAGCACACGGCCCGCATCCAGATGAAAGCTGACCGGATGCAGGATCAGCGGTGCCGTACGGCCCGGCCCCCAGCTGACGTCTGTCACAGTGAGCGCGGCTGCGGTCATTCGGCAGGCTCCATCGGCGCGGTTGTTTTTGCCATGTCGGCTTTTGTCGGGGCGGCGGGGAACAGGGCCGGGATGCGCGACAGAGTGGAGCGGCGCAGTTTTCCGGGGCGATCAACCGAACTGCACCATCCGTCCGCGAGCACCTTGTAGAGATCGGCAAAATGCAGAATGTCCGCCAGATCGTCCTGAAGGTTAAGATCGCCAAACACATAGCTG
The DNA here is from genome assembly GCF_000826845.1 of Phaeobacter sp. S60. Taxonomy (NCBI): domain Bacteria; kingdom Pseudomonadati; phylum Pseudomonadota; class Alphaproteobacteria; order Rhodobacterales; family Roseobacteraceae; genus Phaeobacter; species Phaeobacter sp. S60. The sequence continues at coordinate 170,396 of NZ_JSWJ01000008.1, forward strand.
GCCTTGCCCTCGGCCTGAAATCCGACAGTGCAGGGATGGCTGCATCCGGCCATACAGGCCACGCCCGCCACCTCCACCACGGTATCGCCGCGCCGGTCAAGCTCGCTGCGCAAAGCGTCAATCAATTGCGGCCCCGGACGGGTGCCGGGGTCTGTCCCTTTGCAGGATGTACACACCAGAATGCGGTGCCGTGCTGTCCCGTCCATAGCGCCCTCCGCGCAATCCGGTCAGGGGACAAAGGGGGAAGGGGACCAGCCACGCCAAAGCGTCGTGCCGCATCACCCTGCCCGCCGGAACACCCCGTCCGGTTCAATAGGTTTCCTGTGGATGGCAGGTCTCCTGACTTGCGGGTTGCTGCGGGCCTCGGCCTTCCCGGCCAAAGGCCAGTGGTCTATCGAGGTCGCTCACCGCTCACAGTTGCGGGGGCAGTCGTGGATTTGGCGCCTTTTGGCTACACCACACCACGTTCCCTTTTCATCCCGTGACCGCTTTGGGGCCGTGGGAACCATCTGCGACTTTGGGTAGATTTCTCGCCAGGGTTTGTAAAGAAAAATCATCACCGCTGCACCGTCGGGCGCAAGTGGGGGCTGCCTTTCAGGGGGCGTCGGCCGCGATCAGCTCACCAATTGGGTTGAGCCGGGGGCGCGGCAGGTGCTGCAACAGCGATGCGACACGCTGGCGGCAGTGTTCTCCGGCCCAGTCCTTGGGATGAAAGCGGGGCGGCAAATCCGGATGCCGCAATACCACACGGCGCCAGCGATGCACGATCAGGGTGCGCAGCGTGGCGATCTGTGCCGGGTCAAGGGCATTTGCATCCGCATCAAGCTCCGGCGGTTTGACGCCGCATAAGGTGCTGTCGAGCCGGGCACAGGCCAGTTTCAGATCTTCTGGAAACAGCCGCTGGCGCAGCCAGTCTGGCACGGCCAGATCCGGTTGATCAACCACCAGAAATCGGTCCCTCTCCCGTGGCAGGGGGCCATGGCCGAGCACGGTAGAGCGGTTGACCGCGACGTAATTTGGCTGCTGCAACAGCCCATCCAGCGCGCCGCCTTGCCCGTCCTGTGCAATCAGCAGATGCCAGTCATCGGGGGTGGGTGTCGCCGGAGCATAGATGCGCGGGGTGACAGCAGCGGACTGGCTGCGGCCCATCGGGGTCAGGAAATGCACCGACGCGCGGCCTGAGCGCGTGCTGTCGATCCAGCCGTCCTTGCGCAGCCGATGCAAGGCAACGCGGATTGCCTCAGGCTTGATCCCCATCGGGGTGATGATCCGGGTGAGGGCGCTGCCGCCAATCTGGTCTCCGTCCCGCTGCGCCAGATCGCCAAAAAGCGAGACGATAATCGACCAGACCCGCTGGTTCTGCGGATCGCTCAGGGCAGCTACGGTGGTGTCGAACCAAGAGATCTGTGCGTCGGTCATATATAATAGATAAGTCGCCCGGCCCGGATAGGCCAGACCGGACGACCGTCTGATGACAGGGGCCGATCAGAACGCGTTCATGGTCAGCAGGTCATATTCGGCGGCAATTTCATCATCCTGATTGGTCAGGGTGACATGCCAGCGCACCTCGCCGTATTCCTCGTTACGAGGGGTCTTCTTCTTGACGGTCAGGCGCACCTTGATGCTGTCGTCCGCGGAAACAGGCTTCATGAACCGCAGATTGTCGAGCCCGGTATTTGCCAGCACTGGCCCCTCATCTGGTTGTACAAACAGCCCGGCGGCAAAACTGATCAACAGATATCCATGGGCCACACGACCGGGGAAGAACGGGTTCCGCGCGGCAGCTTCGTCATCCATATGGGCATAGAAGGTATCGCCGGTGAAATGGGCAAAGGTCTCGATGTCCTCCAGCGTGATCTGGCGCGCAGCGCTGTGCAGGGTTTCTCCCAACTGCAGATCACCGAATTTGCGGGTAAAGGGATGCACCTTGGCGGCGATCTCTGTGCCACCCGGCACCCATTGTTCGCCAATCGCTGACAAGATGTCGGGGGAGCCCTGAATGGCGGTGCGCTGCATGTAATGTTTGACACCGCGCACGCCGCCCAGTTCCTCGCCGCCGCCAGCACGACCTGGCCCGCCATGCACCATATGGGGCAGGGGGGAGCCATGGCCCGTCGATTCCTTCATCGAGTCGCGGTTGTTGAAGTAAAGCCGCCCGTGATAGGCGCCCGCCCCCAGCGCGACCTCGCGGGCCACCTCTGTATCATGGGTGATGACGGAGGCCACCAGTGACCCTTCGCCGCGATTGGCCAGTGTGATGGCGTGGCCCAGATCGCGGTAGCCCATGATGGTTGAGACCGGGCCGAAGGCTTCGGTGTCATGGACGCGCTGTGCCGTGTCCGGATCAGCGCAGTGGAACAGCATCGGCGGCACAAAGGCGCCTTTCTCAGCATCGACGCCCACAACCTCAAATCCGTCAGGATCGCCATAAACGCGGGTCGCCTCCTGGCCGATGATCGCGGCCTTTTCCAGCACGTCGCGCTTCTGGCCGCTGGAAACCAGCGCCCCCATGCGGGTTCCCTCAAGACGCGGATCGCCGATTTGCGTCTTTGCCAGCCGCGCTGACAGGGCGTCGATCACCGCCTCCACCTGGGCCTCCGGCGCGATGATCCGGCGGATTGCGGTACATTTCTGACCCGCCTTGGTGGTCATCTCGCGGCAGACCTCCTTGACGAATAAATCAAATTCTGGCGTTCCCGGCTGCGCGTCGGGGCCAAGAATAGACGCGTTGAGGCTGTCCTGTTCGGCCACAAACCGCACGGAGTTTTTCAGGATCACCGGGTTGGCACGCAGCTTCAGCGCGGTATCGGCGGAGCCGGTGAAACTGACCACATCCTGCATGCCAAGATGGTCGAGCATGTCGCCAAGGCCACCGGACACCAGCTGCAGCGCGCCCTCGGGTAGAATGCCGGACTCCAGCATCAACCGCACCGCCAGTTCGGTGACATAGCAGGTGGCGGTGGCTGGTTTCACAATGGCCGGAACACCGGCAAGCAGGGTCGGAGCCAGTTTTTCCAACATCCCCCAGACCGGGAAGTTGAAGGCGTTGATATGCACCGCAACCCCTTGCAATGGCGTGCAGATATGCTGGCCAAGGAAGGTACCATTGCGCGACAGCTGCTCAACATCACCGTCCAGATAGACATGGGCATCCGGCATCTCGCGCCGGCCCTTGGAGGCGAAAACGAACATGGTGCCGATGCCGCCGTCGATATCGATCATATGGTCGGCCTGCGTGGCGCCAGTATCGAATGACAGATCATAGAGCGCTTGTTTGTGCTGGTTCAGATGCCCCGCCAGCGCCTTCAGCATCCGGGCGCGGTCATGGAAGGTCAGTTTGCGCAAAGAGGGGCCGCCCACCGTGCGGGCATAATCCAGCATCCCCTGCACATCCAGCGCGTCATTGCCCGCCTGCGCAAGCGGCGCACCTGTGATTGCACTGGCAATGTTGCGCGCGCCTGCACCCGGTTCAATCCACTGGCCAGCGGCAAAACTGGAAACATCAAGAAGGCTCATGGGCGGGTTCCTTTGCGTCTGGACCGGGGGCTGCACGGTCTGAATATGAGAAGTCGCAAATATATTGACCAACCGGTCGGTTTATGCAAGGTCTTTGTCAACAACTGCACGAGGGGAGGCGCGGCAATGTCTGAAACGCTGTTGGTGGAGGACCACGGGACATGGGTGGAAATCACCCTGAACCGTCCGGACCGGTTGAACAGTTTCACCGAGGAGATGCACCACGCCCTGCGCGCAGCCCTTGAGGCGGCCCGTGATGGCGGTGCCCGTGCGGTGCTGCTGACCGGGGCCGGACGCGGCTTTTGCGCCGGGCAGGATCTGGGCGACCGCGATCCGCGCAAGATGGACGGACCGCCTGATCTGGGCCACACCGTCCGCACCTTCTATGCGCCGCTGGTGAACCTTATTCGCTCGCTCAACTTTCCGGTCATTTGTGCCGTGAACGGCGTCGCCGCCGGGGCAGGGGCCAATCTGGCGCTGGCTTGCGATGTGGTCCTCGCAGGGGAGAGCGCCAAGTTCATCCAGTCGTTTTCCAAGGTCGGCCTGATCCCGGACACCGGCGGCAGCTGGCATCTGCCGCGGCTGCTGGGCGAGGCCCGCGCCAAGGGGCTGGCACTGACCGCCGAACCTCTGCCTGCCAAGACAGCCGAAGACTGGGGTCTGATCTGGAAGGCGCTGCCGGATGCCGATTTGATGACCGAGGCCCGCGCCATGGCGGAGAAATTCGCTAACGGCCCGACGCTGGGTCTGGGGCTGACCAAACAGACGATACAGGCCGCCGCCGTCAACACGCTGTCTGATCAACTGGAGATCGAAGCTAACGCCATGAAGACCTGCGGCGAAAGCGCGGATTACGCCGAGGGCGTTGCCAGCTTCCTTGAAAAACGCGCGCCTGCTTTCAAGGGCAAGTGACCATGACACAGTCGATGACGCCAAAAGACCGCGCAGAAAAATCCGCCGCTGCCATGTGGGCGGACGACCATGCCTCCAAGTGGGCGGGCATGGAGATCACCCATGTGGACGAGGGCGAGGCCACTCTGGAGCTGACCGTGGCCCAGCACCACTGCAACGGCCATGGCATCTGCCATGGCGGGGTGACGTTCATGCTCGCCGACAGTGCCTTTGCCTTTGCCTGCAACAGCCGCAATCAATCAACGGTGGCGCAGCACAATGTGGTCAGCTTCACCGCGCCGGGACGGCTGGGCGACCGGCTGATTGCCAAGGCGCATGAGGTCTCCCTGACCGGGCGCAGCGGTATTTACGACGTGACAGTCAGCAATCAGAACGGCCAACAGATTGCTGAATTCCGGGGCTTCTCCCGCGCGATAAAGGGCCAGTTGTTTGATGAATAAGCTGTTTTGCAAAGACGAGCTGTGGAGGACGCCATGAAAGACCTGACCCCAAACAAGGCGGATCTCGATCCGATTGAGATTGCCTCCATCGACGAAATCCGCACCCTGCAGCTGGATCGGCTGAAATGGTCGTTGCGCCATGCCTATGACAATGTGCCGATGTACACGCAGCGCTTTAACGAGGCGGGGGTGCATCCCGATGACCTGCAACAGCTCTCCGATCTGTCGAAGTTCCCATTTACCTATAAAAATGACCTGCGGGACAATTACCCCTTTGGCCTGTTTGCTGTGCCACGCAGTGAGATCATGCGCCTGCATGCGTCCTCCGGCACCACAGGCAAGCCGACCGTGGTGGGTTACACCGCCAATGACATCAGCAATTGGGCCGATCTGGTGGCACGCAGCCTGCGCGCCTCCGGCCTGCGCAAGGGCGATATGGTGCATAACGCCTATGGCTACGGGTTGTTCACCGGCGGTCTTGGCGCGCATTACGGGATCGAACGGCTGGGCGCCACTGTCGTTCCGATGTCGGGTGGCCAAACCGAGAAGCAGGTGGGCCTGATCACTGATTTCAAACCCGACGGCATCATGGTGACGCCCTCCTACATGCTCAACATTCTGGAGCAGTACCACAAGGTCGGCATGGACCCGCGCGACTGCTCGCTGAAGGTGGGCATCTTTGGCGCTGAACCCTGGACCGATGCGATGCGTCGCGAGGTTGAAGAGGCCTTCGATATGCACGCGGTTGATATCTACGGCCTGTCCGAGATCATGGGGCCGGGTGTCGCCAATGAATGTGTTGAGACCAAAGACGGCCCGGTGATCTGGGAGGACCACTTCCTGCCCGAAATCATCGACCCGCAGACCGGCGAGGTGCTGCCGGATGGAGAGCTGGGCGAGCTGGTCTTTACCACCCTCACCAAAGAAGGCCTGCCAATGGTGCGTTACCGCACCCGCGACCTGACCCGACTGCTGCCGGGTACCGCGCGTTCCATGCGGCGGATGGAGAAGATCACCGGCCGCAGCGATGACATGATCATCCTGCGCGGCGTCAACGTCTTCCCCAGCCAGGTCGAGGAGCAGCTGCTGGCGACCGGTGGCCTGGCGCCGTATTACCAGATCGAACTCTACAAATCGGGCCGCATGGATGCGATGCGGGTGTTTGTGGAGGCGACTCCGGACGCCACAGATGAGCTGAGCAAGACCGCAGCGGCGCGCATGCTGACCAAGCGGATCAAAGATATGGTTGGCGTCTCGACCGAAATCATCGTCGGCGAGCCGGGATCGGTGGAGCGCAGCCAGGGCAAGGCCAAGCGCGTTGTCGACAACCGCAGCAAGGAGTAACACGGCTTGGCCCGCACCATTGCAAAAGACCACGACGAGAAACGCGCCCAGATCCTGAAATCTGCGGCCAAAGTCTTTGCCGAGCAGGGATTTGACCGCGCGTCGATGACCCAGCTGGCGCGGGAATGCGGGATCTCCAAGGCCAATATCTACCACTATTACGACAGCAAGGATGCCGTATTGTTCGGCGTCCTTGATACCTATCTGAGCGATCTGCGCGATCGGGTCTGCGGTGTGGACGTCAGCGCGCTTTCCCCTGATCAGCGGCTGCGCCGCATCGTCTCGGAAATCCTGCTGGCCTATCAGGGGGCCGACCACGAGCATCAGGTGCAGATCAGCGCCATGGGAGCCCTGCCGGAAGAGCAGCAGAAGCTGCTGCGCGCCTATCAGCGTGAACTGGTGCACCTGGTCAGTGACGCGCTTGCCGGGGTCGCGGCCGACGGCATCGCCAAGGATCCGGCGAAGCTGCGCGCCGCCACGATGTCGGTCTTCGGTATGCTGAACTGGTATTACATGTGGAATTCCGGCGCCGGATCTGAGGCGCGTGAAGATTACGCGCAGATGGTGGCGGATCTGACCATGAACGGTATCCGATCGCTGTAGCTGGCTGACCGGGTCAGTCCGGTGGTGGCGCTCTCCAGCGCCGGCAAAATAATCTACCCCAGACATGCAAAAGGCCGCCTGAAACGGGCGGCCTTAGGGTGATTCTATCCACAGATTTCCGTGGTCAGAATGTCTTTAGATGGATGGGCGCGGAAACTCCGCGCCGCGATCCTTACAGCAGTTCCAGCGAACCTGCGGACTGCTTGCCGTCACGACCAGTTTCCAGCTCGTAGGAAACTTTTTGGTTGTCGTTCAAACCATTAAGGCCCGAGCGTTCAACCGCAGAGATGTGTACAAACACGTCCTTGCCGCCAGACTCAGGCTCGATAAAGCCGTAGCCTTTTGTTGCGTTGAACCATTTCACGGTGCCATTGGCCATCCGAATTCTCCAGTATCTATCTCCCCGCAGGGTGCGGGATCGTAAGGCCTGATATCACAGAGTGACCGGCGCCACCATGCCCACAATGTCATAAGTTTTGCGAAGGATGGGGGCTGTGATCTCTCGGGCACGCTCTGATCCGCGTGCAAGAATCTTGTCGATCTCGTCCTGATGCTGCATCAGCCGGGCCATTTCGGTGGTGATCGGGCTCATTTTTGCAACCGACAAGTCGGCCAGCATCGGTTTGAACTCCGAAAACGCCTTGCCACCCACATCCGCCAGCACCTGTTCGACCGATTGCTCGGCCATGGCGGCGTAGATGTTGACCAGATTGCGCGCCTCAGGCCGCCCGTCCAGCCCCTCAACCTCGGAGGGCAGGGCGTCAGGGTCAGTCTTGGCCTTGCGGATCTTCTTGGCGATGGTGTCGGCATCATCGGTCAGATTGATGCGGCTGGCATCAGATGCATCCGATTTCGACATCTTCTTCGATCCGTCCCGCAGCGACATCACGCGTGTGGCCGCGCCCTCAATCACCGGTTCGGTCAGCGGAAAGAAGTCGACCCCGTAGTCGTGATTGAACTTGGCCGCAATGTCGCGGGTCAGTTCCAGATGTTGCTTCTGATCTTCGCCCACAGGCACATGGGTGGCGTGGTAGACCAGAATGTCTGCCGCCATCAGCGCCGGATAAGCAAACAGACCAAGCGAGGCGTTCTGCGCGTTCTTACCGGCCTTGTCCTTCCACTGGGTCATCCGCTGCATCCAGCCCATGCGGGCCACGCAGTTGAAGATCCACGCCAGCTGCGCGTGTTCGGGGACCTGGCTCTGGTTGATCAGGATCGACTGTTCAGGATCAAGCCCAGCGGCAATGAAGCCTGCGCAAAGCTCGCGGGTGGATTTCTTCAGATCCGCCGGATCCTGCCAGACGGTGATCGCGTGCATGTCCACCATGCAATAGATGCTCTCTACGTCCTTGGCCTGCCAGTCCACGAACCGCTTCAGCGCGCCAAGATAGTTGCCAAGGTGCAGATTGCCCGATGGCTGGATGCCGGAAAACACGCGTGGCGTGAATATGGTCTCGGTCATCAAGAAACTCCCGTCTGGAATTAGGATCCTCGCTGGCTTAACCATGGCGGGAACCATCGTCAACCGCGCGCGGATCAACCGGGCTGCGGGGCAGGGCGGCAGAGCAGGCAAGCAGGAGCAAGATCACAATGGACTACCAAAAAGAACCGTCTCCGGTGAATCCGCTGCCGCCGGTTGTGGTGGCGCTTGTGCTGATCATCATGGCGATCGAAGCCGGGTTTTCGCTTGGCGCGCGCGGGATCTTTGGCGGGCCTGAGGCGGTGGGCTGGCGGCTGGAGGCGATCCAGACCTATGCTTTCTCCTCGGAGGTGCTTTGGTGGATGTGGGACACGGGGCAATGGCCGACGGAGCATCTGATCCGCTTTGTCTCCTATCCCTTTGTGCATGTCGCCTTCACCCAGACGCTGTTCGTCTGCGTCTTCGTCCTCGCCATGGGCAAGATGGTGGGCGAGATCTTTGGCGATCTGGCCATGGTGCTGGTCTTTCTGGTCTCCGGCGTTGGCGGTGCTGTGGGCTATGCGCTGCTGACCCAGTCATCGGTGCCGCTGATCGGTGGCTTTCCCGCCGTCTACGGGCTGATCGGGGCCTTCACCTATATTCTGTGGCGGCAATTGTCGCTGGTCGGGGCCCAGCAAAGCCGTGCCTTCACGCTGATTGCCTTTCTGATGGGGATCCAGCTGCTGTTTGGCCTGTTGTTCGGCGGCACGCTTGACTGGGTCGCTGACCTTTGCGGCTTTGCCACCGGCTTTGGCCTGTCCTTCTTCCTCGCCCCGGGCGGCTGGGCCCGCATCCGCAACCGCATCCGCCGGGAGTAGGGGGGATGTCGGTCGCAATGGGAGTTGTGCTGAACTTCCCACCTTCAGGTAGTTCTACAGCGTTTCCAGAGCGCTTGATCCCGTTGGCCTATCATCGCGCCATAGATCATTTCATCTAAACACTCATGCCTATAGTTCTCGTAGAGGTACTTCGCGTCAAGGACCAGAACGGAGTTACGGTTCACTATGAGCGGTATGGGATGAAGTCGAAATCTCAAGCCTGCGCTTTTTAGGAAAGTCGAACTTCCGGGTTGAGAACGTGATATTTTCCCGACATCAAGCCCTAGTTGCGATGCAAACTCCACATTCTTGATGTCGTCGAATCCATCAAGAAGCAGCACCCAAATATCAACATCCGCCAGGCTGGTTGGCTTGCGTGAGGAGAGCTGGCCTTTGGTATCTGACATCAAACTCGAGAACAGGGGGGGATTTGAATATAGTTCTTCACCCTGCCAAAATATGAACGTCGACGGATTAATCCTCTGTTCGTAACGGGCTAATGTGTCGTTCTTCATCGAGCCCAAGGCGAAAGCGAAATATGCGACCAAAAACAGCAGGTAAACGCCTGCTAGTTTTATAGCCCAGCCTAGAGATCGTCTCATATTTAGTAACCTCAAAATCATTTCAATAACGTCGCAATATTGAAAAATCTTGCAGAGGGACAGTATTAGTCAACATCGGGAAGGAGCTTAAACCGGTCATGCAGCACCTGCTTGCAAAGCAATGGTTCTTATCTGATTGTTAAAGACCAGAGTGCGCACCCTTTACACGTGCTCTACACTCAGTCTCGCCATTCGAACCCATCACTCCGTGCCACCACCTCGCCGCACAGCACGTCTCAGATCTCCCAGGCGCACCGCGCCGATGATCTGGCCAACGCCGAAATAGATGGCTGCGCCCAGCACGATCAGCCCCAACAGCGCGAGGTAGCGCCAGCTGGGCAGGTAGAACAGCCAGCCAAACTGCTGCACCATACCAAAGAGCGCAGCGCCCATGATGGCGGAGGCGATGAGAATGCGCAGGCTCCGGTCGTAGAACCGCTGGTCGAACCGCGCGACCTCGCCCATGCGGCGGGCGCCCAGCCACAGGCAGGCCACCATAGCCCAGCCCGCAACAGTAGCCGCGATGGCAGGGGCGATCCAGCCGACATAGGGTTTCAGACCAAAGGCCAGCACCGCATTGATCACCATCGCCACCAGCGCGTAGCGGAACGGTGACCGCGTATCCTCACGGGCGAAAAACAGCGGTTGCAGCACTTTTTGCAGCACGAATGCCGGCAGGCCCGCGCCATAGATCGCAACTGCCAAGGCAATGGCGGCCACATCCTGCGCCCCGGTTGCGCCGCGCTCATAAAGAACGGAGACCAGCACCACAGGCACCGCCAGAAACGCGGCGGTTGAGGGCAGGGTCAGCAGCAAAGAGAACTCCCCAGCACGGGAGAATGCATCACGGGCCCCCGCATCATCGCCCGCCCGCAGGCGGCGCGACAGATCCGGCAGCAACACAATCCCGATGGCAATCCCGACAACCCCGAGCGGCAGCTGATACAGCCGGTCCGCCACAAACAGCCAGCTCACCGCGTTTTCAATGTCAGAGGCCACCTGCTGCCCGACCACAAGATTGATCTGCGTGACCCCCATCGCCAGCGCTGCCGGGAGTGCCACCCGCACGAGGTTTTTCATCTGAGGTGTCCAGCGCGGCAGGCCGGGGCGCAGGCGAATGCCAGTACGACCGGCGGCGATCCAGACCAGCGCCAGCTGCGCGACACCGGCCACCGGAATGGTCCAGACCAGCCAGGTGATCACCGCGCCTCCCATCGTTGCCCCAGCGATCATCGCCGCGCAGGCAAAGATATTGAGCAAGACAGGCGCCGCCGCCGCCGCCGCAAAACGGCCGGTGGCATTTAGCACACCAGAAAACAGCGCCGCCAGCGACATGAACAGGATATAGGGAAAGACGATCTGACCATAGCCCACCGCCAGATCAAACCGCGCATCGCCAACAAAACCGCCCGCCGTGGCCCAGACCAGTGCGGGCATGAACACCATGCCAAGCCCGACCAGCAGCAGAACCGTGATGGCCAGCAGGTTGAACGCCTCCTGCGCAAAGCCCTGCGGGTCGTCACCGCTTTCCAACCGCTTGGCAAACATCGGCACAAAGGCCGCGTTAAACGCCCCTTCGGCAAAGAAGCGGCGGAACATATTGGGCAGTCGGAAAGCGGCCACAAAGGCATCCATCAATGGACCGGGGCCAATATAAGCGGTGATCAGGATTTCGCGCAGAAACCCCAGGATGCGGCTTGCCAGCGTCCAGAATCCGACGGTGAGAAAGCCTGACAGCAGTTTGATCGGCTTCATGATCCGGCCCGCTTTGCCCCTTCGGCGATGGCGCTGCGCAGCTTGGCTTCCAGCGATTTCTGCTTGGCCTCGGAGTAGTATTTCAACCCGAACATATCCTTCACGTAGAACGCATCGACCACCTGTTCGCCATAGGTCGCGATCACCGCGTTGGCGATATAGATATTCGCCCCCGCCAGCGTACGCGCCAGATCATAAAGCAGGCCCGGCCGGTCGCGCGTATCCACTTCGATGATGGTGTAAATCTCAGATCCGTCGTTGTCGAAGGTGATATGCGTCGGCACATTAAACGCCCGCTCGCGCTTCTTGATCTTGTCGCGCGATTTCAGTGCCTCACCCGTGATCACTTCGCCCCTCAGGGTCTTGTGGATCATCTCGCGCAGTCGCGGCAGGCGCTCCGCCTCATAGGGGTGGCCTTCGGAATCCTGGATCCAGAAGGCATCGGTCACATAGCCGTCCTTGGTCGTATAGGACCGCGCATCAACGACATTGGCCCCGACCAGTGCCAGCGCGCCGGCAATGCGGGCAAAAATGCCGGGGTGATCGGCCATGCAAAAACAGGCCCGTGTCGCATCACGGTCTTCGTCGGGATGGAGGCGGACAATCATGCCTCCCGGATCATCCAGATCGGTCAGCTCCCGCAGCATCTCGGCGAAATCAATATGCGCGGTCACATGCAGGCCCTGCCAATAGGGATCATAATGACGCGCAGTCTCCACCTTCAGCTCCGCCTTGGTCCAGCCGGGCAGGGCGGCGCGCAGGGCCTTCTTGGCTTCTGTACCGCGATGGGCGCGGTTCAGCGCCTCCATGCCGTTTTCCAAGGCCTCGCGGGTCTGGTTATAAAGCGCGCGCAGCAGCGCTGCCTTCCAGTTGTTCCAGGTGTCCGGCCCGACGCCGCGAATGTCGCAGACCGTCAGCAGCAGCAGCAGGTCCAGCCGCTTGATCGTCTTTACCGCCTTGGCGAAATCACGCACCGTGCGCGGATCGGCGATATCGCGTTTCTGCGCCATATCCGACATCAACAAATGATAGCGCACCAGCCATTCCACGGTTTCGCTGTCGCTCTTGTTGAGGCCCAGCCGGGGCGCCACCCGCCGTGCAATCTGCGCGCCAAGGATCGAATGGTCCTGCTCGCGCCCCTTGCCGATGTCATGCAGCAGCATCGCCACCAACAGCACCTTGCGGCTCAACCCTTTGCGCAGGATTTCCGAGGACAGCGGCAGCTCGTCTTCCAGCTCTCCCCGTTCAATCGCCGCGAAGTTGGCGATCACCTGAATGGTATGCTCATCCACGGTGTAGGAGTGGTACATATTGAACTGCATCATCGCCACAATCGGCTCGAACTCCGGCACAAAGGCGCTGAGCACCCCCAGTTCGTTCATCCGACGCAGGGCGCGTTCTGGATTGCCGTGTTTCAGCAGCAGATCAAGGAAAATACGCCGCGCTTCCTTGTCATTGCGCATCTCGTCATCCACCAGATGGAGGCTGGCAGTGACGAGCCGCATGGCATCAGGGTGGATCAGCATCCCCGTGCGCAGCGCCTCTTCAAAGATCCGCAACAGGTTTAGCTTATCAGCGCAGAAGGCATCGGGATCAGCGACATCCAGACGGTTATGGACCACCACGTAACCGGGCTTCACCCTTGGGCGACGGCGGAAAATCCGTTCCAGCAGCGGCTCGCTTTTCTGGTGGGTGGCCTCCAGCTTGGTCAGGAAAATCCGGGTCACATCGCCGACTTTGGTGGCGTGGCGGAAATACTCCTGCATGAAGACCTCAACCGCCCGGCGCCCGGCGCGATCCTCATAGCCCATGCGGGCGGCGACCTCGACCTGAAGGTCAAAATTCAGCTGCTCGGTGGCGCGTTTGGTCAGCAGATGCAGATGGGCGCGTACCGCCCAGAGGAAGTTTTCAGCCTTGGCAAAGGAGTCCAGCTCTTCCGGGCTGAACAGCCCCATGGGCACCAGTTCGGCCACATCCTGCACCTGATAGAGATATTTCGCGATCCAGTAGAGCGACTGCAGATCGCGCAGGCCGCCTTTGCCTTCCTTGACGTTGGGTTCTACCACATAGCGCTCGCCCTGTTTCAGATGGCGGGCGTCGCGTTCGGCCAGTTTGGCTTCGACAAAGTCGCGGGCGTCCTTGGAAAACAGCTCCGCAGTCAGGCGCCGGTCCAGATCTGCGGCGAGCCCGGCGTCCCCATCCAGAAACCGCTGTTCCAGCATGGCAGTGCGGATGGTGAAATCCTCACCCCCCAGCCGGATGCAATCGCGGATGGTGCGGCTGGAATGGCCCACCTTCAGACGCAGATCCCACAGGATATAGAGCATCGATTCAATCGCACTCTCGGCCCAGGCGGTGATCTTGTAAGGCGTCAGAAACAGCAGATCCACGTCGGACTGCGGCGCCATCTCACCCCGGCCATAGCCTCCAACAGCAATCACCGCGATCCGTTCGCCTTGGGTGGGATTCGACAGCGGGTGCAGCAGGCTGGTGGCGGTAAAATATGCGGCGGTGACCAGCCCATCCGTGAGATAGGCGTAAGAGCGCGTCAGCGCCCGCGCCGCAAAGGGTTCCTCGGCAAAGGCTGCCGCGATGGCGGCGCGCCCGGCGAGATTGGCCTCGCGCAGGATTTTAACAACGCCAGCGCGCAGCTCCGCCGCCGAGCAATCCCGCGACAGGGCAGTGATGGCAGCGCGCACGGCAACGGCGTCAAAAATTTTGCCGGGGTCGCAGATCAGCGGCCCCAGCAAAGGTGGGAGATGGACGGTGTCCGGCAGCGCTGGATCAGAATCCGGCACCGGCGAAGCTGCTGGGAGCTGGGTCAATAACCACAACCTTCTGTTCTTGGATTGTCGCAACCGCAAGGCCGCGTTCATTGGTACCATCCGGGCGCAGGCGGAAAATGCCGCCAGTGCCCTGGAATCCATTGCCACGGGTCAGGGCCGCGCCGGTCAGCGCGTCGGATTTTCCTGCACTCACCAATGCGCCAATCGCGGCGATCCCGTCATAGGCAAGCCCACCAATGGGGTGCGGCGCGGCGCCATAGTTGGCCTGATAGCGGCTGCGGAATTGCTGCGACCGGTTGGTGTCGGGCATTGCGAACCAGCCGCCCTGCACACCCGGCAGGGCCAGCGTCTGTGCCGGGATGTCCCAGCGCGTGAGGCCGATATACTGTGTCGCGGCAGGATCCACGCCCGCCTCCGGCATCAGCTGGGTCAGCAGGGGCAGGGCGCCGGCGGTATTCGCGGTCAGGAACACCGATTGCGCACCGCTGCTGGCCACGGTTGAGCGGATTGTTGGAATGGCATTGATCACGCCCTGCTGCGACAGCTCATAGCTGACCGCCCCACTGATGCTGGCACCATTGCCTGCCGCCGCGCGCTCAATCGCCACACGACCGGCCTGACCTGCGGGATCGCTGCCGCTGACAACCACCATATTGCCCTTGCCCTGACGGGCGGCATAGCTGGTCAGACGGCGCGCTGTATTGTCAAACGTCGGGCCCAGAATGAAGACATTGCCACCGGCAATGGCGCTGTTGTTGGAAAAGGCCAGAACGTTGACATTGCGCTGTGCGGCAACCAGACCGGCAGCATTGGCGGCCTCGGCGTAGACCGGCCCCAGAATGATCCGCGCGCCATCGTTGATTGCAGTGGTCGCGGCGGTTGCAGCCTGCTGCGGCGCGCCTGCGGTGTCATAGATTCGCAGATCGATCTGCGCCCCGTTCAGATCCGCAATCGCCATCCGGGCAGCGTTCTCAAGACTTTTGGCCAGCAGCGCATCACCGGGCTGGGCCGACCCGCGCGGCACCAGCAGGGCGACGGGCACGGGCTTGGTTGTGTTGATCGACGGGCCGCCACCGGTTGGCAAGGTGTCACAGGCGGCCAGTGCCAGCGTCGAAACCACGGTTGCAGCGGCCATTGCCGCCTTGCGGGCGTGTTGAAAAACAGCAAACATAATGGACTTGAAACTCCCTTGTCCGGCGGCGTACGCCGTGTTGGTACCTGAGGGATCATAAACGACCAACAAGGCGGGTCCAGCGTGAATCACAAGATCGTCCATTTGCCATCCGGCCTCTACTTTGTTGCGACGCCCATCGGCACCGCGCGCGACATCACTTTGCGGGCGCTGGATGTGCTGGCCTCCGCCGATCTGATCGCTGCCGAGGACACCCGCTCCCTGCGCAAGCTGATGGAAATCCACGGGGTTCCGCTGAACGGGCGGCAGATTGTGGCCTATCACGATCACAGCGGTGCAGGGGCCCGCGCACGCCTGCTGACCGCGCTGGAGGCGGGGCAATCCGTGGCCTATGCCTCCGAGGCGGGTATGCCACTTATCGCCGATCCGGGCTATGATCTCAGCCGCGCCGCCGCTGAGGCCGGGCATCTGGTGACCGTTGCACCGGGCGCCTCTGCGGCGCTGGCGGCGCTGACATTGGCGGGTCTGCCAACGGATGCGTTTTTCTTTGCAGGCTTTCTGCCCAATGCCAGCGGTGCCCGCCGCAAGCGGCTGGAAGAGCTGACAGCGGTGCCCGGCACGCTGGTATTCTACGAATCGCCGAAGCGGATTGCCGCTTCCCTGCGCGATATGGCAGCGGTTCTCGGGGATCGCCCTGCCGCGCTCTGCCGTGAAATCACCAAGAAATTCGAAGAGGTGCGCCGCGACAGCCTGCTGACCCTCGCCGAAGGTCTGGATCAGGCCCCCGTGAAGGGCGAAATCGTGGTGCTGGTGGATCGCGCCCGCGGTGCCAGTGTCAGCGACGGCGATCTCGACAGCGATCTGCGCGCCGCGCTGAAGGACAATTCCGTGAAAGACGCCGCCTCCATCGTGGCGGAGATGCACAATCTGCCCCGTCGGAAGATCTACCAACTGGCGCTTGATATGGCCAAGGACGAAGGCTGAGCATGGCTGGGCGGCAGGACACCCCGCCCAAGCGCGCCTCTGCCCGTGGGCTACGTGGCGCAAAATCCCATCACGCCGGACAGGCGGCGGAGGAGTTGGTGGCGCGTTTCTATGAGCGGCAGGGCTATCAGATCGCGGCACGCCGTTGGCGCGGCGGCGGCGCCGAAATCGATCTCATCCTGCGGCTTGGCGCGATGGTGGTGTTTGTCGAGGTCAAACACAGCGCCACCCGCGATCAGGCGATGGCGCGCATCAATGCCGCGCAGATGCAACGCATGATGGCCAGTGCGGCGCAGTTTCTGGCGGGGGAACCGGCGGGCCAGCTTACCGAGTCACGGCTGGACGTGGCTGTGGTCAATGGCACCGGTAGGGTTGAGGTGCTGGAAAACGCTTATGGTCAGGGTTGATCAGTTCAGCCATTGAACCCGCCGCCAAGCTGGGCCATGTATTCGATGTGGGCGGTTTTGCCCATGTCATTTTGCCCAGGTCATGAGGGACTGACATAATGAAAATCGCCTTCCAAATGGATCCGATCACCGACGTTGACATCAACGCGGACAGCAGCTTCCGCATCGCGGAGGAGGCGCAGGCGCGCGGGCATGAGCTGTTTTTCTACAGTCCCGACCAGCTCGCCTATCAGGAAGGGCGGATCACCGCGCGCGGCCATGATATGACGGTCCAGCGCGTTGCTGGTAGCCCGGCGGAACTCGGCCCACGCCGCGAAGTGGATCTGAGCGACTTTGACGTGGTCTGGCTGCGTCAGGACCCGCCCTTTGACATGCATTACATCACCTCGACCCATCTGCTGGACCGCCTGAAGGGCCAGGCGCTGGTGGTCAATGATCCGTTCTGGGTCCGCAACTACCCGGAAAAGCTGCTGGTTTTGGACTTCCCTGAATTGACGCCGCCGACCACTGTCGCCCGCGATCTGGAGACCATCAAGGCCTTCAAGGAAAAACACGGCGACATCATTCTGAAGCCGCTCTATGGCAATGGCGGGGCCGGGGTGTTCCGGCTCGACGCCAATGACCGCAACCTGACCTCGCTGCATGAGCTGTTCACCGGCTTCAGCCGCGAGCCACTGATTGTGCAGAAATTCCTGCCCGACGTGTCCAACGGCGACAAGCGGGTGATCCTTGTCGATGGCGAACCCGTCGGGGCTATCAATCGCGTGCCAGCAGCGGGCGAGACCCGCTCCAACATGCATGTGGGTGGCCGGCCCGAAAAAATCAGCCTCAGCGACCGCGATCGTGAGATTTGTGCCGCCATCGGTCCGTTGCTGCGCGAGAAGGGCCAGATCTTTGTCGGCATTGATGTGATCGGCGACTATCTGACTGAGATCAACGTGACCTCCCCCACCGGCATTCAGGAGCTGGAGCGCTTTGACGGGGTGAATATCGCCGAAAAAATCTGGCAGGCGATCGAGGCCAAGCTTTGAGCCACGGGCGCCGAAACCCCGCCTAGGCAGCAATCCGAAAACTGATCGCTTCGGCGATATGGGGGCGGCGGACATCCGGCGCCCCATCCAGATCCGCGATGGTGCGGGCCACCCGCAAGACCCGGTGATACCCGCGCGCAGTAAGGCCGAACCGGTCGGCAGCCTGTAGCAACAGCGCGCGGCTCTCGGCATCGGGGGTCGCCACCTCTTCCAGCAATTGCCCCTCCGCATCGGCGTTCTGGCGCAGGCCGGGATGATCGCGGTAGCGGCAGGTCTGGATTTCACGCGCGATGGCTACCCGCATCGCCACATCTGCTGATGGTTCGCTGTCGCCCGGCATGTCCAGATCGGCAAATGCCACTGGCGGTACATCCACCCGCAGGTCAAACCGGTCCATCAATGGCCCGGAAATACGGCCAAGATAATCCGCCGAACATTGCGGCGCCCGCGCACAGGCCCGGCTGGCATCGCTCAGCGCTCCGCATTTGCAGGGGTTGGCCGCTGCCACCAGCATGAAGCGACTGGGGTAGCTGACATGGGCATTGGCGCGCGCCACATTCACTTGGCCGGTCTCCAGCGGCTGGCGCAGGGTTTCCAGCACCGCGCGGCTGAACTCCGGCAGCTCATCAAGAAACAGAACCCCGTTATGGGCCAGGCTGATCTCCCCCGGCTGCGCCCGCCGTCCGCCACCGACAATTGCCGCCATCGATGCGGTGTGATGGGGTTCGCGGTACGGGCGGTCGCGGCGAATGCCACCGTCGTCGATCAACCCGCAAAGCGACTGGATCATGGATGTCTCCAGCGCCTCAGCCGCCGTGAGGGGCGGCAGGATAGAAGACAGCCGCGCCGCCAACATGGATTTCCCCGATCCCGGCGACCCCACCATGAACAGATGATGCCGTCCGGCGGCGGCGATTTCCAATGCGCGTTTGGCCCGTTCCTGACCTTTCACATCGCGCAGATCCTTGCCTGTGGGGCCCTCAATGACGTCACCGGGTTCCGCCGGGGGGATCACCATCTGCCCGGTAAAATGCCGCACCACATCTGATAACCCGCTGGCGCCAATCACCGTTGCATCACTGACCCAGGCGGCCTCCGCGCCAGAGGCCTTGGGGCAAAGCAGGCGCCGTCCTTCACTGGCGGCCGCCATGGCGGCAGGCAGCGCGCCCACCACGGGCACCAGACTGCCATCGAGCGACAATTCCCCCAGCGCGATGGTCTCGGAGGCGGCTTCCGGCGGCACAATCTCGATGGCGGCCAGCAGCGCCAGCGCGATGGGGAGGTCGAAATGGCTGCCCTCCTTGGGCAGATCTGCTGGCGACAGGTTGACGGTGATCCGGCGCGAGGGCAGGGCTATCGACATGGTCGCAAGGGCGGAGCGTACCCGTTCGCGCGCCTCGCTCACGGCCTTGTCGGGCAGACCCACGATGGAGAAGGCAGGCAGGCCGGGTGCGACGGCGCATTGCACCTCCACCGGGCGGGCCTCTATGCCTTGAAAGGCCACGGTATACGCGCGCGAAATCATCTCTCCCCTTTCCGCTGTGGGTGGGAGAGATGCTTTGGCAACGTGGTTTCGGAGTCGTTAATGCGCGTGCGAAACCCTTGGGGTTTTACGTATTATTTACCTTGAGGGCCGACCAGAGGCTCAGCTCAGCTGCCAGGGTTTGCGTGGCAGATCAATCGGATAGGGATCGCTGGCATAGCTCACCTCATCCATACGGTCCCGCCAACGGCGCAACACAGGGTCAGAAAGCGTGACCCGGCAATAGGCGCGCATCGCCTCCGAAACGGGCAGGTCAAAGCCAACAATGCGTGCCGCCACCGGCGCATAAAAGGCATCCGCGATGGAATAGCTGCCAAAGAGCCAGCCTTCCGCGCAGCCAGAGACCGTCCGCGCATGGTCGAACAGCGCCTCAACGCGCCGCAGATCCGCAAGAACTGCATCAGAGGGTTCAAACCCCTGATAGACATGGGCCAATTGCATCGGACAGGCGCTGCGCAGCGCGCCAAAGCCAGAGGCCATCTCCGCCACCAACCAGCGGGCCGTTGCGCGCTGGCGCGGATCTTCGGGCCACATGCCCGCCTCAGGGTGGCGCTCCGCCAGCGTTTCGGCAATGGCGACGGTTTCGCCAATCACGGTCCCATCGGGGAGTTGCAGCGTGGGCAGCAGCCGCGCAGGCGCCAGCGCCGCCATCTGCGCTTTCATGGTGCCCGAAAACATCTCAATCAAGGAGACCTCATGGGGCAGGTTGAATTTTTCCAGCATCAGCCAGCCGCGCAACGACCAGCTGGAATACTTGCGATCACCGATATAAAGTTGATATGTCATGGCGCGAAGCTAGCGCGTCACAAGTCATTCCCAAAGGTAATATTTGTGCACACATCCATCACGGATTGTGATTGATTTTCCCGCAGCCCCAGCCTTGCTCCCAATCGGTTCCCTGATGGGTGAGTTCCGTGATCGACAGATTGTCGATCCGGTGAGAGAAGGCCTCCTCGGCAGTCAGCCGCTCGGCCCGCTGGATTTGTGTCAGGATCTGGCCGAAATGGCCCACCACAATCAGATCGCGCCCACGATGGGTGTCGATCAGCCCGTTGATGGCGCCATTTACCCGCGCGCAGACCTGATTCCAGCTCTCGCCGCCAGGCGGGGTCACATCGCCGGGGGTTTCCCAATAGGCGCGGATGCGTTCGGGGTCTTCGGCGTCAATCTCCCGCCAGCTGCGCAGCTCCCAGGCGCCGAAATGAATCTCGCGCAACTCCCGATGATCCTCCAGCCGCTGCCGGTCGCGGCCGATGGCGGTGGCGGTATCGCGCGCCCGGCTCAGATCGGAGGAGACCACCAGCGCCTGTTCCGGCAGGTAGCCATGCAGCCGGTCCAGCGCGGCAGTGTCCGACAGATCCGCGGGCAGATCGGACCAGCCGACCATGGATTTGGCATGGGTGGGACCGTGGCGGACCAGAAACAGCCGTGTGATGGCATCGTTGTTCATAGCGTTCCTTTCAGCAGCTGCGGCAGTCCGGCGGTGACCAGCACGGCCCGGTCGGCCATTCCGGCCAATGCGATATTGAGCCGCCCCTGCGCCTCGCGGAAGGCGCGCGCCAACGCATTGTCCGGCACAATGCCGTGGCCCACCTCGTTGGAGACGACAACCACCTCAGCCGCGCAGCGCCCCAGCGCCTCCAGCAGGTCGCGCTGAGCGGCCTCCAGATTCGCCTCCGCCAGCATCTGATTGCTGAGCCACATGGTGGCGCAATCCACGAGGCAGATCTGATCTGCCGTTAGCGAGTCGAGCACCGGCGCAATGTCCATTGGCGCCTCATGGGTGGTCCAGCCGGTGCCCCGCTGATGGAGGTGGCGATCAATTTTCGCCCGCATCTCATCGTCAAACACTTGTGAAGTGGCGAGATAAACCCTGTCTTTACCAGAGTTTAGGCAGAGGTTTTCGGCAAAATCAGACTTGCCCGACGCTGCGCCGCCCAGAATGAATGTGACTTTAGACGGCACTTTTATTACCCTGATTGCATCGAGTGTTGCGTGACTGGGTAGCCACGGGTGCGATGCAGCACAAGATGTGTTGACCACAAGAGCGCGTCAACCTGCCGAGGGTGGCGCCATATTTCAGACGTTGATTGCACCCCAGACCGGCCCGATGCGGCGGCGCTTTTAGGCGTTTTTCTCCACGCCCCATCCGGCCGCGAAGAACCGTCCCGACCCTATTTTCGGGAAATTGCCAATTGTGAAGTGATCCAAATCCGCGCAGCGCGCGTAATCAGATCAAAATTCATCTACGGGGAAGAAAAATGGCACTTGATACCATGATCGAAAACCCGTTGCCCAAGCGGGCAATGAAGGCGGAATTGCTGGACGCGGAAACAGAGCTGCAACTGGCCTATGCTTGGCGGGATGAACGCGATGTGCAGGCGCTGCACCGCTTGATCAACGCCTATATGCGACTGGCCATTTCGATGGCGTCCAA
The DNA here is from genome assembly GCF_000826845.1 of Phaeobacter sp. S60. Lineage (NCBI taxonomy): Bacteria > Pseudomonadati > Pseudomonadota > Alphaproteobacteria > Rhodobacterales > Roseobacteraceae > Phaeobacter > Phaeobacter sp. S60. The sequence continues at coordinate 192,165 of NZ_JSWJ01000008.1, forward strand.
ATTCCGCCGCTACGGCGCTCCTATGAACGACCTCATCCAGGAGGCGGGTCTGGGCCTGATGAAGGCGGCGGATAAGTTTGATCCTGATCGGGGTGTGCGGTTCTCCACCTATGCGGTCTGGTGGATCAAGGCCTCCATTCAGGACTATGTGATGCGCAACTGGTCGATGGTGCGGACCGGCTCGACCTCTTCGCAGAAATCGCTGTTCTTCAATATGCGCCGGGTGCAGGCTCAGCTGGAGCGTCAGGCCCAGTCGGAGGGCTCACGTCTGGATCAGCATCAGCTGCACCAGCAGATTGCCACCGAAATCGGCGTGCCGCTGCGGGATGTTCAGATGATGGACGGGCGGCTGGCGGGCGCGGATTTCTCGCTAAACGCTGTCCAGTCAGCCGAGGAAGAGGGGCGCGAGTGGATCGAGGCGCTGGAAGATGACAGCGCTCAGGCCGCCGAGCTGGTCGAGGAGAGCCATGACACCCAGCAGCTGCGGACCTGGCTGGTGGAGGCGATGCAGGCGCTGAATGATCGCGAACGCTTCATCATTACGGAGCGCAAACTGCGGGACAAGCCCCGCACATTGGAGAGCCTCGGAACCGAGCTGGGCCTGTCCAAGGAGCGTGTGCGCCAGCTGGAGGCAGGCGCCTTCCAAAAGATGCGCAAATCGCTTGAAACCTGCTCTCGGGAAGTTCAAAACTTCCTCCTATGACAAACCATAGTATTTTTATCAACAAAGGCGCGACCCACATCGGACGCGCCTTTTTCATCTGCGCGGCGGCGCTGCGTCCCATGGCCCTCGGCGGCCTTGTCTCTGCCGCTGCAATCATCGGTACTGCCCGCGCAGATCAATCGGTCAGCCAGACCGCCCAGACAGCGACGCCAGCGACCTCCGTTTTAGACGTGGTGTCACGGCTCACGGATGCGGATGTGGTGTTTCTGGGGGAGGTGCATGACAATCCCGCCCACCATACGGCGCAGGCGGAGATTATCGCCGCGCTAGCGCCTGCCGCCGTGGTTTGGGAAATGATCACCCCGGCGCAGGCTGCCGGTCTGACCCCGGATCTGTTGCGGGATGGTCCTGCATTGGCGGAGGCGCTGGACTGGGCGCAGTCCGGCTGGCCGGAATTTGCACTCTACCAGCCGGTTTTTGCGGCGGGCCACGGGGCCGCGCAGGTCGGGGCCTTGGTGCCCCGCGCTGAGACCCGCCGCGCGATGGAGCAGGGGGTGGCGCGTTTTTTCGGCGCGGAGGCGGCCGCATATGGTTTGACCGAACCGCTGCCAGAGGCCGAACAGGCCGCGCGGGAGGCCGACCAGCTGGCAAATCACTGCAACGCAATGCCCGCAGAGATGCTGCCGGTTCTGGTCGACCTGCAACGGCTGCGGGATGCCGCACTGGCGCGTGGTGTTGTGACGGCGTTGGACCAGCTGACAGATGGGATCGCCGACCAACCGCGTCCGCAGGTGGTTGTCATCACCGGCAATGGCCATGCCCGGCTGGACCGAGGAGCGCCTGTGGCCTTGCGATTGGCCCGGCCTGATCTCAAAATTGTCGCCCTTGGCCAGTCGGAGGGCGGGCAAATCGACGGTGTGTTTGACGTGCTGCTGGATGCGCCGCCGGTTTCGCGGCCCGACCCCTGCCTTGCGTTCCAGTAAAAGGGGAGCAGTTCAACCGGGGAGACGACCACTTGATCGTGGCCCCGATGGAAAACCGTTTCACACTGGCGACAGGGCGCAGTAGAGTTTGCCGGGATCTGCGGCAAGGATAGGCAAATGCTGGCGAACAAACGTATTCTCCTGATCATCGGTGGCGGAATTGCCGCCTATAAATCGCTGGAGCTGATCCGCCGTTTGCAGGATCAGGGCGCTGAGGTGGTGCCGGTTCTGACCAAGGCAGGAGAGGAATTTGTCACCCCCTTGTCGGTCTCTGCGCTGGCTGGGCAGGCGGTGCATAGCGATCTCTTCGACCTCACGACCGAGGCTGAGATGGGCCATATCCAACTGTCGCGTAGCGCGGATCTGCTGGTGGTGGCCCCGGCAACCGCAGACCTGATGGCGAAAATGGCCAATGGCCACGCCAATGATCTGGCCTCCACCCTGCTGCTGGCGACAGATACGCCGGTGCTGCTGGCGCCTGCGATGAATGTCCGAATGTGGCAGCACCCCGCAACGCAGCGCAATCTGGCCACACTGCTGGCGGATGGCATCACCTGCGTCGGCCCTGATGAGGGCGGCATGGCCTGCGGTGAATTTGGCCCAGGTCGTCTGGCTGAACCGGACGCGATTGTTGCCGCCATTGCCGCCAAACTCTCTGACGGGCCGCTGAAGGGACGCCGCATTGTCCTGACCTCCGGCCCCACTCATGAGCCGATCGACCCGGTGCGCTATATCGCCAACCGCTCCTCCGGGGCGCAGGGGACTGCGCTGGCCCGTGCTCTGCGCGATCTGGGCGCTGAGGTGGTCTTCATCACGGGCCCGGCCAGCGTCGCGCCGCCCGAGGGGGTGGAGGTGGTGGCCGTTGAAACCGCACAAGAGATGGCAGATGCGGTGTCTGCCGCCCTGCCTGCGGATGCCGGTGTCTTTGCCGCAGCGGTGGCCGACTGGCGCGTCACCAGCGCCTCGGACCGCAAGCTGAAGAAATCAAAGGACGGCCTGCCGGTGTTGGAATTTGCCGAAAACCCCGACATCCTCAAAACCGTGTCGCATCTGAAAGAAGGTCGACCAGGGCTGGTTGTGGGCTTTGCCGCAGAAACCAATGATGTGGTGGATAACGCCACCGCCAAACGCCTGCGCAAGGGCTGTGACTGGATTGTGGCCAATGACGTCTCCCCGGCGACGGGCATCATGGGTGGCAGCGAAAACGCGGTGATCCTAATCTCCGATGCAGGCGCCGAAAGCTGGCCGCGCATGGACAAGAGCGCAGTCGCGCGCCAGTTGGCCGATCGCATTGCAGAGGCGCTGACCGATAGGGGCTGAGGTGCCCGAATAGGAACAAACGAACAAGGACAAGGCACGGGAATGGTCGAGATCCGCATCACATATGACGACGGCGCAGATAGGGATGTGCCGCTGCCCGCCTATCAGACGGCCGAAGCCGCTGGTGCCGATCTGCGCGCCAACCTGCCGGATCGCGCGCGCCTGACTCTTGCCCCCGGTGCCCGCGCGCTGGTGCCGACCGGGCTGCGACTGGAAATCCCGCAAGGGTACGAGGTGCAGATCCGTCCCCGCTCCGGCCTTGCGCTGAAACATGGCATTACCCTGCCCAACGCGCCCGGCACTATCGACAGCGACTATCGCGGCCCGCTGGGGGTGATTGTGATGAACGCAGGTGATGCCCCGTTTGAGATCGCCCATGGCGACCGCATCGCGCAGATGGTGGTTGCGCCGGTATTGCAGGCGCGATTTCAACTGGTCAACAGCCTGAGCGACAGCGCGCGCGGCAGCGGTGGCTTTGGCTCCACGGGGCAGCACTGATGCTGTCGATTGTTGTTCTTGCCGCTCTGATCTGGTGGGGCGGGCGGGTTCTCGGGCTGGGGCGCAACCTGCGTCTGGGTCTGCTTGGCGTGCTGTATCTCGCTATTCTGGCGGTGCATCTGACCCTGCCTGAAACGGCACCGCTGCGCGTGGGCACCGGTGGATCTGTGGCACCCTGGCTGGTGCTGGCCGGTATGGTGGCTCTGGTGCTGGCCTATCGCCATGTGCTGCGCCGCCTGCGCAGCCGCGCGCAGCCGGAGGCGGAAGCACAGGAGGGCGCCCAACCCCGCCCGGACAAATTTTCGGAGAGCGAGCTGGACCGCTACGCCCGACATATTGTCCTGCGCGAGCTGGGCGGGCCGGGGCAAAAGAAACTCCGCAAGGCGCGCGTTTTGGTGATTGGAGCCGGGGGATTGGGCGCGCCCGCGCTGCAATATCTTGCCGCCGCCGGGGTCGGTACCATCGGGGTGATCGATGATGATCTGGTGGAAAACGCCAATCTGCAGCGGCAGGTGATCCACCGGGATCATGACATTGGCATTCCAAAGGTGTTCTCGGCGCAGGCCGCGATGGAGGCGCAGAACCCCTATGTCACCGTGCGCCCCTACCACCGTCGCCTGGATGCGGAGATCGCCGCCGATCTGTTTGGCGATTATGATCTGATCCTGGATGGCACCGATAATTTCGAGACGCGCTATCTGGCCAATCGGACCGCTGTGGCACTGGGCAAGCCGCTGATTTCAGGCGCGCTGTCGCAGTGGGAGGGGCAGATTTCGCTGTTTCACCCCACCTCAGGCGGCCCTTGCTATCAGTGCATCTTTCCTGAAGCGCCGGCAGCAGGCCTCGCCCCCAGCTGTTCCGAGGCGGGGGTCGTGGGCCCATTGCCCGGCGTGGTTGGCGCGATGATGGCACTTGAGGCGATCAAAGCCATCACCGGCGCCGGTCAAACCCTTCAGGGCGAGATGCTGATTTACGACGGGCTTTATTCCGAGAGCCGCAAGATCACCCTCAGCCAACGCAGCGATTGCCCGATTTGCGCGGGCGGAGCGGAAGCCGGAGAAGACAGCAGCAAAGAGGCAGGCGCGCCGCGCTCCGATGCGGAGGCCACCTGAGACACGCTGACGACTCAATCACATCACCAAAGGGGAGGATAAGATGACATTCACATGGACTGGGACGGCGCTGAAAACAGCGGCCGCAACCGCAGGCGCGGCCTTGCTGGCAAGCGCAGCTATCGCGGCGGATTTGCCGGATCTTGAGGGGCGCGAAGTGGTCGTGTCGGTGGAAAACGCCTATCCGCCACTGCAATTTGTTGAACCCTCCAGTGGCAAGGCAATCGGCTGGGAATATGACGCGATGGCGGAGATCGCGGAGCGGATCAACATCACCGTCGTCTATGAGACGACGAGCTGGGACGCGATGATTCCTGCCGTCAGCGATGGCCAGTATGACATGGGCATGACCGGCATCACCATCCGCGACGATCGTAAGGAAAAAGTCGATTTTTCAGACAAATACCTGACCTCGCAGATGCGCATGATCGTGGCCGGGGATGAGAGCCGGTTTGATGATGCTGCAGGTTTTGCCGCGGATGCGGATCTGCTGGCAGGCGCGCAGCCCGGCACCACGCCGTTTTACGTGACAGTTTACGATATCCTTGACGGCGATGAGGCGAACCCGCGTATCAAGCTGTTTGAAACCTTTGGCGCGGCCATTCAGGCGCTGCGCACGGGCGATGTGGATCTGGCATTGTCTGACAGCACCGCCGCAAATGGCTATGTGCAGGCTTCTGATGGTGCGCTGAAAATCGTGGGTGAGCCGCTGGGGACCGAGGATTTCGGCTTCATCTTCCCCAAGGGCAGCGATCTGGTGGCACCGATCAATACAGCCATCTCCGCAATGGAGGCAGACGGCACGCTGGATGCGCTGAACACCAAATGGTTCCTTGAGTATAAGCTCGGCGGGTAACCCTGCACAGACAACGACCAATCCCCGGCCCAGGCGCCGGGGATTTCTACATCAAGGGGCAGATATGAGCGCACAACAACCAAAGCCGCGCAGGGCGGACGGCAAGAAAGACGATTTTCCCTGGTGGCTGGCGGCGGTGCTTCTGATTGGCGGGACGCTGATCTGGCGGGTGGCCTCGGATGATCTCTATCTCACCATTCTCAGCACGTTGATGCGCGGTGTCCAGCTGACCATCTTCGTGACGCTGATCAGTTTTTTTCTCGCATCACTCCTGGGCCTTGGGCTGGCGCTTGCGGCGGGGTCACGCTGGCTGGTGATCCGTCAGAGCGCGCGGTTCTACATAGAGGTGGTGCGCGGCATTCCGATCATTGTGCTGCTGCTCTACGTCGCCTTTGTCTTGGCCCCGGCGCTGGTGGAGCTGCGCAACTGGATCGGCGCGCATCTGGGGCTGGACCCGATCCGCACCCGCAATTTTCCGCTGTTGTGGCGGGCCATTATTGCGCTGATGATTGCCTATTCCGCCTTCATCTCCGAGGTGTTTCGTGCGGGCCTGCAATCGGTGGATGAGGGCCAGATTGAGGCGGCGAAGGCGCTAGGCCTCAGCCGCTGGCATCGCTTCCGCTTCATTGTGTTTCCACAGGCAATCCGCACCATCTTGCCGCCGCTGGGCAATGACTTTGTCGCACTGGTGAAGGACAGCTCGCTGGTATCGGTGCTGGGCGTTGCGGATGTCACGCAGCTGGGCAAGCTGACGGCGGTGGGCAATTTTCGCTATTTCGAGACCTACAATGTGGTGGCGCTGATCTATCTGACGCTGACAATTGGCTTGTCTCTGCTGCTCAGACGGTTTGAAAAACACCTGCGCCGCCGTGAGGAGCGCCGGTAGCGGTGGTCCCTCGGCGCTGATTGGTGAAATTCTCTTGGCTGCGCCTCTGGACGGCGGGCGAGGGCAGGCATAGCTTCCTCTCAAAGGAGATTTGCCATGACCAATCCGCTGCTGTCCACTTGGGACACGCCGTTTGAAATTGCCCCCTTCGACCAGATAAAGGACAGCGATTTTGCCCCCGCGCTGGAGGAGGCCTTGGCTGCGCATAAGGCGCAGATTGATGCGATTGCCAGCTCAGTTGAGGCGCCGACATTTGCCAATGTGATCGAGGCGCTGGAAACCCCCTGCCGCGAGCTGGAGCAGGTGTTGTCAGTGTTCTACAGTGTGGCTGGGGCCGACAGTAATCCCGAGCGCGAGGCGTTGCAGCGGGCGTTTTCGCCGAAACTGGCGGCGCATTTTTCCGCGATCACCGCGAACAAGGCCCTTTATGCCCGTGTCAAAGCCGTGTGGGATCAGCGGGACACGCTGGATCTGAGCGAGGAGCAACAGCGCGTTCTGATGTTGACCCATCGTGGATTTGTGCGGGGTGGTGCGGCGCTAGAAGGCGCGGATGACACCCGCATGCAGGAGATCAAATCCCGTCTGGCAACGCTTGGGACGGAGTTTACGCAAAACTTGCTGGCGGATGAGCGCGACTGGTTCATGGCGCTGAGCGAAGACGATCTGACCGGTTTGCCGCAGTTTGTCGTCGATGCCGCCCGCGCCGCGGGCAAGGACAAGGGTCTGGATGGCCCGGCGGTGACGTTGTCGCGCTCGCTTATCACGCCGTTTCTGCAGTTCTCGCCCCGCCGCGACCTGCGCAAACGCGCCTTTGAGGCCTGGGCTGCACGCGGAGCCAATGGTGGTGAGAGCGACAATCGTGAGATTGCTGCCGAAATTTTGACCCTCCGCGAAGAACGCGCCAAACTGCTGGGCTATGAAAACTTCGCGGCCTACAAACTGGAAACCGAGATGGCCAAGACCCCGGCTGCGGTGCGCGATTTGCTGATGCAGGTCTGGGAGCCGGCCAAGGGGCAGGCGGAGGCGGATGCCTGGGTGCTGACAAAAATGATGCAGGACGATGGCATCAACGGCGAGTTGGAGCCCTGGGACTGGCGCTACTATGCGGAGAAACGGCGCAAAGCGGAGCATGATCTGGATGAGGCGGAGCTAAAGCCCTATTTCCAGCTGGACCGCATGATCGAGGCTTCGTTTGACTGCGCAACCCGCCTGTTTGGGCTTGAGTTTACCCCCTTGGATGTGCCGCTTTACCACGAAGACTGCCGCGCCTGGGAGGTGACCCGCAATGGCGCGCATGTGGCTGTGTTCATTGGCGATTATTTTGCCCGCTCGTCCAAACGTTCCGGCGCGTGGTGTTCGGCGATGCGCAGTCAGGCGAAGTTCCCGGAGGCGCAGACCCCGATCGTGATCAACGTCTGCAACTTTGCCAAGGGGGAGCCGGCGCTGCTGTCTTATGATGATGCGCGTACGTTGTTCCATGAGTTTGGCCATGCGCTGCATCAGATGCTGTCGGATGTGACCTATGAGAGCATCTCTGGCACCTCGGTGGCGCGCGACTTTGTGGAGCTGCCCTCGCAGCTATATGAACACTGGCTGGATGTGCCGGAGGTTCTGGGCAAATTCGCAACCCATGCCGACACCGGCAAGCCGATGCCGGTCGAGATGCGTGACCGGGTGCTGGCGGCCTCGACCTTTGATATGGGGTTCCAGACGGTGGAATATGTGGCGTCAGCGCTGGTGGATCTGGCGTTTCATGATGGGCCTGCACCGAAGGATCCGATGGCCAAACAGGCTGAGGTTCTGGAAGAGATCGGCATGCCGTCTGCCATTATCATGCGCCACGCAACGCCGCATTTTGCGCATGTGTTCTCGGGCGACGGCTATTCCTCCGGCTACTATAGCTACATGTGGTCCGAAGTGATGGACGCAGACGCCTTTGCCGCCTTTGAGGAGGCGGGCGGCGCCTTTGATCCTGAGCGTGCCCAAGCATTGGAAGCGCATATCCTCTCCACCGGTGGCTCCCGCGATCCGGCTGAGTTGTACACCGCGTTCCGGGGGCGCCTGCCGGGCGTTGATGCGTTGCTGAAAGGACGCGGACTGGCGGCGATATAATCCACGTCGACCGTTGGAATGGAAACCGTTGGAATGAAAGAGGGCAGGCGCCATGCGTCTGCCCTCTTTCATTGGTGAACTGTTTGAGCGTTCGCCCGTGATCCTAGAACAGTTGCAGATCTTTCTGGCCGTTCTCGATTTCGCTGAAGCTGGGCATGTTCTGGATCATGCAGGGCACCGCCTCAGCACATGGCATCGGCACCGTTGGCTTCATTGCGGCCGCCATGCCAAAGCCGGGCTGATCCAACTCGCCGCGAATATCACGCAGCAGGGTTTTGTGATCGGGCATGGATTTGAGGATCTGCGCCAGATCCACCTTCGCGCCTTTCCACCACTGGAACCAGATCGGTTTCTTCAGCGGGCGCAGCCGGTCCCGGATGCCGGGGCCATAGCCCGTATCGTAGACCTGTTTGCCCAGAAGCACGGTCTGATAGACGCGGTAGTCAAACAGGGTCGCGAACTCAATATCATGGGGCATCGGCAGGCGGTGCTGCCAGAGTTCCAGGTTCTCGGCCAGACGATCCGGGATCTTCATCTCGGTGCGGGCGTCGATCCAATACTGGTCGTCGGTGCGGTTGCCCAATCGGTAGTGCAGGCAGATAAACTCCAGCACCTCGTCGTAGAGCTTGTCCATCTGCCGGTTGTATCGGCTGCGCAGGGACGGGGCGATGTCGCGCGTGGGCATATGTTCGGTGAGCCAGCGCACCGCGTGATCAATCATATGGATCGCGGTGCTTTCCAGCGGCTCGATGAAGCCACCGGCCAGACCGATGGCCACACAGTTCTTTACCCAGGCATTGCGCACCCGCCCGATCCGCATTGGAATAATGCGCGGGGTCGCCCCTTTGCCGCTGTCGCCCAGCCATTCAAGGTACTCATCCGCTGCCTGATCATCGGTGCGATGGGCCGAGGAGAACACATAGCCGGTGCCGACTCGGTTATAGAGCGGCACCCGCCAGGTCCAACCGGCCCCAAGGGCGGTGGAGCGGGTGAGGCTTTCGATCTTTTCCGGGTCCGGGTGGTCGATCTGCAGCGCCATCGCGCGGTCATTGGGCAGATAGTCAGAGTAATCCATAAACGGCTCACCTAGCGCCTGATTGATAATCAGCCCGCGGAAACCGGTGCAGTCGATGACCATCTCAACATCGTGGCGACCGCGCTGCTCCAGCATCAGATGGCTGACATTGCCCTGCTCATCCAGTTCAACCGATGTCACCTCATCCTGAATATGTTCCACGCCATGTTTGGTGCAGACCTTGGTGAGCATGCCGGCAAATTTCACCGCGTCCAGATGATAGGCATAGCCAAAGCGTTGCTCAAACTCCGGCTGACCAAGCGGGCGGGCGCCCTTGCACAGGCGGCCCAGATCATCATGGGGGGAGATGGACTGAGTATAGTCCCGATCCCCATTGCCAAAGCGCAGGAAGTATTCGGCAGGCTCCAGCCCCTCCAGCAGCTGACCATGGGCAAAGGGGTTCACGTAGTCGATGCGATTGCCCTTGGCGTCGGTGTTCCAGTTGCAGAACTTTACCCCCAGTTTGAACGAGGCGTTGGTCTCACGGAAAAAGGCGCGCTCTGAAATGCCAGCCTGGCGGAGGGTTTTGGGCATCCGCGGCACGGTGGCCTCGCCCACACCGACGGTGGCGATATTCGGGCTTTCGATCAGGCAGATTTTTGGTCGGTCCTTGGGCGCTGATGTGCGGGAGAGTTCTGTCTCCAGGATCAGCGCCGTCATCCACCCCGCCGTGCCGCCGCCGACGATGGTGATCTTCCTTAAGCGATTGTTCATGTGTTCCGTCCCTGTTTTATAGTTTTTTCAAGGACCGTAGCGCAGCTGTCTGGCGTCTGGCTAGCAACAATTCCGCAAATTGCTGTGTGGGCCCTGTTATCAGGCGCTCCGGGGCGCGATGCGCTGTCGTGCGAAGAGGCGCAGGCTGGGCACATCAGTCTTCAAGTTTTGAAAACTACCGCTCTGCAGCAGGGTCTACCGGGCTGTTGGGGGATTGGGACTGGGCGGCCCGATCGGCAAGGCGCACAGGTTTACCGGTGCAGCCTGTGGCTGCCCGGGATGTCTCTGGATCAATCTATCAGTCGTTGATCTGGGCCTAGGTCTGCAACCAGATGGTTGCGGCATAAAGTGGACGGCGCCGCCACGGAGGGCGGAGGAGGGCGGGTTGATGGCCCGCGTGCGCAAATTCTCTGCACGCCCCCAGAAGTTGGGGCCCGGTTCCTGGTTGGAGTCGGGGTGCCAGACCCGGATCCTGCAATCGCGATTGGGGCCAGTCTGGCACAGCGGTCTGAACCAATCCTGAGCGCGGCGTGCGCTGGGTTTGCTGATCGTTAAGTCCTATCCGCTGAGTATCTGGCCCTAATACCCAAGCCTGCGATCCACCTGATGCAGGAAGACGTCATCAGCCTCACCCCGGCGGATATTCTCGGCAATGACGCGGGCGGCGGTGAGGGGGCGTGTCTCTGCCGCGATATGCGGTGTCACGGTTACATTGGGATGGGTCCAATAGGGATGATCCATCGGCAGTGGCTCAACGCGGAAGACATCAAGCGTTGCATGGCCAATCTGACCCCTGTCGAGCGCGGCCAGAAGGGCGTCATCGTCGATCAGGGGGCCGCGACCAGGGTTGATGATCCGCGCGCCCTTGGGCAGCAGGGCGAGGGTGTCGCGGTTGAGGGTGTTTTCCGTCGCCGGGGTATCAGGCAGCAGCAAAACGACGATTTCTGCCATCGCCAGCGCGTCCCGTAGGCCTGCATCGCCATGGCGGCAGGTGATGCCGTCTATGGATTTCTCAGATCGCGACCAGCCGGTGACCGGAAAGCCCAGTGTCGCCAGCATCTGCGCACAGGCCTGCCCCAGCGCGCCAAGACCCAGAACCGTCACCGGGCGTTCCTCGGCAAGCGGGGGGACCACCGGGGCCCAGCGGTCCTGCGTGTGGATCGTGCGGTCGATATCGAGGTGATAGCGCAGCACATGACCGGTGACCCATTCCACCATGCCTGCGGTCAGACCGGGGTCGACCATCCGACAGAGCGGCATCGTCAGGGTCTGGTTGCCCACGATCTTCTCCACTCCGGCCCAGAGGCTGAGCACCGCCTTGCAGCGGGTATAAGGTGTGAAATCCTGCAGGTCTGAATTGGGGGCATAGACCACGTAATCCACATCAGCCGGGGCGTGATCAAGACGCAGATCGACCTCCAGCCCGGCCTCTGCAAAGGCGGCGCGCAAAGGCGCCTCATAGGTGGCCCAGCGTTCAGGCAGGGCGGCGAACTGGACGTTGATCATATGGCGAACACTCCGGCCATATCGGCAAATCCCTTGATTTCAATCGGGTTGCCCGCGGGATCGTGAAAGAACATCGTGCTTTGCTCACCCGGCTCGCCCGCAAACCGTGTGGTGGGGGCGATGGTGAACTCCAGCCCTGCCTGTTCCAGCCGATCCGCCAGCAGGCGCCAGGCGTCCTGCGGCAGGATCACACCCAGATGGGGCATCGGCACCATGTGATCGCCGACCTTGCCGGTGTTGGCGGTGGCAAAAACCGGCCCGAGATGGAGCGAGATCTGATGACCGAAGAAGTTGAAATCGACCCAGGTCTCTGTGCTGCGCCCCTCCTGACAGCCCAGCAGGCCGCCATAAAAGCCGCGCGCCTGATCAAGGTCATCGACATGATAGGCGAGGTGAAAAATGCTCATCGCTCTGCTCCCTGTAATCTGTGGCCTTAGGGATAGAAGGGGGCGATGAAAAAGGGTAGCTTGTTTTCCTATATTCAAACATAAGAGAAACTATGGATACACGGTTCCTCTCCAGCCTCGTCACCACGATAGAGGAGGGGTCCCTGGCGGCGGCGGCCCGCCGGGAGGGGATCACCGCATCGGCGATTTCGCAACGGATCGCGGCGTTGGAGGCCGATGTCGGTGTGGGGCTTTTGTGCCGCGCCGGGCGCGTCATGCAGCCCACGGCGGAGTGTCGTCGCCTGTTGCCAAAGATGCGAGGGGTTCTGCGGGCTGAGGCAGAGCTGCGAGGGCAGCTGCGCGGGGCCAGCCTCAGCGGCACGCTGCGGCTGGGGGCGGTGTCGACGGCCATGGGGGATTACGCGGGAGTGATCCTTCGGCACCTGAGAGGGGCCGCGCCGGAGGTTGCCTTGCAGCTGGTGCCGGGCACGTCAGAAGGGCTTTATGCTTCGATGCAACAGGGGCAGGTGGATGCCGCACTGCTGATTGAGCCACCGTTTGCGCTCCCCAAAGCCTATGTATTCAAAGAGGTCGCCCGCCAGCCCATTGGCCTGTTGCAGGCAGAAGGGGGCGGTGAGGGGCTATCTGATGGGGCGCTGCCGTTCCTGATCTACAGCCGCGAGGCCTGGGGTGGGGCGCGCTGTTGGCAGGCGCTGACACAGCGGGTTGATACGCTGGACATTCTGGCGGAACTGGATGCGCTGGAGCTGATCGCGCAGATGGTGGCAGAGGGCACCGCACAGGCCGTCGTGCCGCTTTGGGAGGGGCTGCGCAGGCATGCTGGCCTGCGGTTCACCCCGTTTGACGGGGAGGCCCGGCGGTTGGGGGTTCTGCTGCACCAACGCGATGCCGACAGTGCGCTGACACGGGTGCTTCTGGCGGCCTTAACCGGCGCTTAGCGCGGGCGGTGGATATTCGCGCTTTGCACGAGGCCAAAGGCGCCCATCAGAACCAGCATCACCGAGCCACCGTAGGACACCATCGGCAGCGGCACCCCCACCACCGGGGCGAGGCCCATCACCATCGACATGTTCACGGCAAAGAACAGGAAGAAGCTGATCGCAATCCCCAATGTGACCAACGATGCAAAGCGGTCCTTGGTGGCGAGCGCGGTGGCGATGCAGAAGGTGATCACCAGCATATAAATGAACAGCAGGGTAAAACCGCCTATGAAGCCGAATTCCTCGGCCAGGGTGGTGAAGATGAAATCGGTGTGTTTTTCCGGCAGGAAGTTCAGCCGCGACTGGGTGCCCTGCATGAAGCCGCGCCCTGACCAGCCGCCGGAGCCGAGCGCGATCTTTGACTGGGTGATGTGGTAACCCGCCCCAAGTGGATCCTGTGACGGATCCAGGAAGGTGTCGATGCGGCGGAACTGGTAGTCCTTCAGCAGTTGCCAGTCGGTGCCCCGGCTTTTGAACACGGTCGCCACAAGCCCGACCCCGGCCCCGATGACAGCGGCGAAATAGGCCCAGTGGACGCCTGCGAGGAACATCACACCGCCACCGGCCGCCATCAGCAGGATGGAGGTGCCAAGGTCCGGCTGGCGCAGCACCAGAAAGGTGGGCAGCAGGATCAGGATGACCGGCAGGATTACCCATTGCGGACGCGAGCAGCGTTCCGGCGGCAGCCAGTCGTAATAGGCCGCCAGCAGCATCACCAGGGTGATCTTCATCAGCTCAGACGGTTGCAGCCGCATGAAACCGATATCGATCCAGCGCTGCGCGCCCATGCCGACGGTGCCGAAAAACTCCACCGCCACCAGCAGCAGGACTGAGACCAAATAGGCCAGAACAGAAATATTGCGCCAGAACCAGATCGGGATCATGGCGACGACCAGCATTACCGACAGGCCCAGAACGAAGCGTTTGACCTGCGGCTCGACCCAAGGGGAGAAACTGCCCCCCGCCACCGAGTAGAGCATCAGAAAGCCGACGCTGGCGACGCTGGCCAGTAGCAGGACCAAGGGCCAGTTTAGATAGAGGATCTTGCGCAGGCCGGTGGGAACCGATTGTGCGTTATTGGCGAGATAGCTCATGCGGGTCCTCTATGCCTGGTCTCTGCCGCTGTTGCGCTGGAAGCGCTCACGTTCCAGACGCTCCTGCTGCGCTTTGATGCGGCTGCGGTCCTTCTTGGGATAGGCTTCCAACGGTGGTGTGCCATCATAGAGTGCTTGCAGCAGCACGTCGCGCGCGATAGGGGCGGCTGCCTTGGAGCCGCCGCCACCATGTTCCACCACCACCGCCACGGCGAATTTCGGATCGTCAGCCGGTGCATAGGCCACGAACAGCGCATGGTCGCGGCGATCCCAAGGGAGATCCTCGTTGCGGATCACCCCGGCGGCGCGTTCTGCGGCGGTAATATTGCGGACCTGACTGGTGCCGCTTTTGCCGGCCATGCGCATACCGTCGGCGATGATCCGGGAGCGATAGCCGGTGCCGCGCCGCTCATTGCTGACTGAATACATGCCCCGGCGGATGGTGCGCAGGTTGTTTTCATTGACGCCGATTGGTTCCCCCGCGCCGCTGGGCTGTTCTACCCCGTCGATGGATTTCAGCAGGCGCGGCGTGACCGACCGGCCAGTGGCCAGACGCGCGGTCATCACCGCCAGCTGCATCGGCGAGGCCAAGAGATAGCCCTGCCCGATGGAGGAGTTCACGGTGTCGCCGACCAGCCAGTCCTGACCGTAGGTCTTTGACTTCCATTCCTTGTTCGGGGCGATCCCCTTGGCCACGGCGGACATCGGCAGATCATGGCGCACGCCAAGGCCGAAGCGTTTCGCCATGGCGGAAATCTTGTCGATGCCAACCTTGATGGCGAGGTCGTAATAATAGACGTCGCAGGAGCTTTTGAGCGAGGTGTTGAGATCCACATGGCCGTGGCCTGCACGTTTCCAGCAGTGGAAGCGGCGACCCGAGACCTCCAGATGGCCGGGACACCAGACGGTGTCTTCGGTGCCGATCAAGCCTTCCTCCAGCGCGGCGAGGGCGGTGATCATCTTGAAGGTGGATCCCGGCGGATAGGTGCCCTGCACCGATTTATTGGCCAGCGGGCGATAGGGGTCTTCGGTCAGCATCCGGTAATCGGCGACCGAAATACCGCGCACAAACAGATTGGGATCAAAGCTGGGGGAGGAGGCGATGGCGCGCACATCGCCGCTCTCGCAGTCGATCACCACGGCGCTGGCGCTTTCCTTACCCAAACGGGCCTGAGTGTAATATTGCAAATCCGCATCAACGGTCAGCTGCATATCCGCACCGGCCTCACCCTCGCGGCGGTCCAGCTCGCGCATGACCCGTCCGGTGGCGTTGACCTCAACCCGCTTGGCGCCGGCCTTGCCGCGCAAGACGTCCTCACGCTTGGCCTCGAACCCGACCTTGCCGATCTGGAAGCGCGGGATCATCAGCACCGGCTCGGGGTCCTCCATCTTGCTCAGATCATAATCGGAGACCGGACCGACGTAACCGACCACATGGGCAAAGTCCTCCTGCTGGGGATAGACACGGGTCAGGCCAACCTCGGGCGTGATGCCGGGCAGGGCAGGGGCGTTCACGGCAACTTTGGAGATATCGTCCCAACTGATCTGATCGGCCAGGGTGATCGGCAGGAACGGCGGTGAGCGGCGCATCTCGGCCATGGCGCGTTCGATGTCTTCGGGGTCCAGCGTCAGCAGACGCGACAGCTTATCGATGACGTCGCCCACATCGCCTGCGTCCTCCGGCACCACAGTGATCCGGTAGGATTGGGAGTTCTGCGCCAAAATGGTGCCGTTGCGGTCATAGATCTGCCCGCGGGCGGGCGGGATCAGGCGCAGGTTGATCCGGTTTTCCTCCGCCAGCAGGCGGAACTGATCGGCTTGATCGACCTGAAGGTGGCGCATGCGCATCGCAAGACCACCAGCAAAGGCCAGCTGCAACCCGCCCAAAAGCAGGGCGCGGCGGCTGAGTTTGCGATGTGTGGCTTCGACGTCTTTGACGTTGCGTTTCATCAGCGGCTTCCCAGGGCTTCTGCCTCTGCGGGGGAGAGTTTGCGCACCCCTAGCAGGCTTTGGCTGGCCAGCGCGACCAGCGGATAGATCAACAATGTTGCCACCATCTGGATCAGAATCAACCCCAGCGACGGCTGCACCACCCCCAGAACCGCGAGGATCAGCCGGTTGAGCAGGGTCACGGCGGTGATGGTCATGGCCACGGTGACCCATTCCCCGATGAAGGCGGTTTCGCGGTGCGGCTGGACCTGTGACTTCAGAAAGCTGCAGGCGAGAACGACCAGCAGCGCCATCAGCCCCGGTGGCCGTTGAAACAACAGATCCGCCAGCAGGAAGGTCAGCGCAATCATCACGGTCGGCACATAGTCAGGGCGGCGCATCGACCAGGCCATGACCAACGCCAGCAGCAGATCCGGCGGTGCCCAGCGGGAGGGCAGCGTGTCCAGTGGCAGCAGATGAAAGAACATGATCACCAGCGCCAAGGCGGGAAAGGCCGCCCGCATGACCCAGATCCGCGCCGGGGCGTTATTCGCCATTGCCGGCCTCCGCTGCGGCCTCATCGCCCAGACCTTCGGGGCGGGGCTGCGGGATATTGATGCCCGGTGCAGGCACCACCAGCCCGCCGGGGTCCTTGATCACCTCAGAGCCATGGTGGCGCAGCACCCGCAGAAACTCGAGCCGCTCAAAATCCGCCGAGAGACGTACCCGCAGGCGGCCAAACCGGTCTTGCGTGACCTGCCCGATCAGCAGGCCCGCCGGAAACACATTGCCATCGCCCGAGGTCACCACCCGGTCACCGGGGCGCACCAGATCGGGGTTTTCAAGGAAGTCGATCACCGGTGCGGGGCTGTTGTCACCGGCCACCAGCGTGCTCTGCCCTGAAGGCTGGATCAGGGCGGGCACGGCACTGGCCGCATCGGTCAGCAGGATCACCCGCGCGGTGTCCTGCCCGGTGCCGGAGATCCGCCCGACAAGGCCGATGCCATCCATCGCCGCCCAGCCATCGCGCACCCCGTCGCGGGCGCCCACATTCAGGATCACCGACTGGCGAAACGGAGACCCGCTGTCGGCCATCACCACGCCGGTCACATAGGTAAGACGCGGGTCTAGCCGCACATTGTTGAGATCCAGCAGCCGCGCGTTTTCCTGCTCCAGCTGCAACGCGGCCTCTTTCCAGGCGCGCATCTGGCGCAATTCGCTGCGCAATTCCCGGTTCTGTTCGGCAAGTCGCTGATAACTCTGAAAATCGCGGAACAGGTTGATTGCGCCCTCGACCGGGATCATCGCCCAATCCATGCTGGGGACGACGGCGTCAACCACCTGCGCGCGGAACCGTTCAACCCGTGGGCTGTCGATGCGCCAGACCAGAAAAATACCCAGCAGGCACAGGCAGACAACCCCGGTCAGCAGGCGGCGCAGCGGGGCGGTGTAGTCATCGCGCTGGGACCGATCTTTGGCCAAGGTGTTCCTTCCCGGCGCCGGGCGTCCACCATCTTAGCGATGGTTTGACCGCTCAGCTGTCGTAATCAATGGCATGTGCCAGCTGTTTTTCGTATTCCAGTGCCTTACCGGTGCCAAGTGCCACGCAGTTCAGGCTCTCATCGGCGATGGAGACGGCCAGACCGGTCTGTTCCCGCAGAGCCAGATCCAGATCGCCCAGCAGCGCGCCGCCGCCAGTGAGCATAACGCCCCGGTCGACGATATCTGCCGCTAGATCCGGTGGGGTGGTTTCCAGCGCGGTCATCACCGCTTCGCAGATCTGCTGCACCGGTTCGGCCAGCGCCTCGGCGACTTGGGCCTGGCTGACTTCGATCTCTTTCGGCACGCCGTTCAGCAGGTCGCGCCCACGAATTTGCATCGACTGGCCGCGGCCATCATCGGGCATGCGGGCGGTGCCGATGGAGGTTTTCACGCGCTCAGCGGTGGATTCCCCGATCAGAAGGTTCTGCTGGCGCCGCAGATAGGAGATGATCGCCTCATCCATCCGGTCACCACCAACGCGAACGGAGCGGGCATAGACGATGTCACCCAGCGACAGGACCGCAACCTCGGTCGTGCCGCCACCGATATCCACAACCATGTTGCCAGTGGGATCGGTGATCGGCATGCCGGCACCAATGGCTGCGGCGATGGGCTCTGCAATCAGGCCAGCACGGCGCGCTCCCGCGGACAAAACCGACTGGCGGATCGCGCGTTTTTCCACCGGGGTGGCCCCATGCGGGACGCAGACGATGATCTTGGGCTTGGAGAAGGTGGAGCGTTTATGGACCTTGCGGATGAAGTGTTTGATCATCTCTTCGGCAGTATCAAAATCCGCAATCACCCCTTCGCGCATCGGGCGGATCGCCTCGATCGAGCCGGGGGTCCGGCCCAGCATCAGCTTGGCGTCTTCGCCAACCGCCAGCACTTTCTTGACGCCATCTTTCACGTGATAGGCCACAACCGACGGCTCTGACAGGATGACACCGCGACCTTTGACATAGACAAGCGTGTTCGCCGTGCCGAGGTCAATTGCCATATCAGACGTGAACAACCCGCCAAGACTTCCGAAGATCGACATATATTAAGACCCTGTAAAACTGCCACCTGTCCCGCGACTCTGCTGAGAGCGGGCTTTATGTCTTATAAGCAGCGCTGAGAGGTGGCGAAAGGGCGGATTCGGACCAAAAGGCGCCTTTTCGCCACCACCGCAAGGGTGCCCCTTGGGAAAGGTCGAGTCAGGATCCCACCGGCAGGGGGACTGCGTCGCTTCTCTTGTTTGGACGGGCTTGATAAACTTCTTCATAACGGGCGTGTGATCGACGGAGGGAACGGCGATGAAGCGGCGGAATTTCTTACTGGCTGGTGGGGCTGTCGGCATGGCAAATCTGATCACGGGACCAAACGCAATTGCCGGGTCGGGATTTTTTGTTCCACCGGAGGAGGCGCCACACCAGCGCAGCTTCATGCAATGGCCGGTCAGCCGGAAGGTCCATCCCGATCCCGTGTTCCTCGACGTGGCACAGCAGACGATTGCAGATATCGCAAATGCGATTGCGGCTTTTGAACCTGTCACAGTGCTTGCGGCGGCAGCGGATCATGCCCGGGCGCGCGCCAAGTTGTCTGCGGATGTGGAGCTGTGGGATATCCCGACCGAGGATCTGTGGTGCCGCGATTCCGGGCCTATTTTTGTCGTTGATGGCGCAGGCCGCATGGCGATCAGCCATATCCAATTCAATGGCTGGGGTGAAAAGCAGGTCAACCGGCGGGACAGCCAGGTCGCAGAACGGGTGGCTGAGCGTTTGGGGCTGCCGCTGTTGCCAACTGGTTTGCGGGGCGAGGCAGGCGGCGTAGAACAGGATGGGCACGGGCTGCTGATGGCGCATGAAAGCAGCTGGGTGAATAAGAACCGCAATCCCGGCCTGTCGCGCGCCCAGATAGAACAGCGATTGCTGGACGCGTATGGTGCCGATCGGATGATCTGGGGGAAGGGGGTCCGGGGCGAGGACATCACCGACTATCATATTGATAGCCTCGCACGGTACACCGGGCCGGGGCGTGTTCTTATGAACCTGCCTGATACCCCTGATCGGGCCGATCCGTTCCATATGGCCGCGTTGGATACGCATGACCGGTTGATAGCGGCGGGACTGGCGGTGGAGGTTATCCCCGAACCACATATCCGCCGGGTCAACAGCTACGACTTTGTCGCCTCCTACGCCAATTTCTACGTCTGTAACGGCGCGGTGATTGCGGCGGAATTCGGGGATCGCGACACCGATGAGATCGCGCGGGAGGCGCTGGCGCGGCATTATCCGGGACGGGAGATTGTCACGCTGGACGTGGACCCGCTGGGCGAATTGGGCGGCGGCATTCACTGTGCAACACAGCAGATGCCAGCGGTCTGAGCCGTCGGATCCAACGCACTCCGCTGTGGCAAGGGGCTTTTGTCCGGGGCGGTTTGGCGCTAGAGGGCAGGGATGCTGTCATATCAACATATCTACCACGCCGGAAATCTGGCCGATGTTCAAAAACATGCGCTGCTGGCGCGAATGCTGGCCTATCTGACCCAGAAGGACAAACCGCTCAGCTATATGGAGACCCACGCAGGGCGTGGCCTCTATCAGCTGGACGCCGCAGAGGCGGTAAAAACCGGAGAGGCCGCGGCAGGGATCAACCGCCTGCTGGACGGGGCAATGCTGGATGTGGACCACCCGCTGGCAGAGGCCATCACCCGAACCCGCAGCGCCGCTGGCGGGAACGCCTATCCCGGCTCACCCCTGATTGCAGCGCATCTCCTGCGGGCAGAGGACAGTCTGCATTTCGCAGAGCTGCACCCACGGGAGAACGCGGCTCTGCGGGAGGCGCTTTGGCCGCATGGGCTGGGACGGCGCGTTCATGTGCATCAGCAGGATGGGTTCGAGCTGGCGCAATCACTGGCGCCGCCAACCCCGCGCCGTGGGCTGATGCTGATTGACCCGAGCTATGAGGTGAAACGCGACTATGCACAGATCCCCGGCCATATCGCCAAGCTGCACCGTAAATGGAACGTCGGGGTGATTGCGCTGTGGTACCCGATCCTGACCGATGGGACCCATAAGCCGATGCTGACCGCACTAGCGGCCCAGAACCTGCCGGGTGCGCTGCGCCACGAGGTGCGGTTTCCGCCCGCCCGCGAGGGCCACCGTATGGTCGGCTCCGGCATGTTCATCGTGAATGCCCCCTACGGCACCGCGGATGAGGCACAGCGGCTGACAAGGCTGTTTGCAAAGCTGGGGTGAGTGTATCTAGGCGGTCTCCGCGTCGCGCGTTTGCCAGTCATTGATCCAGTCCCACCCGCCGAGCGCCTCGATCAGCGGCGCGAGTTCGCGTTCGTAGGGGCGCCATTTGTCCAAGCCGGAGCGATTAAGCCCCTTTGGAATTTGATTGATCGATGCGGTTTGGATCAGTCTTTCGCCATCCTCCGGGAACAGGCAGGCGGGATCCCAATCCAAATCAAGATGAGTGAGAATTGCTCTCAACTGCTTTTCAGGTTGGTCCACCAGTTTGCGATATGATTGAAACCTTATACGCCCGGGCAGCTTTTGTGCGTAGTCATCGACAGAGGTGTAGGCACAGCGAATTCGATGACCGATCCATTCCTGACGTTTGGAATAGCTGTGGCCTCCGCTGAAGTTGTTAGACAACAGTGACAGGCCCACGTCGAGCGGATGTCGCATCATAAAAATAAACCGTGACTCCGGCAGGATGAGATGCGCAAATCCAAATTCGAAGTGGTTTTGAGGCAACTTGTCGATGCAGACTTTCGCGCAGTTATCGTAGTTGGCGGGAAAGTGGTCGAGATAACAGCGCCTGCCAGCGTGCGCCAGTTCCTGACTGACCTCGTCGCACCATCGCCATTTGTCGATCGGAATCTCAGGTTGCTGCACAGGCTGTGTGACGGCATTCATGCTCCTGAGCAGGCCTTTGCTTTCACCGATGGTGGTGGCCCGTGGATGCTGGATCAGCATGTTTTCAAGCAATGTTGTGCCTGAGCGCGGCAACCCTGTCAGGAAGACTGGCACGGGGTATTGATCCGTCTGCTGAACAGACAGAAGATTTTTGGGTAGGTACCGCGAAATCTGGTCTGAGATTTCCTGCTCTTCGATCTCTGGAACATAGGTGCCGTTCAGCCAGCTCTTGCTTTGTTCGAAATAGCCGATGGCTTCCTTAGGAGAACCGGCTTTGGCTGCGATCCGACCAAGGGTATTGTTCGCAGTGGCCTTCTCTGCTTCGGTCAGAAGCGGAGTCTCCAACAGAGATCTGAGGTGGCGTGCATAAGGGCTTTCAGCGCCGAAGGGCGCGGCAAGGTGAAGCGTTGCAAGTGCGGTGACAGAGTCGGGGTCCATCGCAAGGTAGCTGCGAAGGGCTTCAGCTGCGCGTTCTTTGCTGCCAATCTGGAGATGCCTCGCGCCCAGTTTTCCAAGAGCGGCCTTGTTATCCGGCCAGGTGCTTACGATAGCTTCCAAAACTTGAATGCCAGTTGTCGGCTGATCCAGGCCAAAATAACAATCCGCGACAAGATCCAGTACTTCCGGGTCCGGAGCCTCCTCTGACACGAGTGGGCGCAACGCGATAAGAGCGTTATGATAGTCTTTTCGGTCCAGGAGTGGCTGTATGACTGTGCGAACAGAAGGTGCAGCGAAATTCGGTGTGGACTGCATTGCTCCGCCGTGCTTTTGGAAAAGATCACCTGCAGTCTACCTGAACGTGCTTAACGATAGATGAGCCCCCGCTGCACTGCTGCAGCGGGGGCGAGAATAATACAGAGGTAGGTGCTGACTTAGGTGATATCCTTGTAGGAAATCTCACGCGTGTCGGCGCCTGCGCCCATCTTGTCGCGGCGGATGATCAGACGGTTCAGTGCGCCGATATAGGCTGCGGCAGAGGCGACAACCGTGTCGGTGTTGGCGCTTTCGCCGGTGGCGATCACGCCGTTTTCTTCCAGCCGGACAGAGACCGTGGCCTGCGCATCGGTGCCTTCGGTCACCGCATGGACCTGATAGAGCTGCAGATGCGCCGAGTTTGGATGGATTTTGCGGATCGCCCTGAAGGCCGCATCAACCGGGCCGTCGCCTTCTGCGGTCTCTGATACATCCTTGCCCTCGACTTCCATCTCAAGGGTTGCCTCAGCCGGGCCGCCGGTGCCGCAGACCACCTTCATGGAGACCAGTTTGAGGTGATCATCCTCATCGCCGCTGGTGCGCATCAGGGCGATGATGTCGTCGTCGAACACCTCTTTCTTGCGGTCGGCGAGTTCCTTGAAGCGAACAAAGAGATCCTTCAGCTGGTTGTCGCCCACCTCAAAGCCGAGCTGGCTCAGCTTGTCGCGCAAGGCTGCACGGCCGGAGTGTTTGCCCAAGGGCAGCGAGGTGCCGGCAATGCCCACATCCTCGGGCCGCATGATCTCAAAGGTTTCCTTGTTCTTCAGCATGCCATCCTGATGGATGCCGCTTTCATGGGCAAAGGCGTTTTTGCCAACAATCGCCTTGTTCGGCTGCACGACAAAGCCGGAAACCGTGGAGACCCGGCGGGATATATGCATGATCTTCTGGGTGTCGATGCCAGTGGTGAAGGGCATAATGTCGTTGCGCACCTTCAGCGCCATGACGACCTCCTCCAGCGCGGTATTGCCAGCGCGTTCGCCCAGGCCATTGATGGTGCATTCGATCTGCCGCGCCCCGCCCGCTACCGCCGCCAGCGAGTTGGCCGTCGCCATGCCAAGGTCGTTGTGACAATGGGTGGCAAAGATCACGTCATCGGCACCCGGTACGGTTTCGATCAGGCGCTTGATCAGATCGGCGCTTTCGACCGGGGCGGTATAGCCCACGGTATCGGGGATATTGATGGTGGTGGCGCCTGCCTTGATCGCAATCTCGATCACCCGGCAGAGGTAATCCCATTCGGTGCGCGTCGCATCCATCGGCGACCACTGCACATTGTCCACCAGGTTGCGGGCATGGGTGACCGTCTCGTGGATCTTCTCGGCCATCTCATCCTTGGTGAGGTTGGGAATGGCGCGGTGCAGCGGCGAGGTGCCGATAAAGGTGTGGATGCGCGGCTGGGCGGCGCGTTTCACCGCCTCGGCGCAGCGGTCGATATCTTTGAAATTGGCGCGCGCCAAGCCGCAGATCCGGGAGTTTTTGGAGCGTTCTGCAATCTCGCTCACCGCTTTGAAGTCACCTTCGGAGGCAATGGGGAAGCCCGCTTCGATAATATCCACGCCCATATCGTCAAGCAGCTCGGCAATCTCAAGCTTTTCGTCATGGGTCATGGTTGCGCCGGGGCTCTGCTCGCCATCGCGCAGGGTGGTGTCGAAGATCAAAACGCGATCTTTGTCAGCTGCAGTCGTCATGTCGGTATCTTTCTTGTCTGTCCTAAAATCCAATCCTTGTGGCGCGCATGCCTTCCCCTCTGAGCGGGCGCGCCGGATGGCACGCTCAGAGGCGGATTAGGATCAGTAGGGCGCGCAGATCTGCACCGCGAAACGCGGTGGCGGAGCGAAGGATATCTGCACGCATGGTCATGACGCAGAGTTATACAGAGCCAATGACGAATGGGAAGACAGAATTTATCTGCACAGGGCCAAAGCTTGCGACTGTCGCCCATGCGCCCCTGTCAGAGGGGGCTAAATCAGAAACGACCCCTCGGATCAGTTGCTGGCGCCGTCACCGGCTTCGGGGCTTGCGGTGTCGCTGGCCTGATCTTCGGCGGCCTGATCGTCGCTGGCAGCGTCGTCACTGGTCTGCGTGGCACCGCCGGTGGTTTTCAGGGCGCCGTTTTCCCAGGTGCCTTCGGCCTCCTGACCGCTGGCGTAACGCATCACGCCGGGCCCTTGCCGTTTGGAGTTGAGGAAGCTGCCCTCGTAGACGTCGCCATTGGCGTAGGTGGCCACGCCCTTGCCGCTGATTTTGCCCTCGGTCCAGTCGCCCTCATAGCTGAAGCCGTCGGTCATCACGATCTTGCCGGTGCCATGACGCTGGCTGTTGGCGAAACTGCCGGTATAGACCGAGCCGTCAGGGTAGGTGACGACCGCATCGCCGTGGCGCTGGCCGTCTTTCCAGCCGCCTTCGTAGCGGTAGCCGTCGGGATATGTCATCACGCCCTGACCGTGGTTCTTCGCGTTCTTGAACTCGCCGGTATAGACCAACCCGTTGGGGTAGGTGGTGGTGCCGGTGCCTTCAATCACGCCGGCCACCCAGTCGCCTTCGTAGGTGGAGCCATCTGGATAGGTGATTTTCCCGACCCCATCCGCGAGATCATCACGGAACTGACCTTCGTAAACCGAACCGTCGGGATAGGTGACGCGGCCCTTGCCTTCGATCTGTCCCGCCAGCCATTCGCCGGTGTAGACATAGCCGTCGGTCTTGGTGAAGGTGCCCTCGCCGTGGCGCAGGTCATCCTCGAAATTGCCGATATAGACATCGCCATTGGCATGGATCTGCTTGCCCTCACCCTGACGGCGCCCGGCCACCAGCGGGCCTTCGTAGATGTCGCCATTGGGCTGGGTCAGCACCCCGGTGCCATCCATCTGGTTCGCAGCCCAGTCGCCCTCATAGATCAGACCGTCGGGCATAATCAGCTTGCCGGTGCCCGCCAGTTGGCCGTTGCGGATGTCGCCCTCGTAGGTGGCGCCGTCGGGGTATGTGATCTTGCCGGTGCCATCCTTCAGGCCATCGACCCAGTCGCCCTCATATTGATAGCCGCCGGGGTTGCGCATCAGGCCCTTGCCGTGGTGCTTGGCATCGCGAAACCCGCCCTCGTAGCGGGCGCCGTTGGCATAGACCGCGACGCCCTGACCGTTGATCACCCCGTCGGACCACTCCCCCTCATAGGTGCCGCCATCGGCAAAGGTGATTTTGCCCACGCCCTCCGGTTTGCCCTTGGCGAATTCGCCCTCGTAGACGGAGCCGTTGGGGAAACGCGCCACGCCGCGTCCGCGCACCTCACCATCGACCCAATCGCCGGTATATTCATAGCCGTTGGGCAGGGTGTAGGTGCCGGTGCCATGCTGCAACCCGCCGCGAAAGGTGCCCTCATAGATGCCGCCGATTTCGTCCTGTGTGGTCAGGACCTTGCCATCGTCCTGCGCCAGAGCCGGACGGATACCCCCGGCAGCGCCAAGCGCCAGGGCAGAGGTCAAAAGAGCGGCGGTGGTGAAACGGGTCATGGAATATCTGCTTGCCATAAGGAGAGCCGCGGTGCGGGCCTGTTGATCTGTTTGACAGGAAACTATGCCACAGCCGCCGCCGTCGCAATGTCTTTTGCCGCTGTGGTCTTTCCCTCGGGGCGCGATCTGTTTAATGGCAGAAGGCAGGATTATCGAAGGACGCAAGCAGGATGGCTGATCGTTTTCGCGTGACACTGGCCCAATTGAACCCCACCGTCGGGGATCTGGCGGGCAATGCAAACAAGGCCCGCGAGGCCTGGGCCGCAGGCCGTGACGCCGGGGCGGATCTGGTCGCTTTGCCGGAAATGTTCATCACCGGCTACAACACGCAGGACCTGGTGCGAAAGCCGGTTTTCCATCAGGCCGCCATCGCCGAGGTTGAGCGATTGGCCGCCGATTGCGCCGATGGGCCCGCTCTGGCCATCGGCAGCCCCTGGGTCGCGGATGGCAAATTGTTCAACGCCTATCTGATCCTGAAGGGGGGCAAGATCACCACGCAGGTGCTGAAGCACCATCTGCCCAATGCCACCGTGTTTGACGAGGTGCGGATCTTTGATGCGGGCCCTCTGGGGGGGCCATATGCGGTTGGCGACACCCGGATCGGCAGCCCGATTTGCGAGGATGGCTGGTATGAGGATGTGGCCGAGACTTTGGCTGAAACCGGCGCTGAGTTCCTGCTGATCCCAAATGGGTCGCCCTATTTCCGCAACAAGATGGACGTGCGGTTCAACCACATGGTGGCCCGCGCAGTGGAAACCGATCTGCCGGTGATCTACCTCAACATGGTGGGTGGGCAGGACGATCAGGTTTTCGATGGCGGCTCCTTTGTGCTGAACCCGGGCGGCGCGCTGGCGCTGCAGATGCCGGTCTTTGACGAGGCGATACAGCATCTCGATCTGGAACGCACCGCCGAGGGTTGGCGCGCCGTTGACGGCCCCAAGGCCTCATTGCCGGATGAATGGGAGCAGGATTATCACGTCATGACGCTGTCGCTGCGCGATTACATGCGCAAGACCGGCTTCAAGAAGGTGCTGCTGGGTCTCTCAGGCGGGGTGGATTCCGCCATTGTGGCCACCATTGCGGTTGATGCGCTGGGGGCGGAGAATGTCCGCTGCGTGATGCTGCCGTCGGAATATACCTCGCAAGAGTCCCTCGGCGATGCCGAGGCCGTGGCCAAGGCGCTGGGCGTGCATTACGATTATGTCCCGATTGCCGAGGGACGCGCCGCCATCACCAATACGCTGGCGCCGCTGTTTGCCGGTCTGGACGACGGGCTGACGGAGGAAAACATCCAGTCCCGCCTGCGGGGCCTTCTGCTGATGGCAATGTCGAACAAATTTGGCGAGATGCTGCTGACCACCGGCAATAAATCCGAGGTCGCCGTGGGCTATGCGACGATCTATGGCGATATGGCGGGGGGCTATAACCCGATCAAGGATCTTTACAAGACCCGCGTGTTTGAGACTTGCCGCTGGCGCAACGCCAATCACCGCGACTGGATGATGGGGCCGGAGGGCGAGGTGATCCGCCCGAATGTGATCGACAAACCGCCCAGTGCCGAACTGCGCGACGATCAGAAGGACAGCGACAGCCTGCCGGATTACCCGGAACTGGATGCGCTGCTGGAGATCCTGGTGGACCGCGATGGGTCGATTGCCGATTGTGTCGCGGCAGGCTTCTCGCGGGAGAATGCCAAACGTGTGGAGCACCTGATTTATATCAGCGAATACAAGCGGTTTCAGTCTGCGCCCGGTGCGCGTCTGACGCCGCGTGCGTTCTGGCTGGACCGGCGTTATCCCATCGTGAACCATTGGCGCGACCCAAGCTGAGGCAAGGACGGCCTGAGGCAAGGGCGGCGGGGTGGTGCAGTCCCTGCACAGCTGCGTCTGCGGTCGCCCGCTGCACCTGTGCCGATGGGTGCTGACGGTCTTATGACCCTGAAAACGGACCTTCCGCCGGGTCGGCCTTCTGGCAATCCACCACGCAATTGCGGCCTGCGTCCTTCGCGGCATAAAGCGCGCGATCCGCGGCATGCATCAGATCCTGTGGCAGCAGCCCATCTTCGGGGTAGCTGGCCACTCCGATGGAGATGGTGACCCGTGGCAGGGTGCCGGATCCATAGCGCAGGGTGATATCCTCGATTGCAGCGCGCAGCGCCTCGCCCACCTCCATGGTCTGTTCCTTATCGGTATCGGGCAGGAACACTGCAAATTCCTCGCCGCCCATCCGGCAGCAGACCTCTCCGTTGTGAAACAGCTCTTTCAGCGTGTCGCCAATGGCGCGCAGCACCATGTCGCCCGCATCATGGCCATGGGTGTCATTGAAGGTCTTGAACCGATCCGCATCAAAGCTGAGCACCCCCAGCTGGCTGGCGCGTCGGTCGGCCAGGGCCACCGCATTGCGCAGCTCTCCCAGGAAATAGCGCCGGTTATAGACGCCGGTCAGCGGATCGCGGGTGGATTGATCGTGCAATTCGTCGCGCAGCCGCACATTGGCCACCGCCAGCGAGATGTGCTCACCGCAGCGCAGCGCCAGACGATGCAGCGCCACCTTGCGTTTGGCATCCTCTTCCGGCGCAAATTTCACGTGCAACAGACCCACGGTATTGCCATGGGCGACGACCGGGAAGCAGACGTAATCCTCATGCTCGCTGGTGCTGGGCTGCTCTTCCACATGGGCGCAGGCAAAGGCAATCTTGTCGGCGGAATAGAGATATTGCCGCCCCCGTCGCAGCGCCCAGCAGGCATCGGGGAAGATGTGGTCATGCGCCTCGCCGCCACCCCAGTGGCATTTGCCGTCCAGAACATCGCGTGAGTTGGAATAAATATACAGCTCCCCCCGGGATTGCGGAAACAGCTGCGCCATGAAGGCGCTGACGATGCGAAACAGCTCTTCCTGGGATTTGCAGGAGTGTAGCCATTCATCCAGCTGGGACAACAGCTTGGCTTCCTCGCGCCAGGATTGCTCTGCCGCGAGCGTCTTCAGGGCGGTCAGCTCGGCCTCCTCGGCGGCCTGTCGCGCCTGGGTCAGGTCCCGCGCGCTGCGCTCAATCTGGGTGACATCCGTGTAGCAGGTGACAAACCCTCCGGTGGACAGCCGCCGCGTATCAATCTGTAGCCGCCGTCCGGAGGGCATTCTGCGGGTCGCCGAAAACCGCTGTTTGTCAGAGCTGAAATCCTGCTCCGCCTGTTTGGCGCTCTCCTCGGTCACATGGCCGAGTTTGACGGCGGTGGCAAAAAATGCCGCGCGGGAATAGCCGGGGAATACATCCCCGTTCTGCAGCTCCAGAAGGGTGAGGAGACGTTCGTTGAAAACCTGGCAATGCCCGTCCTCAGTCCAGACCATCACCCCCTGATCCAATTTGTTCAACACATCCATGAGTCGGGCATGAGAGGGCTCAGGCAGGCTCTGCCCCTGTAACGTCTCGCGCGGGATCACTTTGTTCATGGGAAACCCAGTTACTTCTTACCATCACTACGGTGTGTGCTGCGGCAGACTGACACGGGAGTCTGAACGAAACCTGAGGTGTAATTCAAAAAACACCAACACTTTGAAACGACTTTGGATCAACTTCGACGTGCCGCCCGACAACTGGACAAAACGGCGTCCATGTGACATGGGGCAGGGCAACAGGAGACTTGTGATGACAACCACCCGATTTGCCCCGTCGCCGACCGGCTATATCCACGTTGGCAACCTGCGCACCGCGCTGATGAATTATCTGATCGCCCGCAAGGCCGGCGGCAGCTTCATCCTGCGTATCGACGATACCGACCCGGAGCGGTCAAAGGAAGAATATGTCGACGCGATCAAACAGGATCTCGAATGGCTGGGCCTCACTTGGGATCGGGTGGAGCGGCAGTCCGAGCGGCTGGAGCGCTATGTTGCTGCGGCGGACAGACTGCGCGAGATCGGACGGTTTTATGAGGCATTTGAGACGCCGGTCGAACTGGACCTCAAGCGCAAGAAACAGCTGAACATGGGCAAGCCGCCGGTTTATGACCGCGCAGCGCTGGCCCTGTCCGATGATGAAAAGGCTGCCCTGCGTGCCGAGCGTGGCGATGGTGTGTGGCGGTTCAAACTGGATCACCAGCGCATTGAATGGGCTGACGGCATTCTGGGCGATATCTCCATTGATGCGGCTTCGGTCTCCGATCCGGTGCTGATCCGTGGCGACGGTCAGTTCCTCTACACGCTGGCCTCCGTGGTCGACGACACCGAAATGGGCGTGACCCATGTGGTGCGTGGTTCTGACCATGTGACCAACACCGCGACCCAGATCCAGATCATCGAGGCGCTGGGCGGCACTGTGCCCTCCTTTGCGCATCACTCGCTGCTGACCGGCCCACAGGGCGAGGCGCTGTCCAAGCGTCTCGGCACGCTGGCGCTGCGGGACCTGCGCGAGGCAGGCGTCCAGCCAATGGCGTTGCTGTCCTTGATGGCGCGGCTGGGGTCCTCCGATCCGGTTGAGATCCGCAGTGAGATGGCAGAGCTGATCGACGGCTTTGACATCAACCGCTTTGGCGCGGCCCCGACCAAATTCGATGTGGAGGATGTCTACCCGCTGACGGCACGCTACCTGCAGTCGCTGGCGCTGGCGGATGTTCAGACCCATGTGGACGCGCTGGGGGTTCCGGCCGAGAAACAGGCGGCGTTCTGGGATGTGGCCAAGGAAAACATCACCACGCTCAAGGATCTCGCCGGTTGGTGGGAGCTGTGCCGCGATGGCGCCGAGCCGCTGATCGCGGATGAGGACAAAGAGTTCATCGCAGAGGCGATGGCGCTGCTGCCCGAGGGGCCTTACGACAGCGAAAGCTGGGGCAAGTGGACCGCCGCTGTGAAAGAGGCCACCGGTCGCAAGGGCAAAGGCCTGTTTATGCCGCTGCGCAAAGCCGTCACCGGCATGGAACGCGGACCCGATATGTCGGCCCTGCTGGCGCTGATGGAGACGGTGCGCGCTCGCGGTTGAACTCAGCCAATATTGTTTTGAAAAGGCGGCTCCGGGTGGGCCGCCTTTTTCGTTTGGACCGGGAGCGCCAGCTCCCCCATGTGTCAGGTCTCAGCGATCAGAGCGCTGCGCCCGCATCTTTGTGGCGGCTTTGGCCATGGCCGGGTTGGGGTGGTGCCCCAGCGCCCCGAGGGCTTTGTCCATCCAGTCAATCACCGCTGGGTCGTCCGCTCCAGCGCGGGCAATGGGCGGGAAGGCGCAGGACAGAAGATGTTGGGCAGAGACAGCGGGCATGACCACCCGGTCAAAGGCCGGATCCTGCCCGGTCTGCGCGTCCTCATCCGGGGTGTTCTCCCACAGCAGCCGTTCCAACCGCCCCATGACCTCCAGCGCGGTACCGGGATCATTGACTCCGGGGGAGAGCGCCCGCTGCGCGGTTTCTGCAAGCAAGGTCAGCCCAAATGAGGGATCTTGATCAAAACTGCGCACATCGCCGATTTCGATGCAGCGGCTGGCGGCCTTGCACAGGTCCTCATCCCCGGATTTCGCATAGGCCACGGGCCGCCCGCGCAGCACGAATTCTCCCGGCGTGCGATGGATCGCAATCTGGGTGTCGGCCTCTTCTGCCAATGTCTGCAGCTGCGCGACATCCACAAATCGCACGAAACCCGACGCCTGCGCCGGGATAGCTGTGCCGTCTGCCTGAAACCGGGTGTCATCCTCGGCGCGTTGCGCGTCCAGACAGGGGGCATCGGCGCGCTGGCGCAGGCTGGTGCGGCTGCGCTCCTCGATCAGGCGCAGGGTGTGATCCATGCTGCCAAGCCCCGATAGGTGATCAATCCAGCGCAAAATCGCCCCGACGATAAGCGCCACAACTCCGACCGTGATGGCAAAGACCACGTTGGCCGCATCCTCGCTGTAGAACCCGGCCCGAAACAGGATCACCGCGCTCAGGCTGAACACAAATCCGCCGACGAAGGTGGCCAGCACGCTCTGGGTGATCGTGTCCTCCAGCAGCAGGCGGTACACCCGCGGGGTCGCGGTGGCGGCGGCGGTGCGATAGGCAGAGACCATAACATTCAGCGAAAATGTGGTCACGGCCAACATGCCGGAGGCGAGGATATTCAGCACCGGTAGGGCGGCCTCGCGTCCGAACCGCTCTCCCAGATCCTCGGGGATAAACGGTGTGAGCCAGGGCGCGATGGCCAGTGCCAGCAGGGAACAGGCCGAGATCAGCACCACGCGGAACCACAGCTGCCGGGTGATCCGCCGAATGTAGAGAAGCGTGCGTGAGATCACTGATCCGCCTCGATCAGTTGTGCACCCAGCGCAGTCAGGTGATGATCCACCAGATCACGTTCATCCGTGGTCAGCACCTGTGCCCGGGGATAGCGGGGGGCGGCGCGGTCATTCAGAATTGGTGTGTCCCAGCCATCGGTCGTGCGCATGAAATCGGCAACGCCTTCGGTGCCAAAGACATCGAGATAGCCTTGGATCACCACATCAAGGTAGCTCAGCAGGATCGGATGGCGCAGGCTGGCTGCACGCTGACTGTTGGCGGGGATCGCATAGACGGCAACCTCAGTCTCCGGCGCCAGATCATGCTGCACCGAGTCCCGCGCCGCCAGACGATCATAGCCGAACTCGCGGTCATCCAGGGCCGCCCAATCCGCGCCGGGGACTTCGGCGACCAGCCCGTCGATGCGGCTATCGGCGCAGGGCACCGCAGAGAGATAGGCCACCGGGCGCAGATCGGTCTGCACCCAGGCCCGCCGCCAGCCGCTGAGCCGGGCCGGACGGGCCTGCCCATAGGCATGGGTGCGGGTGTTCACCAGGCTGCCGTAGCCAAAGAAATAGGGGGCTGGGGGAAGGGGGGCGGGCATTCGGATCTCCTGTCAGCAATGTCTCAATCGGCAATATCTGCGCCGTGTGTCGGATCGGGGCAAGGCGGCTGGCCTTTGCCCTGACGGCGGTGTCGGCGGTGGTGCACCCCGGCGACGGCAAACATCCGCACAGAGCTATAGCAGCTTTGATACATGTCAAAGTGGCCTTTGCGCAGCCATGTCATGATCCGGCGATCAAGGCACCTTGGAGGGGCGATCATGCGGATCACAAAACGGACAAATATTGCAGTGCGGCTGTTGATGTACTGTGCGGCCCATGCGGACCGCCTGGTCACCAAATCGGAAATTGCGGCGCGCTGCAATATCTCCGAGAACCATTTGGCTCAGGTGATCAACCAATTGGCGCAATTGGGATATCTGCATACCCAACGGGGCCGCAATGGCGGCATGTTACTGGGCAAGCCTGCGGCAGAAATTGGCATTGGCGATGTGTTCCGCGATGTCGAGGGCACGGTGCCGATGGTTGAGTGTTTTGCCGATGCCGACAATACCTGCCCGCTGGTGTCGGCCTGCCGGTTGCGCCTTGCCTTGTCGGAGGCCGCGCAGGCCTTCTACCAGTCGTTGGATGGCATCACGCTGGAGGCGCTGATCTGTGACAATGACGACCTGTTTGCGCTGTTTCAGCCGCCGGTCGCCGCCAGCTGCGCGCGCTATGTGAATTAGGTCGGCCCAGCAGTGCTGTAAAAGACACCAGCCTGTCGCAGCTGGTGTCCGATGTGTTTCCCTCTTCCGCGCCAAAGCGGTGTGCGGGTCTAGTCGCGCGCCCGCAGGATCCGTGCAGGGCGCACCTGAAGCGGCCTCCAGGCAAAGGCAAGCCCGGCCAGCAGCGTGGTCAGGATGCCACCGCTGATGATCGCCAGCGCGTTGCCCCAGATCACCTGAAAGTCGCTCTCAAACACATAGGTGTTGATCGCCCAGGCACCGCTCATTCCCGCAATCAGCGCCACCAATCCGGCGCCTGCTCCCAGAAACACCGACCTGAGGGCGAAGCTGATCAGAATGCGGCGTCTGGATGCACCCAGCGTTTTCAGCACAGCGGCCTCATAGCGGCGGGCCGGTTCCCCGGCCGCGGCGGTGCCGATCAGAACCATGAACCCGGTAAGTAGGGTGGCTGCCGCTCCATAAGCGGTGGCGGAGGCCAGCTGCCGCAGGATGTCTGACACGCGGTCCAGCGCATCCCGCACCCGGACGGCGGTAATATTCGGCATTGCCTTGGCCAGATCCCTCAGGATCTGCGCCTCGGCCTCCTGCTCGGCATAGACTGTGGCGATATAGCTGTGCGGCGCTCCTGCCAGGGCGCTTTCGTTCAGCACCATGACAAACCCCATGCCAGCGGTGGAGAAATCCACCTCGCGCAGGCTGGTGATTGTCGCAGTGATGTCGCGGCCCAGCACATTGATCGTCAGCGTGTCTCCCAGATCCAGCCCCAGTTCCTCGGCCTCCTCGCGGGCAAAGCTGACCTGTGGCGGCCCGGTGTACTCCTCAGGCCACCATGCGCCAGCCACGATTTGCGTGGTTTCGGGCTGTTTCGCGGCATAGGTGATGCCGCGATCGCCGCGCACCACCCAGTGATCGCCAGCCACCTCGGTCGCGGGCTGATCGTTGACGGTGGTGAGCACCCCGCGCAGCATCGGCGCGCTCTGCACTCGCTCCACAGCCGGATCGCCCTCAACGCGGGTGAGGAAGTCCGGCATCTGGTCTCGCTGGATATCAACAAAGAAGTAGGAGGGGGCCACATCGGGCAGGTTGCCCTCAATCGCGCGGCGCATATTGCCATCGACCTGACCGATGGCCGCCAGCACCGTCAGGCCAAGCCCCAGCGCCAGCACCGTTGGCACGGCGCCATCGCGGGAGGTCCCGATCGCGGAGAGCGCCCAACGCAGCGCCGGGTTGCCACGGGCCAAGGGCGCGGAGCGGCGCGCGATCCAGCTCAGCACCAGTGCCGCCAGCAACAACACCGCCAGTGCACCAATCAGCCCGCCCGCAGTCCAGAGCGTCAGCTCAACCGCGCCACTGAACAGGGCCGCCGCGCCGATCAGCACAGCTACGGCAACGACGGTGGCCAGAATATACCGGGGCGCGGGCCAGCGGCTGCGGCCGTCCAGCGCATCGCGAAACAGCGCCGCCGCCCGGATCCGTTCCGCCCGGGCCAGCGGCCAGAGCGCAAAGACAAAGGCCGTCAGAACACCATAGAGGGCTGCCTCGCTGAGTGCGGGAACCGAGATGCCAAAGACCGCAGGAAACGGCAGCTGCGCCGCGATCAGCGATCCCAGCAGCACCGGAGCCAGCCCGCCGATCAGAAGGCCAATCGCGATGCCCAACAGCGCCAGCGCACCGATTTGCAGAAAATACGTCAGGAAGATCGTCCTGCGGTCGGCACCAAGGGTGCGTAGCGTGGCGATGGTTGCCGTTTTGCCCGCCAGATAGGCGCGCACGGCGGCGGAGACGCCAATCCCGCCCACCGCCAGCCCGGAGAGGCCAACCAGCACCAGAAACCCGGCCAGCCGCTCGACAAAGGTGGCAATGCCCGGCGCGCCATTACGGGCATCGGTCCAGCGCATGCCGCTGTTGTCATACTGCGCCTCGGCACGGATTTTCAGCTGCTCCAGATCGGTATCCGGGGGCAGGGTCAGCCGGTATTTGCTGGAAAACAGCGTGCCGGGCTGCAAGAGGCCGGATTGCGCCAAGTCCTCTGTGCGCACAAGCGTCCGCGGCCCAAGGGTGAAGCCTGCGCTGGCTGCATCAGGTTCAGTCTCCAATAGCGCCGTCAGAGCAAATCGCTGGCTTCCTAGGGTGAATTCATCGCCAACAGACAGGCCAAGCCGATCCGCCAGAACCCGCTGCATCACACCGCTGGGCAGGTCGCCTGTTCCTGCCAGTGCTGCCTCCAGCGGCATGTCGGGGGAGAGGGTCACCGTGCCCACAAGCGGATAGGCGTCATCCACGGCCTTCACCTGCGTCAGCGCGCGTTCGTCGCCCACCGTCGCCATGGACCGGAAATCAATGATTTCAGACCGGGCGACGGCGCGGGCCTCCATCCAGGCCTGTTCCTCAGCGGTGGCGCGCCGATAGGTAAAGCCCAGCTCGGCGTCGCCGCCCAGCAGCACCGCGCCTTCCTCGCTCAGCCCGGTCTGGATCGCGGAGCGCAGGGAGCCGATCCCGGCAATCACCGCAACCCCCAGCGCCAGACAGATCAGGAAAACACGAAACCCAGACAGACCACCGCGCAGCTCTCGCTTGGCAAACCGCGTGGCCAGCGACAGGGCAGAGGGGCTCATTCAGCGGCCTCACGCGCGGCGTCCTGATCCAGTCGCCCGTCGCGCAGCCGGATCACCCGGTCACAGCGCGCCGCCAGTTCCGGCGCATGGGTCACCATGATCAGCGTCGCCCCATAGCGGTCGCGCAGGTCAAACAGCAGGTCCATGATCGCATCGCCGTTGGTGGCATCCAGATTGCCGGTCGGCTCATCCGCCAGCAGGATGCGGGGGCGGGTGACCAGAGCGCGGGCCAGCGCCACGCGTTGCTGTTCGCCGCCGGACATCTGCGCCGGGAAATGGCCCGCGCGATGGCCCAGTCCGACCGCCTCCAGTTCAGCTTGCGCGCGATCAAAGGCATCCTTGTGACCGGCAAGTTCCAGCGGTGTGGCCACATTTTCCAGCGCGGTCATGGTCGGGATCAGGTGAAAGCTCTGAAAAACGACGCCCATATTGTCACGGCGAAAGTGCGCCAGCGCATCCTCATCCATCGCCGTCAGATCCTGTCCCAGCGCCGAGACGGTGCCGCCGGTGGCCTGCTCCAGCCCCCCCATCACCATCAGGAGAGAGGATTTGCCAGAGCCGGAGGGGCCGATCAGGCCCAGGGTTTCTCCGCTCTCCACCGCCAATGAGATATCATGTAGAATTTCGACAGGTCCGGTATTGCCAACCAGTGACAAAGACGCATGTTGGAGGTTCAGAATGGGATCGGATGAGGGGATCGTGCTGGACTGCATGTGATATCGCGCCTGTTTTGGGACCACTCTGGATATGGAGCCTTTGTAGCAATGCGCAAGATGATAGCAGGACTGATTTTTATGTTAACTGCGGCAATTGCGCAGGCAGAGCCGGTGCGCGTTGCAGCGCTGGGGGACAGTCTGGTGCAGGGCTATGGCCTGCCGCAGGGGCAGGGCTGGGTGCCACAGCTGCAACGCTGGCTGGGGGAAAAAGGGGCCGAGGTGCGGCTGATCAATGCCGGGGTTTCCGGTGATACCACCGCAGGCGGCGCCGCCCGGATTGACTGGACGCTGGCGGACGGACCGGATGCGCTGATCGTGGCCCTTGGGGGCAATGATCTGCTGCGCGGCCTTGCGCCATCCGAAAGCCGTGCCAACCTCACCCGTATTCTGGAGGTCGCAAAGGCCAATGCGGTTCCGGTGCTGCTGGTTGGCATACAGGCACCGGGCAATTACGGCGCGGATTTCAAGGCTGAGTTCGACGCGATCTTTCCCGATCTCGCGCGGGATTATGACACGTTGCTTCACGCGGATAGCCTCGCCGGTATTCGGGCCGCAACCGGGGATGATATTCAGGCTGCGGGGCAATATCTGCAGGAGGACGGGATCCATCCCAATGCCGAAGGCGTGGCGTTGAATGTGGCCGCCATCGGTCCGAAGGTGCTGGAACTGGTCGAGTTGGCAAAGCAGTAGGTGTCTCGCCAGGCGGGTTTGATCCGGTCGTTGCAGTTCTCAAAGCCTGTTCAGCCCGGAACACATCCCCCGCAACAAAAGACGGCCCCGATGAAGGGGCCGACAGCTGATCTTATTGTCGTTCTGGCCGCTCAGGCCAGTTCGATATTCACCGCAGACTCGCGGCCATCACGGCCCGGTTGCAGCTCATAGGTGACTTTCTGATTGTCGGCGAGGCCGGTCAGCCCGGACCGCTCTACCGCAGAAATATGTACAAAAACATCGCTGCCACCCGCATCGGGTGCGATGAAACCGTAGCCTTTGGTGGTGTTGAACCATTTGACGGTGCCTGTGGCCATCGTCTTCTTCTCCCAGTCTTTACTCAAATCCCTGTCCGCGACATGCGACAGCCCGGCAATGTCATTGCGTATTCATGACCGAGCCTCCTAGGACAGCGATGAGTTCTGCGTAACCTTGCGGTAACGATCTTGTCGCCAAAGGTCTTTCGGCGCAAGTGTTATAGCGGGGGGTGCCTGTCAGTTGGGCAGCGCAGGGGCGCGACGGCGCGCTGATCGGCAAAGCTCAGCACGCAGGCAGGCAAGCTGGCGCCGAAGCGACGCCAGATCACGCGTTGTCGCTCCGGTCTGATATTGGTCAGAGCACCGTCACCACGGTTCCCAATGGCACCCGCTCATAGAGATCGACAATATGCTCATTCGTCATGCGGATACAGCCGTTGGAGACAGAATGCCCGATGGTCTGCGGCTGATTGGTGCCGTGAATGCGGAAATAGGTGTCGATGCCGTTCTGAAACAGGTAAAGCGCGCGCGCGCCCAGCGGATTGTCGGTGCCACCGGGCTGGATGTATTTATTATCGACAAAGCGGGCATAGCTGCGTGGATCGCGCTCGATCATCTCGGGCGTGGGACGCCAGGTCGGCCATTCTTTCTTGGCCTGAATAACGGCGGTGCCGGTGAATTCGAGACCCGCGCGACCAACCCCAACCCCGTAACGGCGCGCCCGTCGCGGCTCCGTCACATAATAAAGGTAATAGGATCGCGGCAGCACAAGGATCTGCCCGGGGGCGAATTGCTTCTTGATGCGGACCTCTTGCGGGGTCGGATCAAAGACCGTTTCGGCTGACCCGATCTGGGGCCAGAGCGAGGCTGCGGCGGAGCTGGCCAGAAAGGCGCGGCGTGACAACATGCGGGGCTCTTTCAGTTTTGGAACAGATGCAGCCAGTCTGCGGGGTGGGAACAATCCGGTCAATAGGTGGCCCGGTGCGGGTCGGTTGCACCATGGCCTGCGCGACGTCGGTGCAACAGCTGCCCGCAGTCAGGCCGTTGTCTCCTTGGCAGATCAGGCTTCGTCAGATCACGAAGCTGTGATACTCTGTGATCGGATCGCGTTTCTGATCCACCGCCAGTTTCGGCGGATTTCAGTGATTGGCGACAGTATTTCCGGCGCGGCTGCGGGGGCAGTTCCACCGGCTTGGTCGCACGGGGGTATGCGTTATTTCTAACGGTTCGGTGTTGGGCCTGATTAGCTTGCAATCGGACTGACCCTGTCTGAAATCGGCCGGGTGTTGTGCGCAGCACGGCTGGCGGTCTGTCGGGGGTCATATACTGGAGTAACGATTGTGACTGTTTCATTTGGTGCGCGCGCGGTATTGGCCGCGCTGACGATGGCTGTGGGCATGACCGCAGCCCACACAAGTAAGGCGCAGGAGGGCGGTGGGTTTCTCGCAACCTCGCTGCGCTATTCAGAACGGATGCTGGACCGGCAGGAGGATGTGACCAATAAGGTCGCGATTGCCCTGCGCGCACGGCAGTCCGGGCAGCTGGGCATCAACAAGATCACCTTTGGCGGGCGCTTCTTAGGCACGGTGATCTATGAGAACACCAATACGCCTGGCAAATTTCCGATTCTGTCGCGCCTGCCGCCCACCCACACCAGCGGCACCTCTGATACCTATGGGGTGATCAATGATATCTCGCTCATCGCTACGGCCACGGCACCTTTCCTGACAGCGGTGGTGCAGGGCGAATATACCGAGATCGAGTATCCCGGTCAGAATGATGTCCAGCTGCGCAAGGCCTGGCTGGCCATCGGCGATTTGGACCGCTCACCTTTCTATGTTGCGGTGGGGCGCAAGACCGTGAACTTTGGCAATTTTGCCAGCTACGCGCCCTTCACCCACACCCATAGCAGCCATTACTTCTGGGCCCAGACCAAGGATCCGCTGATTGAGATCGGCTATATCACCGACCGGACCGAGCTGGCCCTGTCGATCATCCGCAACCATCGCGGCAACCGGGTGGTCAGCAGTCCGAAGAACGATGATCACTACACCAACTACGCGCTGAACGCGGCCCATCGTATCCCGCTGGCCAATGGGCTGGGGCTGAAACTCGGCGCGGGCTTCCTGCGGGGCACCATCTACGACAGCACCATCGCCCATCATCCGCCGAGCAGCGGTATTGATCGCGGCTGGAACGGGGCCTGGGATGTCCACGCCACCCTCAGCGGAGCGCGGTTTGACGTCATGGCCGAATTCACCCAGACCACCGACCGCTGGCCCGCCACCGACCACAAGGTCAGCGCGCTGACGCTGCAGGGGCGCTACCGGAATGAGTTTCTGGGGCGCCCTGCGGTCTATTCGCTGTCGGCCAGTCACGGGCGGCAGGGGGCATCGGGCACCGAATGGGAATCGATGTCGCAGGTCATTCTGGGGATGGAGGTTGCGGTGGCCCCCAATGTCACATTGGGCGCAGAATACCTATTCAACGATGGGTTCGTGCCGCTGATCTTGCCCCGGCGTACCGGCGACGCCAGCGTGCGGTCCCATAGCGTCATTCTGGGGGCAAAGCTCACCTTCTAGGCGCAGGCAGGCCGAAGGGGCGCGCGGCGGCAGGCCCTTGTCCCGCGCGCAGTCTT
This sequence comes from Phaeobacter sp. S60, assembly GCF_000826845.1. Lineage (NCBI taxonomy): Bacteria > Pseudomonadati > Pseudomonadota > Alphaproteobacteria > Rhodobacterales > Roseobacteraceae > Phaeobacter > Phaeobacter sp. S60. The sequence goes on from NZ_JSWJ01000008.1 coordinate 232,462, forward strand.
CCGTATATCGGGAAGGAGGTCGCACCAGCGGCCTGCTGCAAGGAGTGATCGCGACATGGGCGCCAAAACCCTGACCTGCCTCAGCTGTGCGCAGCTGAACCGTGTGCCGGAGGACCGTCTGGCCGCGGGTCCCAAATGCGGCACCTGTGGCGCGGTGCTGATCCCGGCGGGGCCGGTGGATGTCGATCCGGCAACCCTGCAAAAGGCTGCGGCACAGGATGATCTGCCACTGGTGGTGGATTTCTGGGCGCCTTGGTGTGGCCCTTGCAAGATGATGGCGCCGGATTTTGCCAAGGCGGCAAAATCGCTGAAGGGCCAAGTGCGGCTGGTCAAGCTGAACACCCAGACCCATCAGTCCACTGGCGCGCGCTATCGTATCAAGGGGATCCCGACACTGGTGCGCTTTGCCCGTGGCAAGGAGCAGAAACGACAAGCCGGCGCCATGCGGGCAGGGCAGATCATCAGCTGGGCCAAGGGGTAGATGTAAGGGGTGTCACAGTGCGGGAAGATGCCTGCCAGGGGCGCCGTCTCAGGCCGTGCGGTGTGTCTCATCCCGGTGCGGCTGCGCCATTGGGCGTAATCCGGGTGGCAGGTGAACCATAACCAAAATCGTCAAAATCGCACTTGTTGTCCCGACGGTGGGATAGAGCATCAGGCTGTACCAGAGGGGCAAGGCATATAGGGTATAGGCCGCCACAGCAGAGAAAACCCCTGCAAAAGTGCCCACAATGATCCCGATCCACGCCATAGTTCTACCCTTTGGGTTGAGTTGCATTTAATCTACAATTTTTTTGGCGGATCGCAACGCTCTGATATCCACAAGAATAGTTCAAATTTTCTATAGATCTGGTTAACGGACGGTGGGGTCTTACGCGCGCGCGCCGTGTAGGATCCGTTAGGTCATTGTTTTGAAATGAAATTTAGAGGGTGCCTCTTGCCAGTAAAGGGTTGGGTCGCCATGGAATTGACTAATCCTGCGAATTTTTTGCTGATACACTGCGCGAGAACCCGCCGTTTTTGACCATCAGGAACACCGTGAGTGCCAGTCCAGATGTGCCTCCAAGGCAGGAATAGAGCAGGAACAGGCCCCAGATCGGCAGGTCGTAGGCCACATGCCCAATCACGGTGACCAGCATTGTCACCCCTGCACTCGTCAACATCGCCAACCAAGCCATCGAAACCTCACCCAAATAGAGGTAAACCTGTCCCAAAGTAGGCTGTGCAATCAATACGTCTTACGGTCAGACAGGCAGTATGTTGGTGTCTGTTGCAGCTTATTTGTGAACTATGGCAAGAACAGCACAGAGTTGTACGTATACCGCGCGCGCATCTTTGGATTGTTCATCTGTCGAGGAAGCCAATCAGGCGCGAGCAGGTTTCCTCGATAGCCCTTGGTGCGCAGCCGGTCCCAGATTGTCGAGGGTTTCTCTGGTAAAGGCATCACGGGCCGCTTTCTGTGCCCAAAGCAGCAGGATTGCCAGCATCGCCGAGGGCACCCCGAACAGAGGATAAAGCAGCAAGCTCATCCCGAAGGACAGGCCGATCAGCGTATAGCCCAGAATGGCTGCATTCAGCCCGCCAATGACGCCTACCAGAATACCAATCCCTGCCATGCTCCGCCCTTTCTCCGGCCCTATCCCCAAGCGGTTCTCGCCGGGGGCATCGTGAGAGTATGGTTAAAGACTAGCGATGATTTTGTTCAAATTATGCCGATCAGGTGGCGGAGTAGGGAATGGAGAAAAGGGGAGGCTGTGCACCTCGGCACACTCGTTGGGCCAGCCGGGTGTCATGCGACGACGCGCGTAGGCGAACCGCGATCTGTTGTGCGGCATTTTCTCAACAGCAGACACACTGAGGATGAAGGGCCCGGCACAGGGCGGCGCTTCCACTACCGCACGTCAAAAATCGACGCTGGAACAATATTGGCTATGGCCTGTCCGTCCCAAGCTTGAAGGAGGCCTATGTGGGCCTCCTTCTTCTCGCAAGATACTCATGTTTTGGAGTGGGGTCGCAGCGATGGGCAGATTTGCACGACCGCTGCGACTTTAAAGCCCAAACCAAGGGCTCTCTACCGGGAGAGCCCCTCACTCACCGCACAAACTTCTTGTGCTTCAACCGCTTGGGCTCCAGTGCATCAGGGCCCAGACGGCGTTTCTTGTCCTCTTCGTAGTCCTCGAAGTTGCCCTCGAACCACTCCACATGGGCGTCACCCTCAAACGCCAGGATATGCGTACAGATCCGGTCGAGGAAGAAACGGTCGTGCGAAATCACCACGGCGCAGCCCGCGAAATCCACCAGCGCGTCTTCCAACGCCCGCAGGGTTTCCACGTCCAGGTCGTTGGTCGGTTCGTCGAGCAGGAGAACGTTGCCGCCCTCTTTCAGCAGGCGCGCCATGTGAACGCGGTTGCGCTCACCACCGGACAGGAGGCTCAATTTTTTCTGTTGATCGCCGCCCTTGAAGTTAAACGAAGAGCAATAGGCGCGGGAATTGACCTGCGCATCGCCCAGTTCGATGATTTCAGCACCGCCGGAAATCGCTTCCCAGACGGTTTCGTTGTCATCCAGATCGTCGCGCGACTGATCCACATAGGACAGCTTCACGGTGTCGCCGTAGCTGACATTGCCCTCATCGGGCTGTTCCTGACCGGTCAGCATGCGGAACAGGGTTGATTTACCCGCGCCGTTGGGGCCGATCACACCGACGATGCCGCCGGGGGGCAGGTCAAAAGACAGCCCCTCAACCAGTTGCTTGTCGCCGTAGTGTTTGGAAATGCCTTCAACCTCGATCACCTTGGAGCCAAGACGCGGGCCATTGGGGATGACGATCTGGGCGCGGGTCAGCTTCTCACGCTCGGACTGGCTGGCCAGATCGTTATAGGCGTTGATCCGGGCCTTGGACTTGGCCTGACGGGCCTTCGCGCCCTGACGCATCCACTCCAGCTCGCGTTCCAGCGTCTTCTGCTTGGATTTGTCTTCGCGCGCTTCCTGCTCCAGGCGTTTGGCCTTTTGTTCCAGCCAGGCGGAGTAGTTGCCCTCATAAGGAATGCCCCGGCCACGGTCCAGTTCGAGGATCCAGCCAGTGATATCATCGAGGAAATAGCGGTCGTGGGTGACGCAGAGGATGGTGCCTTTGTAGTCGATCAGATGCTGCTGCAGCCAGGCGATGGTTTCCGCATCAAGGTGGTTGGTCGGTTCGTCAAGAAGCAGCATATCGGGCGCTTCAAGGAGCAGTTTGCACAGCGCCACCCGGCGGCGTTCACCGCCCGAGAGGTTGGCGATTTCCGCATCATCCGGCGGGCAGCGCAGCGCCTCCATCGAGACGTCGATTTGGCTGTCCAGATCCCAGAGGTTCTCGGCGTCGATCTTGTCCTGCAGTTCGGCCATCTCCTCGGCGGTCTCGTCCGAGTAGTTCATCGCCAGCTCGTTGTAGCGGTCCAGGATCGCCTTCTTCCCAGCCACGCCCAGCATGACGTTTTCACGCACGGTGAGGCTTTCGTCCAGCTTCGGCTCCTGTGGCAGATAGCCAACCTTGGCGCCCTCAGCCGCCCAGGCTTCGCCGGTGAAATCGGTATCCAGACCGGCCATGATTTTCATCAGCGTCGATTTACCAGCGCCGTTGACGCCGACAACACCGATTTTCACACCGGGGAGAAAGGACAGGTGAATGTTTTCAAAGCATTTCTTGCCACCGGGATAGGTCTTGGAGACCCCCTGCATGTGGTAGACGTATTGATAGGCGGCCATGTGACTGCTCCGTGATGGGGGAATTTCGCTGGCTGGTGTGATAACGGATGGGGCGGGCCGGGGCAATGCGGGATGAGCGCGGCGGCTCTTGCAGTTTCCATCGGGGTGGGGCGCCCCGCAGCACGCCTCACGCCTGGCCTGTCCTGCGGGACGGCCTGTCAGGCCTTTTGTCGCCGGGGCTTTGCCCCGGACCCCAGAGTATTTACTGGAAAGATGACAGGTGATTTACGCTTTCACCTTTCTTCAAATACTCCGGGGTGAGGCCAAAAGGCCGAGGGGCAGCGCCCCTGTCTGTCTGGGCTGCAGGGCTACTCGGTGAAACAGGAAAGGAAGTGGTTTAAGGCTACGTGCATATGTCCTCGCTGCGCGCCGCTCAGATTTCCAGGCTGGACTGCCACGAGGTGTCGCTTCAGGCAGGCGAGTAGGTGTGAGAAACGCAACCTGTTCTTCGGTAAGCCCACAACACCTGATTGATCTCTCTCCTAACTCTGTGCATCAAGGCGGGTATGACGCATCGCCTGCCCCATATCCCGCCCGGAACCACTGTTGGTCTGTTGGGCGGCTCCTTTGATCCGCCGCATGAGGGGCACCGGGCGATCTCGCTTGCCGCGTTGAAGCGGTTCGGGCTGGATCAGCTGGTCTGGCTGGTCTCCCCCGGCAATCCGCTGAAGGCGCATCCGCCAGCCCCCTTGGCGCGGCGGATTGTGGCGGCGCAGGACCTGATGGATCACCCCCGGGTGCAGATCAGCGGGATCGAGGCCGATTTTGGCACCTGCTACACCGCCGAAACTCTGCGCATGCTGCGCAAACGCCACCCCGGCGTGCGGTTTGTTTGGTTGATGGGGGCGGATAATCTGGCGGATTTTCATCGCTGGAAGGATTGGCAGCAGATCCTTGAGACGGTGCCGGTGGGGGTGCTGGCACGGCCCGGAGACCGGATTTCGGCGCGACTGTCACCGGCGGCGCGGCTTTATGCGCCCTACCGGCTGAAGGGCGGGCAAAGCCGCCTGTTGGCAAAGGCCTGCGCACCGGCCTGGTGTTTTGTGAATGTACCAATGGTCAACGCCAGCTCAAGCGAGATCCGGGCGCGGGGCGATTGGTCAGCGACGCAGCCGCGCTGAGAGAAGCCCGGCGCCGATCACCACCGCAAGCCCAGCCCAGGTCAGCGGGTCGGGCCATTGCGCAAACACCCACCATCCAAGCGACACCGCTGCGATCAGCTGGAAATAAACCAGCGGCGCCAGACGCGATGCAGGCGCCTGCGCATAGGCAAACAGCAGCAGAAGATTGCCCAGCATCGAAAACCCGGCGCTGCCAAAGGTCAGTGCGGCGGTGCTCAGGCTGGGGGCAGGCAGGGCGGTCAGCCCCAAAGGCAGGGTCAGCAATGCGCTGATCGACAGCTGTGTCAGGCTCAGCTGCAACGGAGTGCCCAGATGTGACAGCCAGCGCGAGCTGGTCAGGAAGCCACCATAGCAGACGCCTGCGACTGCGGCCCAGATCAGATTGGCCGAGCCGCCAAGACCGGGGCGCACAACCAGCAGCACGCCACAGAACCCCACCGCCATCAACAGGCTGCGCGCCAGCGTCACCGGTTCACGCAGCAGCAGCACCGATAGACCATAGCTGACAATCGGCCCGACAAAGAAGGCCGCAAAAACATTGGCCAGCGGCTCCGTCTTGAGAGCGATCTGAATGGACAGGATGCCACCGCTCAGCAGGGCGGCCCGCAGCCACAGCCGCCAGTCGCCAAACAGCGGCCACGCCCCGCGACAGGCAAAGGGCAGCACCAATACGGTGCCGATTGCAAACCGTGACCACGCCACAAATCCCGGTGTCGCCAGACCGCCCGATGTGAGCAGTTTCCCGCAAAGGTCCCCGGCAGGGATCATTGACATGGCGACAAACATGATCATCACTGCCCGTACCATCGCGCCAGCGGTAACAGGCATCCACCTCCGGGGAAAGCGGCCAGATCTCCGCGGCCCCGCGACATAAAAACCTGTGGCGCGTTTGCAGAATTGTAGGGGTTTTGAGTAGACTATTGCTAATATGATTTCGCGACGTTTTTTCCTGACCTCCGGCCTTGCCTCTGTGGCGGCGACCACTGCGCTGGCCAATGCGCCTGCGGTCTCTCTGCGCCCAGTGGCGCGCGATCCGGCCAGTCTGATCAGCGCGGGTGGCGGGCTGAAGGGGCTGTTGTCCCGGGCCGGCCTCTCGGGGGAGGTCGCCTGCGCGGTGGCAGATGTGAAAACCGGTCTGCGGCTGGAAGCCGAAGGGGCAGGTTCGGGTTTGCCGCCCGCCAGTGTCGCCAAGGCGCTGACCGCGCTTTATGCGTTGGATGTGCTGGGGGCAGATCATCGCTTTACCACGCAGATTGTCGCAACCGGCGGCATCAGCGGCGGTGTGGTGGCAGGCGATCTGGTGCTGGTGGGCGGTGGTGATCCGATGCTGAACACCGACACTCTGGCGCAGCTGGCCAAGGCGCTCAAAGCAGCGGGCATCCGCGAGGTGCGCGGCGCCTTCCGCGTCTGGGAGGGCGCGCTGCCGCAGATCAAGTCGATTGATCCCGGCCAGCCCGATCACGTGGGGTACAGCCCGGCGATTTCAGGGCTGGCGCTCAATTACAACCGGGTTCATTTCGAGTGGAAGCGTGCGGGCCAGGGCTGGGCCGTGACCATGGATGCCCGGACCAAGAAATATCGCCCCGAAGTCTCTGTTGCGACGATGAAAATCGCCCAGCGCAGCCTGCCGGTCTATAGCTACTCCGAAGGCAAGGATACTGACCGCTGGACCGTCGCCAGCAAGGCGCTGGGCAAAGGCGGCGCGCGCTGGCTGCCGGTGCGCCATCCGGGCGCTTATGCGGCGGATGTCTTCCGGACCATGGCGCGTGCCAATGGCATCAAACTCCCAGCGCCAAAGATCGCCAGATCGCGCCCCTCGGGGCAGGTGGTGGCCCATCACAACAGCCCGCCGCTGGATCTGATGCTGAAAGCGACGCTGAAATATTCCAACAATCTGATGGCCGAAATGATCGGTCTGGCGGCCACGCAGGCGCGCGGCGGACGGCCCCGCACGCTGAAGGATTCTGCTGGTGCGATGAACCGCTGGGCGCAGGTCACCTATGGCATGGCCAACACCCGGCTGGTGGATCACTCCGGCCTGGGCGAGGCTTCGCGGGTGACCCCCGATGATATGGTCAGCGCGCTGGTGGCCTCCTATCGGGATGGGCGGTTGAAACCTTTGCTGAAATCCTTCCCCATGCGCGACAGCAAGGGCCGCATTCAGAAGGGCCATCCGATCAAGGTCGCGGCCAAAACCGGTACGCTCAACTTCGTATCTGGTCTCGGCGGGTTCATGACCGCCACCGATGGCACCGTGCTGGCCTTTGCCATTTTCAGTGCCGATCAGAAGGCGCGCTCCCGCATCTCACGGGCGGAGCGCGAACGCCCGCAAGGGGCAAGATCCTGGAACCGCCGCGCCAAGCAGGTGCAGCAAAAGCTGATTGAGCGCTGGGGGCGGGTTTACGGCAGCTGATCCGGTGCAAGACCAGACGCGCGGCTCTATCGGTCTGTGCGCGCGTCTGCCCCGCCCTGTTCTCTGTCCGGGCTACAACTCCTGCCAGCTACGCTAACCGCCCGCCATTGTGTGGACCCAGATCTCTGCCTGCGGTTCATGCGGGGCGCGGGTGCCGTCGGTGACAGCCCCCAGCCGCCTTGCCACTGCCTGCGACCGTAGATTGTCGTGATCAATATAGCTGTAGAGGTGGTCCAGCCCCAGATCCTCGGAGGCCCATGTCCTGACCGCTATGGCGGCTTCGGTCGCAAAACCCTGTCCCTCGGCCCCTTCAAACAGATGCCAGGCCAGCTCAATCTCCGGCCAGTTGGAGTGTTTGATCAGACCGACGCGACCGACGGGTACGTCGCTCTCCTGCGATGTGACAGTAAAGAAGCCAAAGCCATGCCATTGCCAGTGGCCAACCCCTGTCAGAAACCCGAACCATGCCTGATCTGCGGTGATCGTCTCACCCTGCGCAACCATCGAAGGCGCGCTGGTCATAAAGCGGGTAAAGGCGGGCAGATCGTCGCGCTCAGGCCCGCGCAGGACCAAACGCGCAGTTGTCAGCCGGGGGGCGGTGGTGAGCGCTGTCATACCTGCGTATCCCTGTCTGCCCGTCCCTCTGTCACATCAGACCATATGCCGGGCGCGGGCGCCGCGTTCGATGGCGGCGGCGTGCAGCCGGTCGATGTTCAGCTCATAACGGATCTCTTCCAAAAGCCGCAGTTCGGACTCCGCCAGGCTGCCATCGGCGGCAGCCACATCGCAGGCCAGCGCATAAGCGGTCTCAAACAGGCGCTCCGGCAGATCCTCACGGATCAGCCCAAACAGCGCGTCCAGCCCGTCTTCCTGCTCAAACAGGTCAAACACCGTCTGCGAGGTGCGATTGACCCGATCGATGTCGTAATCTGCAAACACGGGCAGCATGTTCACCGCCGACTGGATTTTCACCAGTTCAGCGGTGCGGATGTTCTCATCCGAGGCCGACACCGCCACCATCAGCGCAACAAGGCAATCCTGCGGGGTAAAGGGATGGGCGGTTTGGGTGTTCATTATGAAATCCAGTAAATTGGCATGTGTTCTGCATAGAAGAATAGGCATCGTGTCGACCCCGATCAACGGGACAATGCGTCATCGTGCATATTCCGCCGCAGGCACCGGCACGGTAGGGGCGTCAGGGCTGCTGTTTCTTGACTCATTTCGCCTGCCGCCATAGGTGAGGCCGACCGGGTGCATGGGGTGCCCGGCAGTGGTTTGTCGCCCGCAATATCGCCGCCCATAGCGGCACCACCCGTGGCGGCAGGCAGCCCGACCGGAGCAGTGCCCGGTTGCCGATGGAGAAAACAATGTCTGATCTGCGCGAAGAAGCTCTGAAGAGCAAAGCCTGGCCGTTTGAAGAAGCCCGCCGGGTTCTCAAACGTTATGCCAAGGGCGCGCCGGAGAAGGGCTATGTTCTGTTTGAAACCGGCTATGGCCCCTCCGGCCTGCCGCATATCGGCACATTCGGCGAGGTCGCCCGCACCACCATGATCAAAACCGCCTTTGAGGTGATTTCCGACATCCCGACGAAGCTGATCTGCTTCTCGGATGATCTCGACGGCATGCGCAAGGTGCCGGGCAATGTCCCCAACCCAGAGAGCCTGCAGGACCATCTGCAAAAGCCGCTGACCAGCGTTCCGGATCCCTTCGGCACGCATGAGAGCTTTGGCCATCACAACAACGCCATGCTGCGCCGCTTCCTGGACACCTTTGGTTTTGAGTATGACTTCTACTCGGCCAAAGAATTCTATGAATCCGGACAGTTCGACGAGGTGCTGAAGCGCGCGGTCGACAAATACGACGACGTCATGGCGATCATGCTGAAGTCCCTGCGCGAAGAGCGCCGCCAGACCTATTCGATCTTCCTGCCGATCCACCCGGAAACCGGCCGCGTCCTTTATGTGCCGATGAAGAAGGTCTGCGCCGAAACCTATACCGTCACCTTTGACGATGAGGACGGCAAGGAATGGACCCTGCCGGTGACCGGCGGCAATGTGAAACTGCAGTGGAAGCCGGATTTCGGCGCCCGCTGGGCGGCGCTGGGTGTCGATTTTGAGATGTACGGCAAGGACCATTCCACCAATACGCCGATCTATGACGGCATCTGCCGCGTGCTGGGCCACCGCGCGCCGGAGCATTTCACCTATGAGCTGTTCCTGGATGCCAACGGCCAGAAGATCTCCAAGACTTCCGGCAACGGCATCTCGATCGACGAGTGGCTGACCTATGCCTCGACCGAGAGCCTGGCCTATTTCATGTACCAGAAGCCGAAGACCGCCAAGCGGATGCATTTCGATGTGATCCCCAAGGCGGTGGACGAATACCACCAGCAGCTGCGCGCCTATCATGGCCAGGACCTGAAGGCACAGCTCAATAACCCGGTCTGGCACATCCACGGCGGTGACGTGCCACAGTCCGATATGGTGGTGCCCTTCTCGATGCTGCTCAATCTGGCCTCCGCCTCCAGCGCCGAGGACAAGGCCACCATGTGGGGTTTCATCAACAAATACGCGCCTGATGCGACGCCCGAAAGCAACCCGACAATGGATCAGGCCGCAGGCTTCGCGGTGGCCTATTTCAACGATTTCGTGAAACCGGAGAAAACCTACCGTCTGCCCTCCGATCAGGAGCGCGCGGCGCTTCAGGATCTGGCAGATGCGCTGAAATCGTCTGAGGCGGCCCTCGCTGCGATCGCCAAGAAGAATGAACTCGCAGGCAACACCGATCCGCTGCCCGAGGCGGATTTTGCGGATGAGGAATTCCTGCAGTCCGTCGTCTTTGCCATTGGCAAGATCCATGGGTTCGAGCCGCTGCGGGCCTGGTTCTCGGCCATCTACGAGGTGCTGCTGGGCGCCAGCCAAGGCCCGCGCTTTGGCGGGTTCATCGCCCTTTACGGGGTCGAGGACACCATCAAGCTGATTGATCAGGCGCTGGCAGGTGAGCTGGTCTAACCGGCTGTCAGACCACAGAAAAACATCGGAAAAGGGCGCCCCGACGGGTGCCCTTTTTCCGTTGCGGGGCAGGTTTTGTCAGGTTGGCGTGAATTGACGGGTGCAAGCGGCGGCCTAGCTGATCTCTCATCAAGGGAGATGTTTTATGCGCAAGTTTATGTTGATGAGTATCTGCGTCGCCATGATGGCGCTGCCTGTTTCCGCCTCTGCCGAGGGGCGCGATACGGCCATTACCGGGGTGATCAGCGACCAGATCGCCGCCTTCCTGCGCGGCGATGCGGAGGCTGCCTTTGCCCATGCGTCCCCGATGATCCAGGGGCTGTTTGGCAGCTCTGAGCGGTTTGCGACCATGGTGCAGTCCGGCTACCCCATGGTCTGGCAACCGGATGAGGTACGCTATCTGGATCTGCGCAATGTTGCGGGCGGCCTGTGGCAGCGGGTGATGATCACCGACCCCGAGGGGCGCGTGCATCTCCTTGGTTATCAGATGGTTGAGACTGCGGCGGGCTGGAAAATCAACGCGGTCCAGCTGCTGACTGCGGACGCCCCGACGGCTTGACCCGCCCACTCGATGACCACTCCACCATCCCCTCCGGGGGGTAGTGCATACCCTGCGAACGCCCCTCTGACAGCGCGTTAAATTCCGCCCGGTATAACCCTTTCCCTGATTGAACCGGGCTGCGGCCTGCGGTGCCGGAAACGGCGGTTTTGGAAAGGGTGACTGATGAACATAGCGATCACTGACGGCGTAGAGCTGATGCCCCCGGCCTTTGCTGAGGGGCTGGCCAACTGGTCCAGCGGCAATGGCACACCGGGATCGGACACCTATCAGGGGGCGGCCAATGCGGCCTTTGTCGCGGCGGACCCCGATTTCGGTGGCTGTCTGGAGCTGCAAAAAACCACCTCGGTGCAAAAACTGCGCAATATGACCCGCACCATGCTGACGCCGGGCTGCTATCTGCAGATCACCGCAAAGGTGAAGGCGATCAGCGGCGCCCTGCCCACAGTGCGCATCGCGGCCTGGGCCGGACAGTCCGGCGGCGGCCATCTGGGCGGCGTGGTGGAAACCGGGCCGGGCACCAGCCTCTCCACCTACGGCGAGGTGGTTGAGGTCACGGCCATTGTCGGCACCGGCAGCCGCAATGGCGTCGATATGCCCTGGGGCCGTGCCGCGCGCTTTGCCCATGTGGGGCTGGATCTGATCGGGGCAAACGGCGGCGTGGTGCGAATCGAGGATATCGCGGTGCGCGATGTCACCGGCGTGTTCCTGCGCGACATGATTAGCCTTGTGGATGTGACCGATTATGGCGCCGTCGGCGATGGCAGCACCGACAATACTGCCGCCTTTGAGGCCGCAGATGCCGCCGCCGCAGGCCGCCGTGTACTGGTTCCCGCGGGGGAGTTCTTCCTCGCCAGCACGGTTTCCATGAACCATGAGGTCCGGTTTGAGGGCACCGTCCGCATGCCCACCAACCGGATGCTGCTGCTCACCCGCAACTTTGATTTCCCCAGCTATGCTGCCGCCTTCGGGGATGAGGAACTGGGGTTCAAGAAGGCGTTTCAGGCGCTTTTGAACAACGCCGACCATGAATCGCTCGATCTCTGCGGGCGCAAGGTGACCCTGCGCGGGCCGGTCGATATGCAGGCGGCGGTGCCCAACAAAACCAGCTATGCCACCCGTCGGGTGATCCGAAATGGCCAGTTGGAGGCCGCCGCCAATGCCGCCTGGGACACCGACACGGTGACTGCACAGGCGACTTACAGCACCAGCGACGCGCGCAAGCTGACCAATGTCGCCAATATCGCCAATATCCCCGTCGGCGCCTTGGTCGAAGGCAGCGGCGTCGGGCGCGAGATCTATGTCCGGGCCAAAAACGTGGGCGCGCGGGAACTGACCCTGACCGCGCCGCTTTACGATGCGGTCGGCACCCAGCAATTCACCTTCCGCGACTTCAAATACATGCTGGATTTCAGCGGTTTCAGCGCGCTCAGCAAATTCGGCATGACCGAGGTGGAGATCCAATGCGCGGGCCGTTGTAGCGGGATCCGTCTTGCGCCTGCCGGCACGGTGTTCAGCCTGGATCACTGTTTCATCTCGCGTCCGCTCAATCGCGGCCTCACCTCCATCGGGTCGGGCTGTCAGGGCATTCTGGTGGACAATTGCCAGTTCCTCTCCGATGAGGAGCCGCTGAATGTCTCCGCGCGCCAGTCCATCGCGCTGAATGTGAATGCCAATGACGCCAAGCTGCGCAACAACCGTGCGACCAAGTTCCGCCATTTCGCCCTTCTGGGCGGGCAGAACCAGACCGTGACCGGCAACCACTTCTTTCAGGGCGACACGGTCGCCGATGGCAGTCGCACCGCTGGGCTGATCCTGACCAGCACCAATTGCGCCTCCACCGTGTCGGACAATTACATCGACAACTGCTTTGTGGAATGGACCAATGAACGCGATGCGCGGCCGGATTTCAGCAGCGGCTTTTCCTTCAGCGCGCTGTCGATCACTGACAATGTGTTCCTCTCCGGTGATGTCGCCCGTTGGTTCAGCTACATCGTGGTCAAACCCTATGGCAGCGGCCATTTCCTCAATGGGATGACGGTGTCGGGGAATAAATTCCGCTCCATCAATGGCTCCATCGACCGGGCGGAACGGGTGGACACCAGCTTTGCGGATCTCGATTTCAGCCGCTCCAAGAGCATCTTTTACGAGGGCAACACCTATCACAATGTCTCAGCCGCCGTGGCCAATCCGCTGCGGATTGAACATGTGCAGGGCAGTACGGCCAAGACCTGGACGGTCGACACTGATGATATGCTGCCGTTCCGCGGGCAGGCGCGGGGGGTCGACAGCGTCATCGCGATTGGCCCGGTGGAGGTCAGCGGCGGTGCTGATCGCCACGCCATGCCGCACACCAAACTGCGGGTTGGCAGCCGTCGCGATCAGGTGCAGCTGATCTGGCCCGAGGCGGTGCGCGGCACTGTGCAGGTGACCGTCCGGGTGGACAAGTAACCCTCGCCTTGAGATGCGCAGGCGGGGGTCAGAACCGGTGCCAGATTGCCAGTTTGATCCCCAGCGACCGGGTCTCGGTCCGCTTGTGTTGTAGGCCAATCACCAGCTCTGGCGCGTCCTTGCCGAAGCGACGCGCCAGTGGCACCCGCAGACTGGGGGTGACCGCAACGGAGAGCGAGGCCCCAGCCGTTTTACTGGTTTCCACCTGCAACAGTGGCGCCAATTTGCCGGGGCGGTTCAGCCCGAAAGTGGCATCCAGTTTCCAGGTCTGCTCCAGCCCTTTGCTGCGCCATTCATGGCCCAGATCCAATGCCACCCATCCCGAAAGCGGCCGGTCGCGCCACCGGGTGTCAAACCCGCGCCCGTATGACAGCGTCAGCCGTTGCATTGGCGCCCAGACCGCGCTGCTCTGGTTCAGCCCCAGCGCCAGTTCCACCGCCGTATTGGCACGCCCCAATCGGGGCAGGGGATGGCGCACGAACAGCAGCGCATGGGCAGAGCTGCCCCGGCTCAGGTTCAGATCCACCCCCACGGTCCAGCGCGGATGCAGCCCGTATTCACCGTAATAGCCAACCTCAGCCGGGATGCGCTGTCCTGCGTCCAGCCCCTTTATCGCGGCCAGATCCCGCCGCAGGGTCAGGCTGGTTGCGCTGAACCCCTGTCCCTTTTGCTGTAACCACGCCCCGGCAAAGACCGGCGCCGAAGGCATCAGACAGGTCAGGATCAGTGCCAGAAGACGGGCGAAGTGATGAGACATGAAAACACCTTAAAGTTGTTTGCACTTTTGACCACTCTTTTTATGGAACAGCAGGCTGGCCGCCCGGTGTGGCAAAAATCTCTGCCGGATTTTCCCAAACCGGCGTAGGCTGGACCCGGACAACGGAGGAAGCCATGCCGACGATCGCGACCAATACCGAAACCCAAACCGTCATCACCACATTCGAGATGACACCGGGCACCTGTCAGGATCTTCTGGACGCCCTGACTGAGGCCTATGCCGAGTTTATTTCCCATCAGCCGGGGTTCATTTCCGCCGGGTTGCATGTGAACGACGCTCAGACGCGGATTGCCAATTATTCCCAGTGGCGTCGGCGCGAGGATTTTATGGCCATGTTGCGCAGCGCCGAGATGCGCAACCGCAATCGCAAGATCAATGAGCTTTGCCGCAGCTTTGAGCCAGTGATGTATGAGGTCGCCGCAACCTTTTGATCTGTGGCGCGTTTCCCATCTGTGGGCGGCTGATCTTGATCAAGGTAGGCGCTTCGGGCCTGCCCCATGATACGCCTGTCCCATGATGCGGTCACAGACAGAGGAAAGCGCAGATGTACAGCCATATTCTTGTCCCGATTTCATTCGACCCGGATCGCGATGTCAGCGGCCCACTGAAACTCGCGGGGCTGCTGGCCACGCCGGAGGCGAAGATCACGCTTTTGCATGTGGTCGAACAGGTGCCGGCCTATGCGATTTCCTACATGCCGGTTGATTACCTCGATGCGGCGCGCAAGGCGTTGCAAGCAGAGTTGGACGGGCTGGCCAAAACCCTGCCGAATGCCAGCGGCCTGCTGATCGACGGCCATTCCGGCCGCGCCATCCTCGACTGGGCCGAAGACAATTCTCCCGATCTCATCATCATCGCGTCACACCGTCCCGGAATGCAGGATCTGTTGCTCGGCTCAACCGCCACCCAGGTGGTGCGACACGCGTCCTGTGCGGTACATGTCGTACGCTGAGGCTTGCGCTGTTTTGACGCCGGGCGCGCAATATTGCGCCGCCAGACTTGTCGTGCGGCAAAAGCGACCCCACTTGCAATGCAATCATATTTTGTGAGGAGAAAACGATGCAATGTCCAATTGATGGCACACAGCTGGTCATGACCGACCGGGCCGGAGTGGAAATCGATTACTGTCCGCAATGCCGGGGTGTCTGGCTGGATCGTGGTGAATTGGACAAGATCATTGAACGATCCGCGCCGCAGCAACCCACGCCGCCGCGTGACAGCTACCGCCCCGAGAAACGCGATTCAGATCGGCATTATTCCGAAAAACGCTACAAGAAAAAACGTGGTGGGTTTCTCGAAGATCTTTTTGATTTTTAAGAACGACATGCCCGGACGTCAGGTATCGCCAACTAAAGACAGCGCATTAAACCGATGTCCAGGCCTTTGCCTGCTGCGCCCCTGATCGCGCAGGTCATCAAAAAAAATGCCCCGATACCATCGTCTGGTATCGGGGCGTTTTTCTTCATAACATATTGTTAGATGCGTGCTTTGTCGCCGCGTGGGCCAGCGATCAGCCATGCGATCAGACCAATGACAGGCAGGATCAGAATGACGAGGGTCCAGACCACCTTGGCCGCGGTCGAGGCGCCTGAGGTCAGAACCTGATAAATCGCATAGAGATCGGCAATTAGAATGATCAGACCAAGAAGACTGTAACCCATTTTCTCTCTCCAATGATTGTGTTCTGTGATCCCAACCATTCAAAGGCTCAGAATGTTCCGATAAAAATTTTTGGAACCAATTCACCGGATATCTCGTTTCCTCTCCGAACCATCACCGAGATGTATCGCAATTGGAAAGGAACCACGTTATGAAAACCACTACTGGAATTGTCCTGGGTGTTATTGCCGTCATCGCCATTGCGATTGGCATCTACATGGTGGACGTCGACCAGACTGAAGAAGCCAGCCTGCCTGACGTTGATGTCAGCGTCGAAGGCGGCAACCTGCCTGAATTCGATGCCGAGGTGGGGTCCGTCTCCATTACCGAGGAAACCGCAACGGTGAAGGTCCCCGACGTCGATGTGACCATGGAAGAAGCTGAAATCTCGGTTCCCGGCCTGAAAGTGACCCCGCCGGAAGACGCCGCTGACGAAGTTGCCGCCGAATCCAACTAAGAGACGCAGCTGCCTGATCCGGCACAGTTTGCCCCCCGCCATCGCGGGGGGCTTTTTTGTCCGGTCGGTCGGGGGCAGGCGTCGTCGCCGCCGCTATCTTTTCGTGAGCCAGCTAGCCCCGCAGCCCTGCTGAGCCTATGAGAACTTCTTCTGCGACTTGCCCCGATAGGCCCGTGTCCCGGCCTTGCCCGCAGTGGAACGCCCGCGTGATTTCACCGCCGCATCTGATGCGGCCTCAATCGCGGATTGCCGCGCCAGCGGATCGTCAGAGACCGCCAGATCCACCGCTTCCAGCCGCTTGACCTCGTCGCGCAGCCGCGCGGCTTCCTCGAACTCCAGGTTCTCGGCGGCCTTGCGCATCTGCTCGCGCAGCCCGGCCAGATGGGCCTCCAGATTGGCACCATGCATCGGTTTGTCGATGGTTGCGGTGACACGGTTCATATCCACATCGCCCTCATAGAGACCCGCCAGCACATCCTCGACGTTTTTCTTGACGGTTGCGGGGGTGATGCCGTGTTCCTCGTTATAGGCGATCTGTTTTTCGCGGCGGCGGTTGGTCTCGCCAAGGGCGCGTTCCATCGAACCCGTGATGCGGTCGGCATACATGATAACCCGGCCTTCAGCGTTCCGGGCCGCGCGACCGATGGTCTGAACCAGCGAGGTTTCGGAGCGCAGGAAGCCCTCCTTGTCAGCATCCAGAATGGCGACCAGCCCGCATTCGGGGATATCCAGCCCCTCACGCAACAGGTTGATGCCGATCAGCACGTCAAAGGCGCCAAGCCGCAGATCCCGCAGGATTTCGATCCGCTCCAGCGTATCGATATCGCTGTGCATATAGCGGACCTTGATCCCCTGTTCGTGCATATATTCGGTCAGATCCTCGGCCATGCGTTTGGTGAGGGTGGTCACCAGCGTGCGGAACCCATCCGCGGTGACGCGGCGCACCTCGTCCAGCAGATCGTCGACCTGCATATCCACCGGGCGGATTTCGACCTGCGGATCCAACAGGCCGGTTGGGCGGATCACCTGTTCAGCAAAAACGCCACCCGATTGCTCAATCTCCCAGGCCGCCGGCGTTGCCGAGACAAAGACCGATTGTGGGCGCATCGCGTCCCATTCCTCAAACTTGAGGGGGCGGTTATCCATGCAGGACGGCAGGCGGAAACCATGTTCGGCCAATGTGAATTTACGCCGGTGGTCACCTTTGTACATGCCGCCGATCTGCGGCACGGAAACATGGGATTCATCCGCAAAAACAATGGCATTGTCCGGGATGAATTCAAACAGGGTAGGGGGCGGCTCCCC
The DNA here is from genome assembly GCF_000826845.1 of Phaeobacter sp. S60. Taxonomy (NCBI): domain Bacteria; kingdom Pseudomonadati; phylum Pseudomonadota; class Alphaproteobacteria; order Rhodobacterales; family Roseobacteraceae; genus Phaeobacter; species Phaeobacter sp. S60. The sequence continues at coordinate 249,960 of NZ_JSWJ01000008.1, forward strand.
CGGGGCGCGCCCCGTCAGATAGCGCGAGTAATTCTCGATCCCGTTGCAATGGCCGGTGGCCTCGAGCATTTCGATGTCGAAATTGGTGCGCTGCTCCAGCCGCTGTGCTTCCAGCAGCTTGCCCTCACCAACCAGCTGATCCAGCCGCATCTTCAGCTCTTCTTTGATCGAAATGACCGCCTGTTTCAGCGTCGGCTTCGGGGTCACATAGTGGGAATTTGCATAGACGCGGATCTGATCGAAGGTGCCGGTTTTCTCGCCGGTGAGCGGGTCGAATTCGGTGATGCCCTCCAGCTCCTCACCAAAGAAGGACAGCCGCCAGGCGCGATCCTCAAGGTGGGCGGGGAAAATCTCCAGCGAATCGCCGCGCACCCGGAAGCTGCCGCGCTGAAACGCCTGATCGTTGCGTTTGTACTGCTGCGCGACCAGATCGGCCATGACCTGCCGCTGGTCATAGTCATCGCCGACCTTCAAATCCTGCGTCATCGCCGAATAGGTCTCGACCGAGCCGATACCATAGATGCAGCTCACAGACGCGATGATGATCACATCATCCCGCTCCAACAGCGACCGGGTGGCGGAGTGGCGCATCCGGTCGATCTGTTCGTTGATCTGGCTTTCCTTCTCGATATAGGTGTCGGAGCGCGCGACATAGGCCTCTGGCTGGTAATAGTCGTAGAAGGAGACGAAGTATTCGACGGAGTTCTCCGGGAAGAAGCCTTTGAATTCGCCGTATAATTGCGCCGCCAGTGTCTTGTTTGGGGCGAGGATGATGGCCGGGCGCTGGGTCTCCTCGATCACCTTCGCCATGGTGAAGGTCTTGCCCGTACCGGTCGCCCCCAGCAGCACCTGATTGCGCTCGCCGTCCAGCACGCCTGCTGACAGCTCCTTGATTGCGGTGGGCTGGTCGCCCGCCGGATCAAACTCCGTATGCATCACAAACTCTCGCCCGCCTTCCAGCTTGGGGCGGTGCTGCGGCGCGCGGTCAGCCATCATCGGCATGGATTTGTCGGAATGGGCGTATGGCATTGTGGCTCTCTCCTGCTAGGGGCAGAGATTGGTCTGTTTTTGTTCTTATTCAAGGGGGATTTTGCCCGCGCGCATGGATGAAGGCCCCGCTTTGCGCTCAAACCTGTCGTGAAGGTCCTGAAATCCCCGGTTTTCCACCCAAACCTGCGCAATCTGCGGCATTTGCCACCTTGCCCGCCCGCAGGGTTCAGCGCATATAGGGGGCAGAGATTGACGAGGAGATATCCCATGCGAGCGCGGATTTATCGGCCAGCCAAGAACGCCATGACCTCCGGTATGGCCAAAACCCGCAAATGGGTTCTGGATTTCGTGCCGACCAGTGCGCGGGAAGTGGACCCGCTGATGGGCTGGACGTCTTCGCATGATACCCAGAGCCAGGTGCGCCTGCGCTTTGACACCAAAGAGGCCGCGCTGGAATACGCTGAGGCCAACGGCATCGACGCCGTGGTGACAGAGCCAAAGAGCCGCAAGGCCAATGTCCGCGCTGGCGGCTACGGCGAAAACTTCGCCACCAACCGCCGCGCCCCCTGGACACATTAAGGTCTCGCGCCTTTCACCTGCAGATGCTTGGGCGATTTGCCCCCGCCGGTAACTACGCGTTAGGTCTGGCGAGCCGGAGGCAGAATGAACTGACGAATTCTAGACAGGGCGCCCAACGGGCGCCTTTTTCTGTATCTGCCTTCCGCCTATGTCTGATGTGCACCCTGATGGCAGAGGGTGTCTCCAGTCCGGCAACCGGAGAACTGGCCCCTTTGTCGCGGGGCAAGCTATGAGGCCTCCCAGCGCGCCACAGATACACTACCTAGGATTGATTCGATCGGTGAGGCGGCGACCAGCTGTCAATTCGCCGTTCTGCGTGGAGTTGCAGCGCTGGCATCTCTCCGCACAACTTCGCCCATGCCCCCACGTCAATGGGCCAGCTTTTGCCGAAACGAAGGGATGGCGAAAAACTCACCAGAAATAGTGAGTTGAACGATCATTCAATTCGGAAACGATCAGGGCGCGAAACCAATATATCTATAATCTCCGAGGTCGGCCAATGGCTGCCCGGGCGCTCCGCCATGCCTGCGGAGGGCTGCGGGTGAATTTTGCCCAACAGGTCGGACTACTCGGGGTTGAATGACAGGGAGGCAAACATGCCCGCAACAACCGACAGCACCACCGAGTGGTGGACCAATGATCAGACGCCGGAAAACCCCTTTGGCAAGAGCGAGGATTACGAGGGGTTTCTTGACTATCTGGGCGCGCTTGGCCGCAGCCTGACCCCGGAAATCGCCGCTGAACCCTTGGTGATCAACCTGACCGGGCTGAACGATCACCCGGCCTATAAGGACGCCGCCATCGGTGCGCTGGAGATGTGGTCCTCGGTCACGCCGTTGCAGTTCGAGATTGTCGATGATGCGCCCTATGATGCGGATCTCCATTGGATGGAGGTGGTCAGCCCCGAAATCGGCGAGCCGAGCGACGGCAGCGCCTTTTCCAGCGACCGCTATGTCAGTGTCGGCCAGCGCTTCCACGACACCGAGCCGAATATCACCGATCTGGGCGGCTATGTCTTTGACACCTTCGTGCATGAGTTTGGCCATGAATTCGGTCTGAATCATCCCGGTCTCTACAACTACAGCGGCCCCGGCGGTGTGCAGATCAACTATCTGAACAATGCCACCTGGACCTATGACCGCCAGCAGTACAGCGTCATGTCCTATTTTGATGGCATCGACGTGGGCGAGGAGACACGCTGGTCGGCGGTGACCCCGTTGATGGGCGACATCGAGGCGATCATCCGGCGTTATTATTCGACCGTCGATGATGACGGCGTGCGGACCTATCAGACCATCAACCTCAATACCGACGACAATACCTATGGTTTCAACAGCACCGACTATGGCTACCTGCTGACCGAGGACGGGCCGCAGCATGACATCGGCTTTGTGATCCATGACACCGGCGGTGATGACACCATTGATTTCTCCGGTTCCACCGCCAGCACCATTCTGGACCTGCGCGCGGGAGAGTTCTCCAGCGTCAACGGCCAGAGCAACAATGTGTCGATCTTTGCGGGCCACAATGCCGACCAGACGGAATATTACATCGAGACAGGGATCGGCAGCAGCTACGACGATATCCTGATTGGCAATGATGGCGACAACGTGTTGGACGGGCGCGCGGGCAATGACCGGATGGCGGGCAATGGCGGCGATGACGTTTATTTTGTTGATTCCATTGATGATATCGTCCGCGAGGAAGAAAACGGCGGCAATGACACCGTGATCGTGGTGGCCGATGGGCTGGATCTGGGCGACATCGCCAATGTGGAGACTATCATCTACGCAGGCGGCACGCCGGGAACACCGGGCAGTGACGCGCCGGATGCGCCAAACGGCGGGCCGACTGATGCGACCGACAGCCTGATCATCGGCGATGAGAGCAGTGAAACCCTGGACGGTGGCGCAGGGGGCAACACGATCTTCGGCCTTGGCGGTGATGATCTGATCATCGGTGGTCGTGACACGCTGGCCAGCCGCGACATCAACAACACCATCGCGATTGAGGATCTGGAGGATCAGACCGAAACGGATGATGGCAATGATGCGCTTTATGGTGGCGACGGCAATGACACCATCAACGGCGGGGCCGGTGATGATCTCTTGGATGGCGGCGACGGCGATGACCTCTTGCGCGGTCAGGCCGGTCAGGATGTGTTCCGCGGTGGGGCTGGCAGTGACACCGTTGATTTCAGCCAGGAAAGCCCGTTCCAATTGCTGGTCAATCTGGAGACCAATGTGGCCAGCGGCGGCACCGCGTCGGGCGATACCTTCTACAGTATTGAAAACCTGATCGGCTCCGATGATCGCATCGACCGCTTTATCGGCACCTCCGACAACAACCACTTCTGGGGTCAGGGTGGCGGCGACGTCTTCAATGGCGGTGGCGGTGACGACACGCTGGATGGCGGCAACGACGGTGACATGCTCTATGGTGAGGACGGCGATGACGTACTGATCGGCGGCAGCGGTCAGGATTATCTCGACGGTGGCGCAGGCGTAGACACGGTCGTTTATTCCGCCAGCTCAGTCGGGGTGACTGTTGATCTGGAAAACGGCACCGCCCGTGGCGGTGACGCGGATGGCCCGGTACAGATCGTCGGGCGTGGCACCACGATCCGTCACGATATCATCGTCGATGTGGAGAACGCAGTTGGCTCGCTCCATGATGATCACCTGATCGGCTCGGAGGGCGAGAATGCCCTGAGCGGCGGTGCGGGTGATGATATCCTAAGCGGCGGCGGTGGGGCGGACCTGCTGGACGGTGGCGCAGGCAGCGATACCGCAGATTACGCCCAGTCGGCCCGTGGTGTGAAGCTGAATATGACCAAGGGCAAGACCGAGGGCGATACCTATGTTTCTATCGAAAACCTGTCTGGTTCCGGTTTTGATGATCGGTTGAAGGGGGATGAGGGTGCCAATGTGCTGACCGGGCAGGGCGGCGATGACACCCTGCGCGGCGCAGCCGGCGACGACATTCTACTCGGGGATTACGCTGATGCAGCGGATGCGATACCGCAGCCGGGTATGGGCACCGGCTATGCCACATTGGGGCCGGACGCCACCAACAACTCGATGGAAACCGCCTTTGATATCTCGGACAATTTTTCGCTGACCGAGGATCCGGATATCTTTGACTCCACCACCGTGCTGCACACCACGGTGAATGCCACCGGCAACGGGCAGGGGGGCTATTACAGCATTGATCTGGCGGCAGGCACCGTGCTGACCATCGACATCGACGGCATCGCCGATCCCAATGTCCACGACAGCTGGGTCCGCCTGCTGGACAGCGAGGGCAATATCGTCACCCAGAACGATGATGGCGGCGGCGATCCCGGCTCCACCAGCAACCGCGATTCCAGCACCGTCTTTGTGGTTGAGGAAACCGGCACCTATTTCATTGTCGAGGGCAGCTGGTCACCGGATGCCGCCGAAGGCTGGTCCGAAAGCGTGCCGGAAGATTCCACCTATGAGCTGAACGTCTCGGTTGAATTCCCACCGGCACCGGCGCAACCGGGTGAGGCTGGCGCAGATGTTCTGCGAGGCGGACGTGGCAATGACCTGCTGGATGGCGGGCTGATGGCCGATACGCTGATCGGTGGCAAAGGGGATGATTTCTTCCGCTTCTCCACCGAACTGGGGGCGGATAACATTGACGAGATCCGCGATTTCGATACCGCCAGCGATACGATCCTGCTGGACAGCGCCATCTTTACTGAGGTGGGAGAGGCCGGCGTGCTTGACTTCAACGCCTTCCACAGCAGCGCCTCTGGCACCGCGCTGGATGGCGCGGACCGCATTGTCTACAATACCGACAGTGGGGCGCTCTCCTATGATGCGGACGGGATTGGCGGCGTTGATGCCATCCAGTTTGCGCAATTGCAGTCCGGTTTGCAGCTAGGCGCAGATGATTTCGTAATCATCTGATCCGGGTCAGAAATAGCACATAAACTTGGCGCAGGGGGTCTCATCACTCCCTGTGCCTGCCTCAGGTCGACAAAGGACACAGCATGCCTCACCATCCTCACCGCCGCACGTTGTTGCTGGGGGCTGCCGGTTTCGCGCTGACGGCCCTGACGTATCGCGCCAAGGCCCAGTCGGAGGTCGTGCAGGGCAGGGTAATTTTTGCAGGGGACGCCAAGATCCCAAAAGGGCGGATCACCATTTCCCTATCAAATTCGGGTCAGCCTGGCACCTCGGATCCGGCGCTGGAGTTTGACCTGATCAGCACAGGCCGGGCCAAGCGGATCGACTTCACCCTCTCATCGGCGGCGCTGTCCGCCCTCTCCCCGACCCTGCAGGTGGTGGCGCGGCTTGAACGCGCAGATGGCTGGCTGATCGCCCGCGGCAGCACCAAACTGCCGGCAGGCTCCCCGCTCCATATCACCCTCAACCAGGTGATGTACTGACAGAACTGTCCTCACCGGCAGAAAGGGGCGCCATCCCCCTCCGTGCCCCAGTGCCCCCGGCCTCTTGCCCTAAGCGGGGCACCGTCCTAACATGACACCGCTGCCGGGGGAGCCACCAGGTCCGCGGAAAGCCGTCATCGGCACCCCAAACCACATCAGACGACAGCCTTCTTCGGTATGTCTCATGCTCGCACATAGCGGACCGTCGGGCGTTGAATGAGGACACCGATGACCAAATCTCTGGACCAACTGCGCCGCGACGCAAAGGCGCTGCGCAAAGCCCATCACTCCCACGACACTATCGCCCTGCAGCGGATCGCCAGCCAGCGACCACGCGAACCTGAAACCCCGCTGAGACATGCCGACTATCTGCATGTGATCGCGCGGGAAAACGGCTTTCCCTCCTGGCCTGCCCTCAAACTCGCGGCAGAGTTGCTGGGGATGGATCTGGCCGCCAAACGCCAGCGTCTGCGGGGCGCGCTCTATGCTGGTCACTTTGCGGTTGCGGATCAGTTGCTGGCTGACACCCCGACCCTTGCGGATGGTGATTTTGGCCTCAGCCTCAGCCTGCTGCGCAAGGCCGAGGTGCTGGCGGCACTGGACCAATCCGCGCAGCATGCAACGGCGCTGATCGGCGATGTCGCCCCACCGATGACCATTCTGGCGCGCTCCCGATGGATCCACCACGCGCCGGAGCGGGAGGCGGATATGCTGGCCATCGCCGAGGCGCTTCTGGCGGCGGGCGCGGATATCAACCTTGGTGCGCCGGTGCATGACGGCAGCGACCACCGCCTGTCGCCGCTCTATTTTGCGATTGGCCATGCCGACAATATGGCGCTGGGGCAATGGCTGCTGGAGCAGGGCGCCAACCCCGATGACGGCGAGAGCCTTTATCACGCAACCGAACTGGGGCATCACGATGGCCTGCGGATGTTGCTGGCCCATGGTGCCGAGCCGGAGGGCACCAACGCGCTGCTCCGGGCCATGGATTTCCATGACCTGCAGGCGGTGCAGCTGTTGCTGGATCACGGTGCCAAAGTTGACGCCTTTGACGGGCGCCCCGTGGGCGGTGAGACGCCCTGGGTGGTGCCCGCCCTGCATCAGGCCGCCCGCCGCATGGCCGACCGGCAGATGATCACGCTGCTGCTGGACAATGGCGCGGCGCTGAACCGCCGGTTTCAGGGCGCGACCCCTTATGCCTATGCGCGTGTCTTCGGCAACCGCGATCTGGCGCAGCTCTTGACAGAGCGGGGCGCGGACACAACCCTGACCCCAGTGGAGGAGGCCCTGGCAGCCGCCGCAGAGGGGGCGCCGCAGGGGGCTGTTCTATCGCCCGAGGCGATCCCGGAGGCCTACCGCGACATCATTCGCCAGATCCTGCATCTGCCCGGTAAGCTGGATCATATCCGGCGGCTGGTTGCCATCGGCGTCGATTATGACCGCCCCGACAGCGAAGGGCTGACGCCTGTGCAGGTCGCAGGTTGGGAAGGGGCGGCGGAGGTTCTGCGCTATCTTTTGAGCCTCAAACCGGATCTCACCCATGTGAACGGCTTTGGCGGCACGCTGCTGTCGACCATTCTGCATGGCGCGGAAAACTGCCCGCAGGCCGCCGCGCGCGACCACATCGCCTGTCTGGATCTGGCACTGGGCGAAGGCATCACCCTGCCACGCCGCGCAATCGCGCTGACAGGCGTGGCAGAGGTGGCGGAATTCCTGATGGACTGGGCGGAGCAACATCCTGATCAGGTTGTCGACGGCGGCGTTGTCTGACCCTCGGGAGACATCCATTGGCTGAGCATAGCATGGCAGCCTGTCCAACTTAACCGCGCGAACCATGCAGATCGAAGTTCTGGCGCCCTGGTTTAGGACATGTTCCACCTGCTGCTGTCATCGAAGGTCTGGGAGGTTGGGGCGCCAGTTTCGTTCAAGATATCGCGGTGTTCAAAGGACGTTGGCAGCGGCTGCACCCGGCTGGCTGGTGCCAGTCTCCCGGGCTCTCAGTCATGGAAAAGCTGATCCTTGCCGCCGCTGCATTTGTTTTTGTCCGTTTGCTGGTATCAGCTCCCTCTGGTGGACAGATCCATGCTCTGGACCATGCCAAGCAGGCGACTGTCTGGATCGCCTGTGAGGTCCTGATGTCTTGGTCATCAGCCACTGGCTTTGCCCCGTTACATACTTTGTGGCGCCTCCGGCCTGGTTTGTTGCGCGATGCCCGCTGATACTGGCCTGGAAAAATGGCCAGCTCGCTGGCGACACGACCTGCTGCAGCTGCCTTTTCAGGAGGGGCTGAGGAGATTAATGTGCATATGCGGAAAGGTCGCAAGCATTTGATGATGCATAGAGACTGCGGGCCATTAGTTTGTTTGAACCTATCTGATAACACTGTTGTTTTTCGCCGCGCACCTATGTCTCATATGAGTTCAAGGGGGCGGCGGTGCTACGTAGACCGATCGCCAAAATCAGGGAGACAGAAATGTTCGATGCAGACCATGTGCAAGAGGTCGCCCGGTCGCCATTGGTGGGCGCGCTTGATCTGTCGATGTTTTCTGACAAGGACATTCTCAATACAGTGTTGCAGCGCTCCGAGGTTCTCTTTGATCTGGATCGCCCCGGCCTGCCGATCCGGCAATGGTCCAAGGGCCGGCCAGAGGCGCTTCAGGCGGAGGTGGCTCGGCGGGGCGATCTGCTGCTCAGGCGCGCGATTTCGGTTCTCTATCTCGAATATCTTGCGCTGAAACCCACCATTGAAACCCTCGCTCCGAAACATGTCGCGGACATCGGATGTGGCTACGGGTTCATTGACCTGTTCATTGCCCGGGATTTCCAGCCCGCGCTGACACTGATTGATCTGGAAAGCAATGATGCGACGCATTTCGGGTTTCACGCCGAGGGAGCGGCCTACAGCAGCCTTGCTACGGCGCGGGCGTTCCTATTGGCCAATGGGGTGGCGGCAGAGGCCGTGACAACGCTCAACCCCGGACGCGAGGAGGCAACGCGGACCACGGAGGTTGATCTGGCGCTGTCCTTGCTCAGCTGCGGCTTTCACTACCCGGCGAATACCTATGCGCAGTTCTGGGGAAAAAGTGTCACCAAGGACGGCGCTATCATCCTTGACCTTCGGGATGCAGAGGCTGCCCGCCAGCGCGAGGAGTTGGGCCAGATCGGATCACTGCGTGATCTTTGGCGGGGCGAGAAATGGGCCCGGGTTCTGATCGACAAGGGAGCGGTCTAGGCGCTGTGTCGGACAGAGGTCTGGGCAAGGATCGCGGCCACAGCTGATCCGCAGAAACTCTCACTCTGCTGTTGTTTTCAACCCTGATTTTGAGCTATCGGATCCGCCATCAGATGGGGTCTGGGGCGAGGTCGGCCGCGCCACGGCTTGCTGTCTTGGAAACCTGTGGGCGCCTTTTGGGGCGCCTGTCTTCTGTCCTGCCGCCGTGGAGCGTTGTTTATGACCATCACCCATCTTGTGACCCATTCCGGCGGGTTTCATGCCGATGAACTTCTGTCCTCGGTGATCCTGACCCGTCTGTTTCCCGATGCAGAGCTGATACGCTCGCGGGAGGCTGCATGGATCACGCCGGACACGGGGCGGATCATCTATGATGTGGGGCAGGCCTATGATGCCGCGGCGCAGATTTTCGACCATCATCAGCGCCCCAATCCCCTGCGCGAAGATGGCCAGCCCTACAGCTCCTTTGGCCTGATCTGGCACCATTTCGGGCGTGATTACCTTCGCAGCCTCGATGTGCCGGAGGCCGACATTGACGCCATCCACCACAGTTTTGATCAGGGCTTCGTGCTGCCGGTGGATCTGCTGGACAATGGTGCGATTGACCCCGGTGTGGCTGGGCCTCTGGCAGGGATGACGCTGCCGGTTTTGCTGGAAACGCTGAAGCCGGTGTTTGACGACCGCAGTGAAGGTGCGGATGATCGGGCCTTCTTGGCGGCGCTGCCGGTGGCGCGGGCCTTTGTCGAGGCGTCGATCCGGGGCAAGGCTGCGAAACGGCGGGCGGAAACCATGGTGCTGCAGGCGATTGAGGTCGCAGGCGCGGGCAGGGTGCTGGAGTTGCCGATGGGCATGCCCTTCCGCTCAGCGGTGGAGAAGGCGGGCGCCGATCATCTGCTGTTCGTGGTGCATCCGCGCGGCAGCGACTGGACGCTGACCACCATCCGCAAGAGCGGCGACAGTTTCGAGAGCCGCGCCGATCTGCCCGCAGCCTGGGCGGGCCTTACGGATGAGGCGCTTGTGGCGGCCTCTGGTGTTGCGGGGGCAAAATTCTGCCACAACGCCCGGTTCATCGCGGTAGCGCGCAGCCGAGAGGCGATTATGGAACTGGCGAAGCGCGCGGTTCAGGCGGTTCAGCCAATCGACGGCTAAACCGGCCGCAGTGTGATGTTTTGCCTGTCGAATGTGTCCGATGAGCCGTCGCAGGGCGGGAGCAGGTGGTGCTAGCACCGCATTCTGGGCGCGTTCTGATAGGGCCACTCATGACTGAGCGTGATACGGCGCGGTGAGCCGCGCTTTGCGGCATTATTGCATTCTATGCTATGCACTGCTACCGGTGGCGCATGACCTTTGATCAAAATACCTCAGCCGGATATCTGATAAATCAATTGGCGCGGCTTGCCTTTGAGGGGCTGCGCAGGGAAATCGAGCCGCTGGGCATTGTGCCCGGGCAGTTCCCGGCGCTGCTGGCGCTTTGGCAGCGCGATGGCCAGACCCAGCGTGAACTGGTGGCCAAAACGGATGTCGAACAGGCAACCATGGCCAATACGCTGAACCGGATGGAGCGGGATGGGTTGATTGTGCGGCAGGCGCATCCTGAGGATGGGCGGGCCCGGGTGATCTATCTGACGGAGAAAGCCAAGGCGATCCGTGATCAGGCTTACCGGGCGGCCGGGGATGTGAACGGCGTAATGCTGGCCGATCTGTCAGAGGCGGAACGTCGAACATTTATCGACCTGCTTCAGCGGGTGGTCAAAACCCTGCGCGCGGGGGATTTGAGCTGAGGCTGTCCGCCCCCTGATGGCCCTGCAGCAGCCGGTGCAAAGGCGGGCAGACCATTTTCACGTTTGTCAAAAGCTCCTAGTAGCCGGTGAAGGATTCAACCCGGATATCCTGCTCTACCACGCCGGCGTCGGTGAGCATTTTCTGCGTGGCGGTCACCATGCCCGCAGGGCCGACGCAATAGTAGATCGGCGCATTGAGATCGCTGAGGTGGCGGCGGAGCATGTCCTGATCAATCTGGCGGGTCTCACCGCTCCAGCTGTCCTCGGCGTCCAGATCGGTCATCGTCGCGATCAGCTGGACGTTGGAAGTGGTCCTCTGCAACTCTTCGAGTTCGCTCAGGAAGGGGGCTGCCGCCGGTGAGCGGTTGGAATAGAATAGCGCAATCTTATGCGTGGCCTTGGTTGCGGTGACGTCCCGGAGCATTGACATGAGCGGGGTAATGCCGATGCCACCGGCAATGAAAACCGCAGGTCGGCTGGTATCTTCGTGCAGAGTGAAGGTGCCGGAAGGGCTGGCGACCGTCAGCTCTGCCCCGTCGGGCAGTGTGCTGAGGCTGCGTTTAAAGGCGCTGTCGCTGATCCGGGTGGCCACTGTGATCTGCGGCTCATCCGGTGCGCTGACGATGGAGAGGATGCGGGACCTGGCTTTGCCATCCTCTGCGGCATTTGCGATGGTCAGGCGGATCCATTGGCCCGCCTGATGCTGAAACCCTGCAGGTTTGGTCATGTGAAACGCCATCGTTCCGGTTGCGAGTGTCTCGCTGCTGGTCAGTGTGACCTGAATGGCCGACGCGGCCTTTCCTGACAGGCGAATGCCATCGCGCATGTTCAGCCCCATCAGGACCAGATTGGTTGCCCCCGCCAGCAGCTCGGCGACCTGCAAGCTGTAGAAGGTGGCATCAAATTGTCCGGCTGCGGCCCGGGATTCGAGAAAGAAGGCCATCGGCACCAGCACCAGCAGACCGTTGGCGCCAATAATAGGCATCCGCTTCTTTTTGGCCGAAACCAGCGGCTCATTGCGCCCGCTGGCCAGCGAGAACCCGGAGCCGCCGACAATCGCCATTGCCGGGATCAGGATGAACATGCCCATCAGGATGGCTGATTTCACCGCCGCCACTGTTTCATGGGAGGCAAACAGTTCAGACAGGACAGTGGATGTCCAGAACAGCAAGATGGTCAGAAAGCCGATCGTGCCTGCGATGGCGTGGATGCGTGTTTTCATGGCGGGTCTCCATGCTGGGTCAATTACAGTGCCTGCTATTAATATAGATAGCAAACTATGTAATGGCAATCATGTTTGTCACTGTCTTCAATGGGGCGCGCTGAGCGAGCTGTTCCAACTCCGATGACCGAGGGCGCGGTGACAGGTCAGCGTTTCTGTCCAATTGTTTCGCGTGCGAAACATTCGGGCAGGGGTGTTGATACTTTTTCTGGGCGTTGCGCAGAGGGCGGGCGCAGATATCTGGTGACGCTGCAACAGATGTTTCGGCGGGGTTAACTGGACGCGGCCAAAGGGGGCCATTGCTGCTTTGCGATCTTATGGTGGTGTGGGCATGGTTTGCTGCGCTTGATGCGTGCGAAACCTGCGGTTTCTGCACCGCCCTCAGAGCTTTTGCAGCCGGGATTGGTATCAGGTCTTGCCAGCAGAACTCAGCCCGGCTACCCCCCCAATCACCCAGCGAAAAGTCAGGCAGAACATCAACCGCAAAACAAGCGGAGACGGGACATGATTCTGCGACGCACTGCTGTGTCGACCTTTGCCCTGCTGGCCTCTGTGCCGGCAATGGCTGAAGTTGTCGAACTGGAACCAATTATTGTAACTCAGGACTCCGGGGATGCCTTCTTTGGCAAAAGCGTGTCCCTTGATACCGGCACGGTGGCCAAAACCGGGGATGCCATTGCCGAGACGCCGCGCTCGGTCACGGTGGTCACCGCTCAGGAGCTGGCGGAGCGCGGTGCCCAGAATGTCGAACAGGCGCTGCAATATTCTGCTGGGGTTGTTGGCGGCCAATGGGGGCTGGACAGCCGCGCCAACTGGTATCTGGTGCGCGGCTTTGACGCCAGCACCCTGCACGACGGGCTGCCCGCGCGGTATGGGTTTTACAATGACACCAAGCCGGAACCCTTCCTGCTGAACAGCGTCGAGGTGCTGAAAGGCCCGTCCTCCGGGCTGTATGGCAGCGGCGCAGTGGGCGGGGTGGTGAACACCACATCCAAAACCGCCGCACAGGAGGCCGAAAACCTGTTTCAGCTGCAGGTCGGATCCCATGATCGCAAACAGGCGGCGGTGGATGTCAGCGGTGATCTGAACGCCAGCGGCACCCTGCGCTATCGCTTTGTCGGTCTGCTGCGGGATGCCGAAACACAGGTCGATCATTCGCAGGATGACACGGTTGTTCTGGCGCCCTCGATCACCTGGCGGCCCAGCGACGATACAGAGCTGACCATTCTGGCCAACTACCAGAAAAGCGATGGCAGCCCGCTGATCCAGTTTGCCTCCATGGCGGGCACGCTGCTGCCTGCGACCGGGCTTGGCAATGGCGATTACCTGCCCAACAGCCTGTTTGTGGGGGAGCCGGGGTTTGATACGTTCAATACAGAACAACGGGCCATCACGGCGATGTTCAAACATCGCTTCAACGCGGTTTGGAGCCTCAACGCCAATGCGCGCTATCTGGAGAGCGACGGTGAATACCAGCATGCCTGGTGGGCCTTCGACAACTTCGGCTCAGGTCGGTACAATCCGGATGGCACCATCAACCGGACCTTCTACCGGGCTGAAAACACGCTGAAAACCTGGGGGCTTGATGCTTATGGCACGGCGGAATACCGGCTTGGTGGTTTCGACATGCGAACCATTGTCGGGGCGAGCTATACGCGCGGCCATTACGACAGCGACACAGGCTACGGCGCACAGGTTGGCCCGATTGATCCGTTCAACCCGGTTTATGTCGGTTACCCGACGGTCTCAGTGACGGATACACCGGGAACCTCCATCACTGAAACCGGCGCTTATGTGCAGCAGCGTGCCAGCTATGATGACCGGCTGTTTGTCGATTTTGGTCTGCGCTATGGCAAGATCGAGAGCGGGCCGAGCAATGGCAGCTTTGGTGCGACCAGCATCGCGGCCAGTGACAGCGAATGGACCGGCAATGCGGCGGTGATGTACCGCTTTGACAACGGCATCGCCCCCTACATCAGCTACGCCGAAAGCTTCCGTCAGGATGCGATTGGCAGCGATGTGAATGGCAAGGCGTTTGAGCCGACCCGTGGTGAGCAGTATGAGTTGGGTGTGAAATTCCAGCCTGCAGGCAGTGATACGCTGCTGACGGCGGCGGTGTTCGATCTGACCAAGTCCAATATGACGGTGGCGGATCCAAGCAATCCGGGCTTTCAGGTGCAGACCGGTGCCGCCTCGGCCAAGGGATTGGAGCTGGAACTGTTCCACCGCTTTGGTGATCTGACAGTGGATGCGGCCTATACCTATCTTGATAGCGAAGATGCCGAGGGCGATTATATCGCGCAGGTGCCGAAGAATGCCGCCTCGCTGTGGCTGAACTACGCCCCCGAAGCGGGTGCCTTGCAGGGCTGGAGCTTTGGCGGCGGCGTGCGCTACAACGGCGAAGCCTGGGGGGGGACCGGGACCTATCTGACGCCGTCCTATACGCTTTATGATGCGGCTGTTTCTTACGGTCAGGACAATTGGCTGGTGTCGCTGAATGTGCAGAACCTCACCGATGAGCGTTATGTCACCACCTGTCAGGGCGGTGCCTGCTACTTCGGCGACGGGCGAAACATTGCCCTGACACTGACATCGAAGTTCTGAGCCTTAGTCACGGCTAAGGGGGAACGGCACCTGCGTCCGCAAGATCTGCGGGCGCAGTTTTTTGTGCCGTGTGGGCCACTTGGGTGAGCAGAAAAGAAAACGGCCCGCATGAGAATTGCGGGCCGTTTGGACATTGCCATGGACCTGACGGGCTATTTGGAGAAGGTCATCGGCAGGTTGAAGGTCATCTGGTTGAGAGACAGCTGCTTGGGCGCGGCAGGGAACTTGCGGGCGCGGGCAACGGCCTGAAGAGCGGCCTGGTCCAGCGCTGCATTGCCGGAAGATCTGGCGATGCGGTGGCTGATCAGCTGGCCGTTGCGCGCCACGGTGATGCGCACAATGACCTTGCCGTTGCCTCTGGCGCCAGAGGGGTAGCGTTTGCGCCGTTCGACGCGGGCGCGGATTTTTGCACCCCAGATGGATTTGAGTTTCGCCTGTTGCCCGGCCTGCGCCGTGGCAGCGGCGGCGCGTCCGGCCTGACCGGCCTGCGCACCACCCCCCGACCCGACGGCGCGCTGGGCCGCGCGGCCTGCGGAGGTCTGCTTGGCCTTTTGGGCGGTCTGCGGGGTCGGTTCCTGTTTGGTGCGCGGTTTTGCGCGGGGGCGAAGATCGGGATCGGGTTGCGGCTCTGCCTTTTGCGGTGGCGGAGGCGGGGGAGGCGGTGTCGTGTCCAGTTGCAGCTTGTCGTCCGGCGTGGGCTTGGCAAGGGCGATCTGCCGCGCGGCGCTGGGCGCCTGGGCCAGTTCGAACTGGGGCACCACGGGTGCTGTCGGGGCGGTCTGCGGTGGTGTCAGGGCGGTGTCGATCTGCGGTTGGGTCTGCGGCGGGCGCTCCCAGGTTTCGACCATCTCGGCGACGGTGGCGCTGGCGGCCTGCACCGAGACCATGGCATCGCCGCCCCCGCCGCTGGCCTCAGCACCGGATTTGGGCGCACTGGCAAAGAGCGCCACGTGAATCACTGTGGCGATCCCGGCAAAGACGGTGAGTTCGGCTGCACGTTTCATTGCGGGTTCACCACCAGTTCGGCGTGGCTCAGCCCGGCCTCGGCCAGCTGTCGCAGGATCCGCGCCAGTTCTGTTGCCTGCAGCCGCGCATCGGCGCGCAGCTGCACGGTTTTGCCGGGTGCGCTGGCAAGTCGGCTGAGCGCGGCGGGGCCTTCGCTGCCGTCGAAATGCAGCCGGCCCGTGGCGTCGATATAAAGCACATCGTCGGATTTGGCTTCGCCTTCCAAGCCGGCGTCGGGCGGGGATACCTCAAACGGGTCAGGCTGGGCGAGTCGCGAGGTCATCAGGAAGAAGATCAACAGCAGGAACACGACGTTGATCATCGGCACGATGGATTCACCACGCGCGCGGCGGGGGGGATCGGTCAGGTCCATAGGGCCTCCTCACTCCACCAGAACAAAATTGGTGAACCCCGCCTGCCGCAGCAGGCTGGTCACATCGGTGATGCGTTGCAGATCGGCCTGATCGCGCCCGCGCAACACCAGTATGTCGCCGGGGCTGTCCATCAGCGGGGCCAGGGCCTCGGCCAGGTTGCTGTCGGCCACCGGCAGCCCGTTCAGGTCCAGATTGCCCGCGCCGATACCGATCAGCCGGGGCGGGCCGGTGTAGCTGCCGCCCTGACCTGCAAGCGGCAGGTCCAGCACCGCATCGGTGCCAAAGCGGGACGCCAGCATGAAAAACACCAGCAGCAGAAACACTACGTCGATCATCGGCGTCAGGCTGGGTTTGCGCCGGGGTTTCGGAGCTTGGGTGAACTGCATCGGGTTACTCAGCGGCGAGTTTCAGCGACTGCGGCTGATGGGCGACAAAGATGCGGGTGGCGCTGTCTTCGACGTCGCGGCGGATGCGGGTGATCACGGCCTCAAACCAGGTCAGCGCGGCGGAGGCTGGGATGGCTACGGCCATGCCGGCAGCGGTG
Organism: Phaeobacter sp. S60; assembly: GCF_000826845.1. Lineage (NCBI taxonomy): Bacteria > Pseudomonadati > Pseudomonadota > Alphaproteobacteria > Rhodobacterales > Roseobacteraceae > Phaeobacter > Phaeobacter sp. S60. The sequence goes on from NZ_JSWJ01000008.1 coordinate 266,708, forward strand.
GTCAAAAGCGCCTCCCAGATGCCGCCGGCCAGCAGCGCGGGATCGGCCTTGGACCCGGCGGCCTGTAATGCCTGAAAGGCCGCGATCATGCCCAGAACCGTGCCCAGAAGGCCCAGGAGCGGGGCAATGGTGGCAATCAATTCCAGCGCGCCAAGGCCGGTGCCGGCCGAGGCCAGATGCAGCTTCGCCACGCGGGCGGTTTCCTCGCGGGCGCGATCTTCGGGCAGGGTGCAGACGGAGGCCAGTGCGGAGGCGACGACTTTGGAGCGGATGCCCCGTCGGCCCCGGACGATGTCGCGGGCGCTGTCCTGTTCGCCCCTCTCAAAGGCGGCGACGGCGCGACCCGCATTGCCCCGCGACCAGGCGCCGATCAGCGCCAGCCGCCAGATTTTCCACAGGATCAGCGCCAGTGTGATCACAGAAAGCGCCGCAATCGCCCAGATCGACGGCCCGCCGTCGCGCAGGAACTTGACCGCTTGCGCCGCCGCGTCGCTGGCGGTTTCAGCCAGCATCTCCTGCTGGGAGAGCGGTGCCTCGGGTTGGGGCGCGGGCGTTGCTGCGGGCGTGTCATTGAGCGCGGGGCTGGTGTCGGCTGCGGGTGTCGTCTCGACGGTGGGGCCTGCTCCATCGGCAGTGGTGGTCGCGGGGGCGCTGGTGCCGGAGAGGCCCGGTGTCGGCGTTTCACCCGAGACGGCTGGCGCCGCAGGCGTCGATGTGCCCGCCGGGGCAGCCGGGGCAGCGGGTGCGACGGGGGCCGTGGTGGCTGGGGCCGTGGTGGCTGGGGCCGTGGTGGCTGGGGATTGCGTGGTGATTTGCGGCGCGGATGTGGTCGGGGCGACGGGGGCCTCCTGCGCCACAGCCAGCGAGGGGATCAGCAACAGCGCGGCAAGGGCCGCTGGTCTGCGGATGGTCATGATTGGCTCCAATAGGCAGCGATATAGCTTTGTCCGGGGGCGGGTTTGTCCTGCTTTATCGCGGTGCGCAGGCGCTGCACGTCGGATTTTTCGCAGGCAAACCACAGGAAGTGGTCGGGGGTCCGCGCACGGGCGGTCAGGGCCAGATCGCACAGGCTCTGCTGGTCAGCGTGGCGCAGCCAGGTGACGGAGATGCCTTCTGGCGCGGTGATGGGATAGCCGCAATCGGCCCCGTCTGCAGCGAGGAAGACCGCCGCTCCGCGACTGTCACGCGGCAGGGTTTCCAGAATACGGGCCGCTGCGGGCAGAGCGGTTTCATCGGCATAGATCAGGATTTGCGAGGTCTGCGGAATGCCACCACCTCCGGGGCCTGCAATCCGAAGCGTGTCGCCGGGTTTGGCGCCCAGAACCCAATTGGTGGCGCGGCCACCATCGTGCAGGAAGATGTCAAAGGTCATCTCTGCGGCGGCATGATCGATATCGCGGGTGGTATAGACCGGGCGGTGCAGCGCCTTGTCACCCGAGGGCCAGACAGTGGCGCCGTTTTCAGCCACATGAGGCCACGCGGGGTCGGCGCAATCCGCAGCGGGCAACAGCAGGCGGAAATGAATGGCGTCCTCCTGAAAGCTGCTGAGATCCGCCGCCTTCACCCGCACCCGCAGGAAGGCGCGGCCCACCGGGGTGATCGACATTACGGTGGTGACATGCACGTTCGGAGGCAGCGCGCCGACGGTGGCGGTGTCGGACCAGCGCAGGGTCTGGGACAGGCCGGGTTGCAGCTCCTCCAGATGTTCGGCAAAGCCATCCTTCAGCATATGCAGACGGTCGGGCAGGGCGGCAGAGACGCGGATTTCGACCCCGTCACCCTGCGCGGTGAAATGATAGTGGCCAAAGCTGGGCACCTCGACCGTGACGGCGCTGTCGCTGTCTTCGATGACCGGCAGCTCATGCTCCTGCGCCATGGCGACAAGGGGCGTGCGCAGGGTACCAAAGGCCAACGTGGACAGGGTGGCGGTGGTCTGTAGCGGGAAGGTCGGGTTGATGGTCATGGGGTCTCACTCACTCCGGGATGACATGCGGGCTGCCGTGGACGGGATCGGCAATGATCCGGCAGGGCAGGGCGAAGACGGAGTGCAGGACGCCTTCGGTGACCACCTCCTTCGGGGGGCCTTCGCAGAAGACCTGCCCGTCTTTCAGCGCGATCATGTGGCTGGCAAAGCGCGCGGCCAGATTGATGTCATGCAGCACCATGACCACGGTGCGCCCGGTGTCCCGGTTGAGCTGCTGCACCAGTTTCAGCAGTTCGATCTGATGCGGCAGATCGAGATATGTCGTGGGTTCATCCAGCAGCAGGATGTCAGTGTCCTGCGCCAGCGCCATGGCGATCCAGGCGCGTTGGCGCTGCCCACCGGAGAGCGCCTCAAGCGGACGATCCGCATGGGGTGTCATCTGGGTGAGATCGAGCGCGCGGGTGACCGCCTCGGCGTCCTGTCTGGACCATTGGCGCAGCGGCGATTGATGCGGGGTGCGGCCGCGGGTGGCCAGATCGCGCACGGTCAGCCCCTCTGGGGCGGTGGGGGTCTGCGGCAGGATCGCAAGGCGCTGCGCGACGGCGCGGCTGCCCTGTCGGTGGATCGCCTTGCCATCCAACAGCACCTGACCCTTGCCCGCAGGCTGGAGCCGGGCCAGCGCCCGCAGCAGGGTGGATTTGCCACAGGCATTGGGACCGACGATCACGGTAAGCGCGCCATCGGGGAGATCTGTCGACAGCCCGTTGAGCACGGGCGTGCGGCTGTAGGACACCGAGAGATCCTCGGCGCGCAGGCGGGCGGTGGCAGCCATCACAGGGCTCCTTTTCTGAATTGGGCCAAGAGCAGCCAGATCAGCACCGGGGCGCCAATCAGCGCGGTGAAGACACCGGCAGGCAGCTGGATCATCGGCACCGCGCGGGCGGCGGTATCTGCCAGCAGGGTGATCAGCGCGCCGGTGGCTGCCGCGGCCAGCAGCACGGGGCGGCCATTGGGGATCAGGCGGCGGGCGATGGGACCGGCGGCAAAGGCCACAAAAGGCAGCGGCCCGGCGGTGCTGACAGCCAATGCGGCAAGCAGGATGCCGGTGCCGGTGAGTGCAAGTCTGAGCGGTGACAGCGCCATCCCCAGCCCGGTTGCGATATCATCGGCCATGCCCAGCCGGGTGAGCGGGAAGTGCAGCCAGACCAGCGCCGGAGCCAGCAGCAGCAGGCCGCCCCAGATGAGGGCAACATCGCTCCAGCTGCGGGCGTTCAACGTGCCGATCAGCCATTGCGCCATATCTGCGGCGGTCTGGGCATCCATGCGGCTGATCAGCAGATCGCCCAGGGCGGTCAGCACGAGGCTGGCCCCCACACCGGTGAGGATCAGCCGATAGGGTGGCAGGCCACGCGACCAGGCCAGGAGGGTGACAACACTGGCAGTGATGAGTGCGCCGACAATGGCACCTGGCAGCACCATGCCACCGGTGAGCATCATCGCGACCAATGCGCCGCAGCTGGCCCCGGCGTTGAAGCCGATCACATCGGGAGAGGCCAGCGGGTTGCGCATCATGGTCTGGAACAGCGCACCGGAGAGGCCGAAGGCAGCCCCTGCGCCAAGTGCGGTCAGGATACGCGGCATGCGATGGTCCAACAGGATCATCTGCTGGATCGCGGTGCCGCCGCCGGTCAGGATCTCCCGCATGTCCGCAGGGCTCAGCGGGTAGCTGCCCAGGGTCAGGGCCAGCACCGCAGTCGCCAGCACCACGCTGAACAGCAGGGTCGCAGTGAGAACCGCGCGGCGCGAGATTTGCAGCGACAGGGCAGAGAGGCGGAGGGTCCAGATCATAGCTTGCGCACCCCGTTGCGGCGAACCAGCCAGATCAGCACTGGTCCGCCAATCAGCGCGGTCATCACCCCGGCCTGCATATTGCCGCCAAACAGCGCCAGCCGCCCCAGAAGATCTGCCGCGATCAGCAGCAGCGCGCCGAACATGGCAGAGAAGGCGAGCGACCAGCCAATCGCGGGACCTGCGGCCCAGCGGGCGATATGCGGCACGATCAGCCCGGCAAAGGCAATCGGCCCGGCCATGGCAACGGTTGCGCCACACAGGAGCACAATCGCGGCCCCGGCTGTGAGCCGTGTCAGCCCGGTGCGCACGCCCAGCCCCTTGGCGGTATCCTCGCCCAGCATCAGTGCGTTGAGGCCGAACCCCGCGATAATGGCCAGCAGCGCGCCCAGGATAAGAAACGGCAGCAGAGACTGGAGCGTCGCGGGCTGAATGCCGTCGAACCCGCCCAGCACCCAGAACCGATAGACATCCAGCGTCTGTCGGCTGACCAACAGCAGGGCACGGGTGAGTGCCAGAAACAGCGCGCTGACCGCAGCCCCGGCCAGGATCAGCCGCAGCGGGTTGGCCTGGCTGCCACCGCCGAGGAGGAACACCAGCACGGAGGCGGTCAGACCACCACCGAGGGCCACCCAGATGAATTCAGCCGGGTCGGTCACGCCCAGAACAAGAATGCACAGCACAACCCCAAGGGCTGCGCCACCGTTGATGCCCAGAAGGCCGGGATCAGCCAGCGGGTTGCGGGTCATCGCCTGGATCAGCGCGCCCGACATGCCAAGAGCCGCCCCCGCCAGCCCAGCACCGATCAGTCGCGGCAGGCGCATATTGCGCACCACGATATGATCGGCATTGTCCGGATCATAGCTGGTCAAAGCGCCCCAGATCTCAGCCCCGCCGGTGGCGCGGGCACCAAGGCTGAGGGCGGCAATGGACAGCAGGCCAAGCGCAAGCAACGCAGTCCCAAGCCACAGCAGCCGCAGATCGCCAGTGCGGGAGTGCCGTGGCAGCGAGAGTGTCGACACGGTCATGTCAGGAGCCTTCCTTCGCGAGTAGCTCGGCATTTGCAGTGCTGCTCACCACGGTTGCGTGGTCGCCATCCGCCGCCGCCTCCAGCAGGGGCACCAGCCGGTCGAGCGCATAATCGAGGCTGAGCGGGCTGGAATGGGACAGCGCGGCGGACAGCAATTTGTCGGCATAGATCTCGCGCCCCTCACGATAGGCCCGTGTGGTATGGCGCAGCGGCATCCGGGCGAGTTTTTCGACATTGCGCCCGGTATCCAGCCAGATCAGCGCATCCACATCCATCGCCGACGGGTCTTCGGCGGGGAATTCAACGTAAAACCTGTTGAGCGCATTTGGCCCGCCCGGCGCGTCCGGCACCGAAAACCCTAAGGCGGTGAGGAACTGGCCACGAATATCGGCGCGGGTATAGGCGCGGGTGTGGCCGGCCCAGGCCATCATGGCGCTGGCGCCTTGCCATTCGGGATGGGATGCGCGCAGCTCGGCAAAACGCCCCTCGATCCGGGTGACAATCGCCTCAGCGGTGGTGCGCTTGCCGGTGGCGGTTCCCAGTCGCAGCAGCATCTGCTGCCAGGGGGTGCCATAGTCGCCATCCTCGGCGCGCGGCGGTAGGGTCGGGGCGATCTGCGACAGCAGCGCATATTGCTGTGCGGTGATGCCGGACCACTGCGCGGCGATCAGATCAGGCTCCATGGCCGCGATCCGTTCGATGTCGATCTCGCCCCGCATCACCACCGGTTGAGCCTCCCCAAGCGCATCATGCCCCCAGGGCCAGACGCCATAGGGGTCGCTGCCGTACCACTTGCGCAGCGCATAGGGGCGCTCTCCCAACGCCAGCAAAAAATCATGCCCGATGAAGCTGAGCGAGACGATGCGGGTGGGTTTGGCGGGCACCGTTGTGGTGCCGTAGCGGTGGTCGATCACTGCCGGAAAGGGATCCGCGCTGCCGGGCAGCGGCAGGAGGCCCAGCACCAGCGCGGCCAGGGGCGCTGCACAGGACCTCAGTGGGGTGCGCCAGCCTGATCCACGCCGGGCAAACCGCATCGGGCCGTGTTTTTTCCCTAGTTTCCAAGATGGTTGGGCCTGTCTCACGTGTCTCTCCAGCCAGCGGCAGGGGGTTGCCGCAGTGTTGATCATTCTGTTGATCGGGGATGGCTGGATTTCGGTGCCGCGAGAGGCGCAGAATCTTGCTGAGAGCGCCATTTCGGGCGCGTTCCGTCACCTATTTAACCTTAGTTCTTTTGTCAAGTTAAGGGAGGGGCGGCCTGTTGCAGAGGTCAGGCAGGCATCGTGTGAGCCGACCAGATATGGTCGGTCTGTCGCATATTGCCGAATGGTAAAGGCGTACTGGCGATCCCTGAAGGACTCGAACCCTCAACCTGCTGATTAGAAGTCAGCTGCTCTATCCAGTTGAGCTAAGGGACCGCTGGCGCCAGTTATGACAGGACGCGGGGAAGGGTCAAGTCGCGGCGGGCAGGTCGAGGCGCATAAAGAGCGACCAGGGGTCTTCGGTGTAGCCTTCGAACGGCGGACATTCGACAAAGCCGTAGCTCTCGTAAAGCCGTCTTGCGGCAAGGAAATCGGGTGTGGAGCCGGTTTCCAGATAGATCGCTGTTGCCTGTTCCGCGCGCGCCCTGTGCAGCAGAAATTCAAGCATCTGGCGCCCGGCGCCGCTGCCGCGGGCCTCGGCCAGGGTGTGCATGGATTTCAATTCGCGCCCGCCGCCTGACAGCGTTTTGAGAGCCCCCATTGCAATCGCTGTGCCCTCGCGCCGCAATAGAAAGAAGGCCACATCCGGGGCGTCAAGCCCGCTGCCGTCGAGCGCGTGGCAACTCTCTTCGGGGGATTGCGCGGCCATCTGGTCCAGATGACGGCGGATCAGAGACCGGGCCTCGGGCTCTGCCGGGCTGGCGCGGGTGATGGCAATCGTCGCGGGCATTGCGGGGTATCCTCTGGTCGGGCCTTACCCCGCTTTGGGGCTGGTATTGCTGCCCGCAGGGTCACCAAAAGCCCGTCGCGGCGCAAGCGGTTCTGCGGTGTTGAGGTGATAGGGGGCTCTGCGGACAGTGCTTTGCCCAAAATTTAGGCAGGCGGCGGCGGGGCGGCTGGCCTGCCGCCCCGGTCTGTCAGAGGGCGGCCATTTCAGAGGCGAGGAAGGCCTCGGGGCTGGCGACCTCCTCCAGGCGGCGACCGCGAATCTGCCAGAACCGATTGCCAACTGCGCGCAGGAAACTGCGATCGTGGCTCACCAGCAGACAGGCGGCACCATGGGCGACCAGCTCTGCCTCCAGCGCTTCCTGCCCTTCGATATCGAGATGGTTTGTCGGCTCATCTAGGAGATAAAAATTCGGGTGTTTGAGCCGCAAAAGCAGCATCGCCAGCCGCGCCTTCTGCCCGCCCGAGAGGGCCGCAACCGGGGTATCCTGCAGGGCGAATTTGACCCCGGCACCCGCCAGCAGGCTGCGCGCGGATTGATCGCCAACATCTGAGGTCGCCGTGACCAGCGCCAGCGGGGTCTCCGGCCCGGACAGCTGGCTGAGGTGCTGATCCGAATAGGCCGGGACAACCGAGGGCGCGCATTTGATATCCGCGCGCGTGCCGGTCAGGGCCTGCTGGATCATCCGGACCAATTGCGTCTTGCCAGTGCCATTGGCGCCCAGCAGGACGATGCGGTCACCGGGGGTGATCCATTTCTGGCCCGTGGTATAAAGCGGCCGTCCGTCCGGTGTGTCCACCGTGAGATCCTCCAGTGTGATCAAGGCCTTGGCGTGGGTGCCGCTGTTGCCGAGCCGGATGTCACCTGCAGAGTGTTCGCGGTGCGCGGGGATGGCCGCAGCCTCCAGCCGGTCGGCGCGATCCGCCAGCTGCTTGGTCTTGGTCAACAGCAGGTCGGAGCCGGAGTTGGTGCCGACATTTTTCAGCTTGGCCGCCTGCTGGCGCAGCTGCTGGGCCTTCTTCAGGTCATTGCTGTGGCGGCGCGCCTCGGCGGCGTCATGGTCGTCCAGAGCGCTGCGGGCTGCGGAAAACGGCAGCTGAAACACCCGCGATCCCTCTGCCCGCAGGAACAGGGTGCGCGTGGTCGTGGCATCCAGAAAGGCGCGGTCATGGGAAGTGATCACCATCGGCAGATCGCGGGGGCGCTGCGACAGCCAGCCTTCGAGAAAGGCGATGCGTTTCAGATCCAGATGGTTGGTCGGCTCATCCAGCAGCAGGAGATCCGGCGTATTGATCCAGGCGGCAGCGAGCATGGCGGTGCGCTGCCAGCCGCCGCTGAGCGTGCCCAGCGGCTGGTGCTGGAAGTCATACGGCACCTGCAGCTCATCCAGCACAACATCAACGCGCCAGCTTTCGTAATCGGCCTGCTCGGCTGGCAGCGCGGCCTGCACCCAGTCGTACAGCGTGATTGGCAGCGCGTCTGCGGGCAGGCTTTGTGTCACATGGCCGATGCGCAGGCCACGGGCGCGGGTGATTTCGCCTGTGGTTGGGGCCAGCTCATTGGCGAGACAGGCCAGAAGGGTTGATTTCCCGCGCCCATTGGCGGCGACCAGACCGATACGGTCGCCTTTTGAGAGGGTCAGGGAGAGGTCGGAGAACAGCGGATCGCCAACGGTGACACCCAGGGCATTGAGATTGATGACGGACATGGAAAACTCAGCTCAAAAGGATATGGCCGCGGCAGCGGCAATAGGCAGACCAGTTTCTGAGACTTTCCTCTGGCCAGCCCTGCAAACGGATTTACAGGGCCAGACGGGGACCGTGCTGAAGTCGGCGGATGATACGCATGTTCAGCTGATGCCCTCCCATTGTGTGTGTGACCGTTATCGCAAGGCTAGAAAACTGAGCGGTGCTTGGCAAGGGGGCGGTCGCTGAGGCGTGCTGGATGTGTCGTGACGCCTTTACCAATTCTTAGACCCGCATGGAGGATAGTCGCGATCAGGTGCATTTGCCTCAAATAGGGAAAACTAAAAATTGCTTAAAATACAAACGCCGACCCCTGCTCCGCGCTCCTCTCAAACGGCGCGTGCGGATGCCGGGACATTTGTGCAGCTTGCAAAAACGGCCTCCCTCGCGGATGGCGGGGTGCAGACCTCGCAGCTGTTGGCAGAGGCGTTGCAACTGGACCCGCATCACCATGAGGCGCAGATCCTGCAGGAGCGGCTGCATCAGACGTTTGTGCCGCGTTGGCATTTTCCCATGTTGGCAGATCAGGCACGCAACCGCGCCTATGCCGAGGCGATCGCGATGAAGGTGAGGCCGGGCGATATTGTGCTGGACATCGGCTGCGGCGCGGGGCTGACGGCGATGCTGGCGGCGCGGGCTGGGGCCAAACATGTCTATACCTGCGAACAGCAGCCGCTGATCGCGGCGGCGGCCACGCAGGTGATTGCCGACAACGGTCTGAGCGACCGCATTACGGTTCTTTCGAAGTGGTCGCATGAGATTGTCATCGGCGTCGATATGCCGGACCAGGCCGATGTGGTGGTCTCCGAGATCGTCGATACGGTGCTGCTGGGGGAAGGCGCGCTGGATACGCTGAGCCATGCGATGGCTGTGCTGGCCAAGCCGGGCGCGCGGGCGGTCCCTGAAACCGGGACATTGGTGGCCCAGCTGGTTGAGAGTGAGGCGCTGCTGCAGCAGTGGCGGCCGCAGACGGCGGAGGGGTTCGACCTCAGCGCATTTCATCATCTGGCGCGGGTGGCGCAGATCACGCCAGGGGATTTTATGGCCTGCGGGCTGCGGTCGCTGGGGCCGGGCACCGATCTGTTTCAGTTTGATTTTACCCGCCCCGATGTGGCCCCGGCGCGCAGCAATGCACGGTTGAGCTGCACGCATGGCGGTGAGGCCCATGCCGTTTTTGTCAGTTTCGAGATGCAGCTGGCACCGGGGATTGCGCTGACAAACGGGCTTACGTCGGATGGGCATTGGGGGCGGACGGCGTTTCTGCTGGATGCGTCCCGGCGGCTGTCGCCCGGCGATGATTTACAGGTGACAGCGCAGCACGACGCCGCCGCGCTGAGTGTGTCGGTCCATGCTGCAGAGACTGCGGCGGATCGGGCTCAGGTCTGGCTGGAGCCTGCCTGGCGGCTGGAAGGCGAACCGTCTGCGCCGACCGCTCCGGCGGCGCTGGACTATCCGGGCTGGACGCCGACGCCCGGCACATCGGCTGAGGCACCGGTTCGCGCCTGTTCCTGACCCCAGGCGCGCAGCCTGTGCCAAGGCTGCGCCTGCCTGATGGGATCGGCTGCGGTGAACGCCTGTGGTGACGGCGGTTGCTGCTGCTCATGCAAAGGAAATGGGGGCGCGTCGCCGGAGGCCGCCCCCTTGTTGTTGGGAAAAGCAACTGCACCCGCCTGACTATGCGGGTGTGGCGTACCGGCGTGACGCCACACTTGACCAGACAGCCCAGCGGTGGGGCGGGACTTTGGGGCCGCTTCTACAATGGCGGGCTGGCTTGAAAAATGGGACACCACGAAAAAGGCGCGCCCGATGGGGCGCGCCTTGTCATTGTGTCGACTGTAAGAGGATCAGAAATCTTCCCATCCGGCAGCGGCCTTAGTTGGGCTGGCGTCAAAGAAATCATCATCACCATGCGCCGAAGGCGCCGGGTTTGCCGCCGCTGTTGGTTCGGCGGCTGCGGTTGGCCGGGCTGGCGCCGCGGCGCTGGGGGCCATGGCCACCACATTGGCTGACGCCTTGCGGGTTTTGAACACTGATACCTGACGGGCCAGTTCATTGGCGTCGTTGCGCAGGATCTGGCTGGCTGCGGTCGATTCCTCGACCATGGCGGCGTTGTGCTGGGTCACCTGATCCAGCTGGGTGACGCCGGTGTTGATCTCGCCCAGTGTGGTGGATTGCTCCTGCGCGCCAGTGGCGATGCCGCTGACATGACCGGAGATGGTCGCGACCCGGTCGATGATCTGCTTCAGCTCCTCGCCGGCGCGACCGACTAGATCCACACCTTCGCCCACATGGCTGGTGCTTTCGCTGATCAGGGCTTTGATCTCCTGCGCGGCATCCGAGGAGCGTTGCGCCAGCGCGCGGACTTCGGATGCGACGACGGCAAAGCCACGTCCAGCCTCACCGGCGCGGGCAGCCTCAACGCCCGCATTCAGGGCCAGAAGGTTGGTCTGGAACGAAATGTCGTCGATGACGGAGATGATCTGAGAGATCTTTTCCGACGAGGTCTCGATCTTGGACATGGCATCCACGGCGCGGGTGACGACCTCGCCGCTGTTGACGGCTGTCTCTTTTGCCTCGGATACGATGCCCTCAACCTCACGCGCGCCATCGGCGGCGGATTTCACGCTGACAGTCAGCTGTTCCATCGCGGCGGCGGTCTCTTCCAGCGTAGCGGCCTGCGATTCCGTGCGCTGTGACAGATCCCCGGAGGATTGGCTGATTTCCTCGGCACTGGCGCGAATGCGCGAGGAATTTTCGATCACCGCATCAATGATGCCGACCATCTTGTCGACGGTCTTGTTGAAATTCTGGCGCAGGCTTTCGTAATCGGCCGAGAATTCTTCGTCGATGGTCTGCGACAGATCCCCTTCGGAGAGGGTATGCAGCCCATCGTTCAGGCGGTCCACGACCAACTTCTGCGCGGCCTGATCGGCATGGCGCTGTTCTTCGACGGCGCGGGCCGCGGAGAGTTGTGCCTTCAGCGCCTCAATATGGCGTGCAATCAGGCCGATTTCATCGCCGCGCGTCTGGTGTTCGGTATCGTGGTCATAATCCCCATCGGCAAGACGGTTGATGGCGGTGGCGACATCGCCAAGGGGGCGGGACATCATCGACCGCAGCGCAACCACGGAGAGGCCGAGCATGACCACAAAGGCGGCCCCCGCAAGGAGGAAGGACAACAGCTGGTTGGGGGCCACTTCGGCAAAGGCCACATCCGGCGACCAGACCATGCCGACAGCGCCGACCACAACAGTTCCTTCGGCGCCTGCTGTGGCTGGTGCGGCGACTAGATAGCCGTTCTCGCTAAACTCCATCTGATTGGAGTCCATCGCTTTTTGTGCGACGAGCGTCAGCTCAGCGATTTCGGCCTCTGTCGCCACGCCGGTGGAGGCGACCGTCTTGCCTTTGCCGTTGATCGCAATGCCGTGGCTGGCGCGACCGTTCGAAAGCTCAATCAGCGATTCAAGATCGCTCTCGAGGCGTTCGGTGTCGCCAAAGCGGATGGCGCCGCCGCTGCGCGCAGCGACGGTGACGGTCACGCCCTCTGCAAGTGTCTGCACGCCACTGTCGACGGCTTCGCCCAGGATTTTCTGGTTTTCCCAGGTCAGAAACAGGGTGACCACAAGGGTGGACGCCGCGATGAGCAGGCTACATTTGGCAAAAACAGAAAGCCTGTTCAAAGCTGCACGAGCGGGATTTCGGAATTTCATTTCAGCACCTTTCAATCGCCCTTGCGCGAGTTTGGCGCGCGGGCGGTATTTGAGTCGGACTAATACCGACAGCCCCCAATAGGCAGCCGCGCCATCGGGCTGCCTCGTTTCACGATCGGATTGACCGGAATTGGACAACCCGGAAAACCATGCCCGATTGGGGGCGGTGACATGGTGAACACAACATGGCATGCCATTGCACAAGTCTGGATGCCGGTAATCAGCAAGCGCGAAATAGCGCTGCCCCAATTGAGACAAAAAACGGTAGGATAAAATGTGGATGCCCGGCTGCACAGCTGTGACCTCCCCACCAGAGCGGACATGCGAATTGCGTATCGGAATGCCACCCGCAGCGGCGTCCGCCAAGGGCCGCTGCCATCGCATCGACCGGGACTGAACCACATGGTCAGACGGTCAGTCAGACGGTCCTCGACGTGGCGCGCAAACATCGCGATCGTGGCCTGTATCTGCGCGACAACCAACTTGAGGTCCGCCCGTCGTTCCAAGGTTCGCTCCTTCTCATAACATGTGCGTTTGCACATATTCGGCGGGTAGCATAATCAGCAGGACTTACCGGTGAATTAATGGTCTGCGCCGCAACGACGAGAGCAAAGGCGCCGCGAAACTTTTCAGATGAGAGATCGGCAATCAGAGACCTGCCGCACCGCAAGGCAATGATTCAGCGACAGTTTTACGTCGCGCAGGCAATGCGGCTCTGGCGGCGGAGTGGCCCTGAGGCACCTCAATTTCCCGACGCGCCGCGTGAAATTTTCTGTCACTTAGTCTCTGCATGGCGGTATTTTATCTATATTTCTTCTTATTCGGTGTGAAATAAAATTTATCTGGAATTTTATTTTCCGCTGATTCTCCAAACTGTTGGAAGAATTTGCACCTGATGGTTCCGTTTTCTACTGCACGGACGGGTTGAAACCTAACGCGAGACATTTACTAAGGGGCGTGGTGGCGTTTTGGGGAATGAATGTCCTCGAAACACCTTGACAGCGGGTTTCACCACCATCGGAGGCTTATTTCGCCGCTGACTTAAGGAGACTATTGTTGGATACCTATTCCGGATCGCCCAAGACAGAGGCCGCTGAATCTGCGAACAAGATTGCTCCCCAAGGGGGAGAAGACGATCTGAGCGATTTCGAATTTGCCTTAGTGCGGACCTTTGAGGGCTTTGCGCGCTGGCAATCGGAATGCCTGGGTCTGGTGTCGGATCTGGCGGCTTCTGGCCCCGAAATCACCCTGTTGAACGTGATCCGCATGAATGACCGGCCCAAGACGATCAAGGAATTGGCCCGCGTCACCAATCGTGATGATGTGCCGAATATTCAGTATTCGCTGCGCAAACTGGCCTCAGCGGGCCTGATCCGCAAAACCGGGTCCGGGCGTGGGGGAGTGACCTATTCGGCCACCGACAAGGGGCTAGAGATAACCGAAGCCTATGATGCGCAACGCCGCAAGCTGTTGCTGCAGGCGCTGGAACAGGTGCCGGGGGTGGAAAACCGTGTGAGCGAGGCGACGCGGGTGTTGAACATTCTGACCGGCATCTATGATGGTATTGCCCGCTCGGCAACGGCGCAGCGGCAAATCTAGGACCTGCGTAGCGCTGGTCGGTCTGCCGGTTTCCGCTGACGCCTATCGCGACCTCGACAGCGAGCGAGCTTCGGTGCAGGGTGACCTGCGTCCTTGCGTGTTCGGCCTGTTGCGTCATTGGTGACGCGCGGGCAGAGATCGGGGCGCCCCGGCAGCAGCAAGGACGTAGAGCGGTGATTGAACTCAAGGATCTGAGGTTGTTGAGCGCCCTGGCGCGCCATCGGCATTTTGCCAAGGCGGCGCAGGACAGCGGCATGTCGCAACCGGCGTTTTCAATGCGGATCCGCAATCTTGAGGACCGTCTTGGCGTGTCGATCGTGCGCCGTGGGAACCGCTTTCAGGGTCTGACCGAAGAAGGCATGATGATCGTGCGGCGGGCGCGCAGCATTCTGGATGATGCCAAGGCGTTGGAACAGGAGGTGGCGGCGGCGCGCGGGGAGGTCACCGGCACGCTGGTGCTGGGCGTGGTGCCAACGGCGACGGCGTATGCGGCGCAGCTGGTGGACCGGCTGCATCTGGCCCACCGGCGGGTGCTGGCACGGGTTGAGGTGCTCAGCTCGCTGGTGATCCAACAGCGGCTGTTTGATGGCACCATTGATGCCGGCGTGACCTATCACGACAGTCTTGGCCCGGATCAGGTGAGCATTCAGCCGCTCTATGAAGAGACATATGTGCTGGTCGCGCCGGCGGCTATGGTGGCGGAGCGTCCCGCGGGCGCCGAGGGCATCACCTGGGCGGAGGCGGCGGATCTGCCGCTGAGCCTGTTGGAGCCGCAAATGCAGAACCGGCGTATTCTGGACCGGATCTTTGCCGATCAGGGGTTGCGGCCTGAAGTGCGTTCGGAATCCAGCGGGTTCATGGCGGCGATGGTGATGGCGCGGGCGGGATCGGTTGCAACAATCCTGCCGCAGGCGCTTGTCGAGGCGCTGGGTACGCTGGACGGGACAACGGTGCTGCCGCTGACGGATCCGGCCCCAACCAAACCGATTGCCATGGTGACGCTGGACCGTCAGCCTGCCTTGACCACGGTGCAGGCCCTGCGGGCGGTGGTTGACGATTTCGTGCAATAAGCGTTCGTTATCGTACCTTCGAAATTTCCGATTTGACGATAGGCTTCTTCAATGGAATGCCGCCTTAACTGGCGACGCGAAGTGGAGGTCATTGTGGCACCTTTGGACAATAGCAAGGGCGTGTGGAAATCTGGCAAAGGCAAGGGGCGCAAAACCCCCAAAGGCCGGCAGCTGGAGGATCAGGCGCATAGCGAGGTTTTGGACCTGATTGGTGACCAGCCGCGCAATCGGGATTTGCTGATCGAATTCCTGCATCTTATTCAGGATAAATACGGCTGTCTCAGTGCGGCCCATATTCGCGCCCTCGCTGAGGAGCTGCGCACCGGGCAGGCAGAGATCTATGAGGTTGCGAGTTTCTACGCCCATTTCGATGTCGTGCGCGAAGGTGAGACACCACCACCGGCGCTGACCATCCGGGTTTGCGACTCGCTGTCCTGTGAATTGGCGGGGGCCGAAGCGCTGCAGAAGGCGCTGGAAGACGGTCTGGATGCAAGCCAGGTCCGCGTGCTGCGCGCGCCCTGCATGGGGCGCTGCGACACCGCGCCGGTGCTGGAAATCGGCCACAACCACATCGACCACGCGACACCCGAGAAGGTGCAGGCGGCGATTGCGGCAGACGACACCCACGCGCATATCCCCGCGTATGAAACCTTTGCCGCTTATGAGGCGGACGGCGGCTACGCCACGCTGAAAGACCTGCGCGCAAATGGCGACTGGGAAGCGGTTCAGGCGAAAGTCAAAGAAGCCGGTCTGCGCGGTCTCGGCGGCGCTGGTTTCCCGTCCGGCACCAAATGGGGCTTTGTGCGCGCCAATGAGGGCCCGCGTTACCTGGCTGTGAATGGCGACGAGGGCGAGCCGGGTACCTTCAAGGATCGCTACTATCTGGAGCGTACGCCGCATGTCTTCCTTGAGGGGATGTTGATTGCCGCCTGGGCGGTCGAGGCCGAGAAAGCCTTCATCTATATGCGCGACGAATATCCGGCAGTTCTGGAAATTCTGCGCCGCGAGATCAGCGCGCTGGAAGAGGCGGGCATCGTGGAGGCGGGCTACATTGACCTGCGCCGTGGGGCAGGGGCCTATATCTGCGGTGAAGAAAGCGCGATGATCGAGTCGATCGAAGGCAAACGCGGCGAGCCGCGGCACCGCCCGCCCTTTGTGGCGCAGGTGGGGATCTTTGGTCGTCCGACGCTGGTTCACAACGTCGAGACGCTCTACTGGGTTTGCAAGGTCAACCGCGAAGGGCCGGAGTGCCTGAACGCGGTTGAGAAGAACGGTCGAAAGGGGCTGCGCAGCTATTCGGTGTCGGGTCGTGTGAAGAACCCGGGCGTGCATCTGCTGCCCGCCGGTTCCACCATCACCGACATCATCGAAGCCTGCGGCGGGATGCTGGATGGCCACGCGTTCAAGGCGTATCAGCCGGGCGGTCCATCCTCCGGCCTGCTGCCTGCGTCGATGCATGATATCCCGCTCGATTTCGACACGTTGCAGCCGCATGGCACCTTTATCGGCTCCGCTGCTGTGGTGGTTCTGTCTGATCAGGACTCGGCCCGCGATGCGGCGCTGAACATGCTGCGCTTCTTCGAAGATGAAAGCTGCGGCCAATGCACCCCCTGCCGGGTGGGCTGTGAGAAGGCCGTCAAGCTGATGAGCGAGAAGAAATGGGATCAGGGCCTCTTGGAAGAGCTGAGTGCCGCCATGGTCGATACCTCGATCTGCGGTCTGGGACAGGCGGCGCCCAATCCGATCCGTCTGACCATCAAACACTTCCCCGAGGAGGTATAAGCCATGAGCGATCACATTACTTTCACTCTCGATGGCGAGCAGGTCACAGCCGAGGCTGGTCTGACCATCTGGGAAGTTGCCAATGGCCGTGGTCTGAAGATCCCGCATCTGTGCCACAAGCCGCAGCCGGGGTACCGTCCGGACGGCAACTGCCGCGCCTGCATGGTGGAGATCGAGGGCGAGCGCACGCTGGCCGCCTCCTGCATCCGCGAACCCGCCGAGGGCATGGTTGTCACCACCAACAACGCGCGCGCGGTAGGCGCCCGCAAGATGGTGATGGAACTGCTGGTTGCCGACCAGCCGAAGCAGGAAGAGGCGCGCGATAAGTCCTCCCATCTGTGGGATATGGCGGAGCTGAACGGGGTTTCAGAGTCGCGCTTTCCCAAGCTGGAAAAGGACCGGATCCCGCTCTTGGACGACAGCCATGTGGCGATGAAGGTCAATCTGGACGCCTGTATCTCCTGTAACCTCTGCGTGCGCGCCTGCCGCGAAGTGCAGGTGAATGACGTGATCGGCATGGCTGGACGCGGCCATGATGCCTATCCGGTGTTTGATATCGCTGACCCGATGGGCGCGTCCTCCTGTGTGGCCTGTGGTGAATGTGTGCAGGCCTGCCCGACCGGGGCGCTGATGCCTGCGACCGTGATGGACGACAATCAGGTTGGGGACAGCAAGGATTACGACAGCGAAACCGAAAGCGTCTGCCCGTTCTGCGGTGTCGGCTGCAAAGTGTCGCTGAAAGTGAAGGACGGCAAGGTCAAGCATGTTGAGGGCATCAATGGCCCGGCAAACGAGGGCCGCCTGTGTGTGAAGGGCCGTTTTGGCTTTGACTATATCCATCACCCACACCGCCTGACCAAGCCGCTGATCCGCCGCGACGATGCGCCCGCCAAGGGCCTGAACGTCGATCCCGGCAACCTCTCGACCCATTTCCGCGAAGCGACCTGGGAAGAGGCGATGGATCTGGCGGGCAAAGAGCTGATGCGCTTGCGGGACGAAGATCCGAAATCGGTTGCCGGTTTCGGCTCCGCGAAATGCACCAATGAGGAGGCCTATCTTTTCCAGAAGTTCATCCGTCAGGGCTTCAAGCACAACAACGTCGATCACTGCACCCGTCTGTGCCATGCGTCCTCTGTTGCGGCGCTGATCGAGAACGTTGGCTCAGGGGCGGTGACCGCGACCTTCAACGAGATTGAGAACGCCGATGTGGCGATCGTGATCGGCTCCAACCCGATTGAGAACCACCCGGTGGCGGCGACCTATTTCAAGCAGTTCACCAAGCGCGGCGGCAAGCTCATTGTGATGGACCCGCGCGGCGTCGGCCTGCGCCGCTTTGCCACCGAAATGGTGCAGTTCCGCCCGGGTGCCGATGTGTCGATGCTGAACGCGATCATGAATGTGATCGTCGAAGAAGAGCTCTATGACAGCCAGTACATCCACCGCTGGACCGAGAACTGGGAAGCCGAGAAAGAGCACCTGAAGCAGTTCACGCCCGAGAAGATGTCGGAAATCTGCGGCATCAGCCCGGATCAGCTGCGCCGTGTGGCGCGGATTTTTGCAGGGGGGAATGCGGGGCTGATCTTCTGGGGCATGGGCATCTCCCAGCACATTCACGGGACGGATAATTCACGCTGCCTGATTTCGCTGGCGCTGATGACCGGCAATGTTGGCAAACCGGGTGCGGGTCTGCACCCGCTGCGCGGTCAGAACAACGTGCAGGGCGCGTCTGACGCGGGCCTGATCCCGATGTTCCTGCCGGATTATCAGACCGTGACCTCGGATGATGTGCGCAAATCCTTCACCGATGTCTGGGGCGGCGGTGACTTCTCGAACGAGAAGGGCCTGACTGTGACCGAGATTGTCGATCAGGCTTATGCGGGCAATATCAAGGGCATGTATATCCAGGGTGAAAACCCGGCGATGTCAGACCCGGATGCCGACCACGCGCGCGAGGCCTTTGCCAAGCTGGAGTTGATGATCGTTCAGGACATCTTCCTGACCGAGACGGCGAACTATGCCGACATCATCCTGCCGGCATCGGCGCTCTATGAGAAGAACGGCACGGTGTCGAACACCAACCGCCAGGTTCAGCGGGTGCGCCCCGCTGTGGCGCCTCCGGGGGAGGCGCGTGAGGACTGGAAAGTCACCGTGGAACTGGCGCGGCGCATCGGTCTGCCCTGGGACTATAAGGATGTCAGCGAAGTCTTTGCCGAGATGAAGCTGAACATGAAGTCCCTGAACAACATCACCTGGGAACGTCTGGAGACCGAGACCATCACCTATCCGTCGCTGCATGAGACAGACCCCGGTCAGGCGATTGTGTTCGGCGATGGCTTCCCGCGTCCTGAGGGCCGCGCCCGCTTCACCCCGGCATCGGTGATCCCGCCGGATGAGGCCCCGGATGCGGACTACCCGATGATCATGACCACGGGCCGCCAGCTGGAGCATTGGCACACCGGGTCGATGACCCGCCGGTCATTGGTTCTGGATGCAGTGGAGCCGGAAGCGAACTGCTCGCTCAACCCGCGCACGCTGAAGCTGATGGGGGTTGAACCGGGCGAAATGGTGCGCCTGTCAACACGCCGTGGGTCGATTGAGATCATGGCGCGGGCTGACCGGGCCATCGCCGAGGACATGGTGTTTGTACCCTTCGCCTATGTGGAGGCTGCTGCCAACATCCTGACCAACCCGGCGCTGGACCCCTACGGCAAGATCCCCGAGTTCAAATTCTCGGCGGTGAAGGTTGAGAAGATCGAAGGGCAGATCGCAGCCGAGTGAACCGGCGGATCTGACTGAGACAGTAGAGCGGGCGCGGAACCAGAGGTTCCGCGCCCGTTGTCTCTCGTGGCGCCGGGCTGACGCCCGGCGCGGGCGTGGCCCGTTGCTGTGTTGGAAGCAAGAGCGGAGCAAGTGGGGCGCATGAGATGTGGCCGCGCGCGACCTGCGCCGGGCCCAAGGGGCGCGAGGCCACGCCCAACGGGAGCTGGTGGCACTGCCGCCAGCCGACGGGCGGGAGTATCTGCCTTGGGTTCTGTCAGGCCAGAAGTGTAATCGCGCTTTTGCCTGCGCGCTGGCGCAGGGCGTGCGTCTCCTGCAAATCGGGATCATTGATCCAAGCCTTGGCGGCGTCGGCGTTGGCGAATTCCAGGATGACACCGATACCGGTGGCATCACGCGTACCTTCGATCACGGTTTGCTGTGGGGTGGAGACCAGCACTTTTGCCCCGTGTTTCTGCAGAGCCGCCCCGGCTTTCTCGCGGTAGGCGGCCATGGTCTCGGGGTCTTTCAGCAGGAGGTTTACATATACATAGGCCATCGTCTGTCCTTTCAGCGTTGATATGAACCTGATGCCAAGCGGTGGGCCACAAGAAAACACATGCATTTGTGTATTGCTCATGCGAAAACGCATGTATGCAGATCAACTGGGACGACATGCGGACCATTCTGGCGCTGGTGCGGGCCGGATCCTTGGCGGGGGCGGCGCAGGCGCTCTCCGTCAGTTACACCACCGTTGCGCGCCGGGTGCAGCGGGCCGAGGATATGCTGGGGCGACCATTGTTTGAACGCCGCCCCGATGGCTATCTGGCCACGGCGGAAGCTGAAGACCTGGCCGCTGCGGCGCGGCGGATGGAACAGGCGGAACAATCGGCGTTACGGAACCTCTCTGGGCGCGATCAGAGCCTGTCGGGTGAGTTGGTGTTGACGGCGCCCCAGCTGTTGATCCAGTCCCATCTGGCGCCATTTCTGGCGGAGTTCTGCGCGACCCATCCGGAGGTTGCGCTGACCGTGCGGGCAACCAACGAGGTGCTGGACCTGACCCGGCGCGAGGCGGATCTGGCGATCCGGATCAGCAAGTCGCCGGGCGACACGCTGGTGGGGCTGCATCTGGCCGATCAGAAAACCGCCTGCGTGGCGCGGCCCGATCTGGTGGCACAGGCGGCCGCCGATCCGGAGGCGCCGCTCGACTGGGTGATCTACAGCGGATATGACGCGCCACCAAAAGCCGCGCTGCAGCTTTATCCCAATGCCCGGATACGGGCGCGGTTTGACGATATGACCTCACTGATTGCGGCGGCCAAGGCCGGAATGGGGGCCGTCAGGATGCCGGTGTACTTGGGGCGGAGCGATCCGGATCTGGCGCCGCTGCCCGGGATTGCGCCGCAGGACTATGCGCCGATCTGGGTGCTGAGCCATCAGGATTTGCTGCAATCGGCCAAGGTCCGTCACTTTAAACGCGGGCTGAAACAGTTCTTTCGCAGCCGCCAGCGAGAGTTCACCTCCTTTGATGCGGAGAGCACGCAGTAAAACGGGGCGGGCTGTGGCGATGTTGTCTTGTGTCGTCGCTGAATCCTATCGACGTCGGAAATTGACCTGACACATATGTCCAGAGTTGTGATCATACTGGGAAACCTGAAGCCAAACAAACGGCTGTCTTGTCGCCCCAGGAGCCTGTTATGTCCAACGACCCTTTGCTGCAGCCCTATCAGCTGAAACAC
Source organism: Phaeobacter sp. S60 (assembly GCF_000826845.1). Classification (NCBI taxonomy): domain Bacteria; kingdom Pseudomonadati; phylum Pseudomonadota; class Alphaproteobacteria; order Rhodobacterales; family Roseobacteraceae; genus Phaeobacter; species Phaeobacter sp. S60. The sequence goes on from NZ_JSWJ01000008.1 coordinate 287,838, forward strand.
CTCACCCTGCGCAACCGGATCATGACCACCAGTCACGAACCAGCCTATCCGGAAGAGGGTATGCCCAAGGAACGTTATGCGGCCTATCACGCGGAACGGGCCAAGGCGGGTGTGGCGCTGGCGATGACGGCGGGCTCTGCTGCGGTATCGCGCGACAGCCCGCCGGTGTTCAACAACATCCTGGCCTATAAGGATGAGGTGGTGCCCTGGATCCGCAATCTGACCGATCAGCTGCATGAACATGGCTGCGCGGCGATGATCCAGCTGACCCATCTGGGGCGACGCACGGGCTGGGACAAGGGGGATTGGCTGCCCTCGATCAGCTCCTCGCGCCACCGTGAACCTGCGCACCGCGCCTTTCCAAAGCTGGCAGAGGATTGGGACATCACCCGCGTTATCACGGAGTTCGCCGATGCGGCAGAGCGGATGAAGGCCGGTGGCATGGATGGCATCGAACTGCAGGTCTATGGCCATCTGCTGGACCAGTTCTGGTCTCCGCTGACCAATGATCTGGATGGGCCCTACGGAGGCCAGACGCTGGACAGCCGGATGGCGCTGCCGATGGCGGTGCTGACGGCGGTGCGTGACCGGGTCGGCAGCGATTTTATCGTCGGCCTGCGGTATACGGCGGATGAGGCGCAGGCGGGCGGGATCGCCCCTGAGGAGGGGCTGGAGATCTCCAAACGTCTGGCCGCCAGCGGGATGGTCGATTTCCTCAATGTGATCCGGGGCCGCATCCACACGGATCCGGCAATGACCGATGTGATCCCGGTGCAGGGGATGGCCTCGGCACCGCATCTGGATTTTGCCGGTGAGGTGAAAAAGGCCACAAGCCTGCCCACCTTTCATGCCGCGCGGATCCCCGACGTGGCCACCGCGCGTCATGCCATTTCGGACGGCCTTCTGGACATGGTGGGCATGACCCGCGCCCATATGGCTGATCCGCATATTGTGCAGAAGATCACCGAGGGGCGCGAGGATGACATCCGCCCCTGTGTGGGCGCCACCTATTGTCTGGACCGGATTTATCAGGCCGGGGAGGCGCTGTGCATTCACAACGCCGCAACCGGGCGCGAGTTGACGATGCCGCATGTGATCAGCCCGGCTGAGCAGCACAAGAAGGTGGTGATCGTTGGCGCTGGCCCCGGTGGGCTGGAGGCGGCCCGCGTTGCGGCAGAACGCGGTCATGTGGTCACCGTCTTTGAGGCGGCGCCTGATCCCGGCGGACAGGTCCGGCTCACCGCGCAAAACCAGCGCCGCCGCGAGATGATGGGCATCATCGACTGGCGCATGGCGCAATGTGCCGCACGGGATGTGCAGTTCCGCTTCAACAGCTGGGCGGAGGTTGAGGATGTGACCGCTCTCTCTCCTGATGTTGTGATCATTGCAACCGGCGGGCTGCCGAATACGCAGCTATTCGAGGCGGGCGAGGAGGCCGCGCATATTGTTTCGGCCTGGGATATCATTTCGGGGGATGTGACGCCCGGCGGGTCGGTCCTCATATATGATGAGAGCGGTGATCACCCGGCGCTTCAGGCGGCAGAGGTCGCCGCCGCGGCAGGGGCCACGGTTGAGGTGATGACCCCGGACCGTGTCTTTGCCCCCAATGTGATGGCGATGAACCTGGTTCCCTATATGCGCAGCCTGCAGGAGCGAGATGTGAGTTTCACCGTGGCCAGACGTCTGCTTGGAGTGGAGAAGGAGGGCAACTACCTGCGGGCGCTGCTGGGCACTGACTACAGCGCCCATCAATCCAGCAAGCAATATGATCAGATCGTGCTGAACTACGGCACCCTGCCGCTGGATGATCTCTATTTTGATCTGAAGCCGTTGAGCGTGAATGGCGGAGAGGTTGATTACGACGCCTTGATTGCCGGGAGACCGCAGCCGCGTGGAGCGGCAGAGGCCGGGCAGGGGGGCTTTCAGCTCTTTCGGATCGGAGATGCGGTGTCTGCCCGCAACACCCACGCCGCCATCTATGACGCGCTGCGTCTGATGAAGGATATCTGACCTGCGTTTTTGGTGATTTTGGTTGGTTGGCTTGTTTGTGTGTTGGTCGAGTCTGTGGATATGTGGG
>NZ_JSWJ01000009.1:0-70554 GCF_000826845.1 Phaeobacter sp. S60
TTCTATGGCGATGCAAAGGCGTCAATCGACGGTTTGCTGCCAATTTTGGGATAGCGTGCCAAGTTGATCGTGAAAGGCGGAGAAACCGATGAAGAACATAGTATATGTCAGCCAGGCAGAGCGCCCGTTTGCGGCTAGGGACCTCGCAAATCTACTGGAGACCAGCCGCGCCAAGAACGCGGGATACGGGGTTTCCGGGTTGCTTATCTACCGATTCAACCACGAATATAATCGCGGAAACTTCGTCCAAGCGATTGAGGGGCCGGAAGCGGCGATTGACGATCTTTGGCAAAAAATTTCCACGGACAATCGCCACCACACCATTGTTGTTGTGCAGGAAGCTGCCATTGAAGCCCGTATGTTCGATGGCTGGTCCATGGGGTTCAAAAATGTTGATGCAGCCGATTTGGCCGGATTCGAAGGGTTTTCCGACCTTGGCAGCGACCGGTTCTGGAAAGAGATCAGCCCGGTGTCTGCCGCCGGTGCAATTGAGCTGCTGAGAAACTTCTACGATGGCTCTTGAGCTTTTCTGGCCGCCAATTCCGAACGGATCAGCGCGACACCCGCTCCAAGGTGAGCAATTCGACCACAAGACATCTGTTCTAAATGGAGGTAAACGGGTCCAGTGAACCCCATGCTTAACCATCCTGCGGTCGGAACCATCGAACCGGTCAGGGCTTTGGCAAGTTCTGCCAAGCCCGGTGTTCTGGCAGTAATCACCGGCATTGAAGGCCCGTCCTACCGGCCGCTTGGCGCGACAATGGCCATCCTGGGCAATGGATCGTTGGTGGGTAGCCTGTCCTCTGGTTGTATCGAGGCCGACATCGCCCTTCAGGCCGCCGAATGCTTGCAAAAAGGGCAGCCCGCCAGCATTGTCTATGGCCGCGGCTCGCCATTTGCGGATATCCAGCTTCCTTGCGGCGGGGGGCTGGAGATCACCTTGGTGCCGAATCCCGATCAGGTTGTCCTCCAAGAAGTGGCCGAACGTAGTGCCAGGCGGCAAGCCTGCATACTCACATTGGATACCACTTCAGGATCGCTGTCGATTGAGGACGACGGCGAGACCAGGCGCAACAACGCCGTCGTCATGATCAGGTTTGAGCCCGAAACTTTCTTCTATGTATTCGGCAAGGGACCAGAAACCGTGTCATTTTCGGGGCTTGTTCAGTCCACAGGTTTTCCTGCCTTGGTTTTGTCCCCCGATGAAGAAACCCTGATGGCCGTGGCGGAAACAGGGTGTTGTACACGTCACCTTACGTCGGCAAGTTTTCCAAAGGATCTGGTCCTCGATCAATTTTCGGCAGTCGTCCTTTTCTTTCACGATCACGAATGGGAACCACCGATCTTGCAGCGAGCGGTTGCAACAGAAGCGTTTTATATCGGGGCCCAAGGCAGCCACCGGGCAGCCGCTGTGCGACTATCGGAAATGGCTGCTTTGGGAACTTCCGCTTCGGATCTTGAGCGGATAGCGGGTCCTATTGGACTAGTCCCATCTGTTCGCGATGCGCGAACCCTGGCCGTCAGCGTTCTGGCAGAAATATTGCAGAAACGCCTGAGCTAGGTCTGGTGTTTTCGAATTGCCATAGCATGGCTGACTCTCGAAAACCGAGGGTTTTCAGACCAGTTTGCACTAACCCAGTTACGGCAGACGGAACTTTATGCGGCATCATTTAGGTATTTAAGACAACGCTGTTCCCGGTTTAGCCGATCCATGGCTCAGCCCCCCCTCTGGATCTCTGGTACTCTTACCAAGCGTGAGCGCACCTACGCGTGGAGGACCCTTCGGAAGCTGCTTTGCAGTTGCGCGGATGTGGTCCCATCTCTGTCCGCTCACTGCATCATAGTGCATTGCAACGCTAAGGGAACTAGAGCAACCCATCCAATCGGTCTGGGCAGCCCCAGAAACCTTCATTAGTAAATTCCCGGTGAACTAGCGCTTTGTTTGAGCGTTTCGCTTCTTCGGCTAAGACGCTGCGAAAGGACGGTTTGAACTCCGCCGATTTCCGCAGGCCCGAAGGGTCGGGTTGGGCTCTTCAATATCGGCAATTATGGACCAAAGCAGGGCTGTTGCCACAAAACGCTAGCCTCCCCATGAGTTGGAAGCCGACGCTCGGTTGCATTTGAAACCAGTCCATTTTTGGGTGGCCATAGGAAATGTCGCAACCCATCTCCACATTGCTAAATAGGTGATCGCTGGTCAGAGTAAGTGTTTCTGTGACAGCATGACCTGCAGATCATCCGCTATTCTCTCAACCACACGGCTTTGGTTTGGTACCATCGGTCTCTTTTACTTTGACCTCTGAATCGTCCCTCTCCTCAAGGAAATAGGATAGAGCAAAGCCCTTGGTTTGATTGAGAAACCTCTGCCAGTCTTTGTCGTTTAGGTCATCTTGCTCGAGAAAGAAACTGACTTCAGGACGAAATGCGACGTAAAAATGTTGCGCGCTCCAGATCTGGAAGAGAAATGAAAGAGGGTCGGTTCGGCGCATGACACCGTCATCCATGTACTTCTCAAGTAGTGCGACAGTATTGCCGACAATCGTCCTGGATCCACGGTCCTTCATAATTTGAATACTGGCAGCGCCGCCTGAAATCATGTCCGAAATAATCAGCTTGTTCTGATGTGGCTTTACTTTGGCTTGAAGGAACAGATGGTCAATGTACTCAGATATAACCTTGCGTGGAGGTGCGTCCCAATTAACAGGGTTCAGACTGCGCCACTCTTGGAAGATCCGTTCAATGACATCCTTATAAAGGCCTTCCTTGCTTTGGAAGAAATAGAGGACCTGCCGCTTCTGCAGGCCCGCCCGATCTGCAATGGACTGAACCGAAGTGCCGCTGAGCCCGTTACTGGCGAATTCTATTTCTGCAGCATCCATGATGCTCTGAACTCTCTTTTCGCGCACACGGTTGGCCCGTTGACGTGGTGCAGGCGCCTCCGATTCTGCCACTTTGCTCTCCTTAAACATACCTGAAATCGCCCTATACCACGATGCGAAGCTAATCTGCTAACCTTATGGCTGTACATCATTTCATAAACCGGCTTCGCCTTCAAACTTCAAAAAATTACAGTTTGTCAGCGGGTTACTCTGGATATTGCACCCAGGTAAATGACCGATGACAACTTGTTACCAGTATGCGGCACTCAAAATCTGTTGACAAATTATTTTTGACACCAGATGGTGAATTTACACCAAATGGTGAAAATAGGATTTGAGTGTCCATGAACATGAACGAATTCATCGCCGCAATGCCCAAGGCAGAGCTTCACATACATATCGAAGGCACCGTCTCAGCAAAAAAGGTTTTGGAGTTAGCCGAGCGCAATGGGGTCGATATCCCCTACGCCTCCGAAGCGGAAATTGTAGCGGCGCAGGACTATAGCTTCCCGGCGTTGGAGAACTTTCTGGACTATCACTACATGTGCTCCAGCGTTCTGCGGGACGGGCGTGACGTTTACGAGATAACACGGGACTTCCTCGAAAAATGCCGGTTTGAAAATATCCGGCATGTAGAGATGTTCTTTGATCCGCAGCAACATATCGAGCGCGGAGTTTCTTTCGACGATCTGATGGAAGCGATGATGACAGCATGTCAGGCGTCGGAAGTGTCCACCGGTCTGATCATGTGTATGAACCGCGAACGCTCGTTGGAAAGCGCAATGGAGATGCTCGATCTGGCAGACAAGCATCGGGAGGACATCATCGGGGTTGGCCTGGATTCCTATGAGGAAGGCAATCCGCCAATAAAATTTCAGGAGTTCTATGACCGCGCCCGTGAAGATGGGTACCGGCTGACTGCACACTGCGATTGCGATCAGAAGGATGCGGTCAAACATGCCCATCAGTGTGCGCACGATCTTAATGTCGATCGGATCGACCACGGCCTACATGTTCTGGATGATCCGGAATTGGTCGAGGTTGTGCGGAAACGCGAGATCACGCTGACGATGTGCCCGACTTGGCGCCCTTCTGATCCTGAACCGCGCCGCCTGAAGGCGCTGCGCGAGATGCTGGATCTAGGGCTACCGGTTTGCCTGAACACTGATGACCCCGAAGAATTCGCCAGCCGCTACCTGACTCACATGATGCAGAGCGTGCAACAGAAGGGCAATTTCAGCGCCGAAGAGATGACCCAGTTCATGCGCAATGCTTTCAGGGGCTCATGGATCGGACAAGAACAACGCGCCATTCATCTGACCGAGCTTGAAGCGCATTTGGAGGCCTATCTGAAGCAAAATTAACTGGCATGCGAAACAGTCAATCTCTCAGGGAGGAAAGAGATGAATTTACGACCATTTGTGAAACAGATTGCACCGGGGGTCCTGGCAGTTGTCGGCATGTTGGGTGTGCTCAGCACCACAACCACGTTTGTTCACGCTGAGGAACCGGTGCGCGGAGGTGAACTGGTAATAGGGGCCGGGTATTCGGCTTCATCTCTTAACCCGGCCGTTCAATCTGGCTTTGGAGCCGGTGTTCCTGGGGCTCAGCTTTTTGCTGGGTTGGTACGCTATGATGAAGATTGGACCCCGCAACCGTATCTGGCCACCGATTGGGCCTTCAGCGCTGATGGCAAGACACTAAGGCTGAATCTCGTTAAGAATGCCACCTTTCATGACGGGGAGCCCATCACCGCCTCGGATGTTGTATTCTCGATCAATGCAGTGAAGGCAAACCACCCGTTCAAAACGATGCTGCAAGCGGTCGAAAGCGCCAAAGCAGCGGACGACCACACTGTTGTGATCAATTTGTCTCAGCCACATCCCGCCTTGATGGTTGCGCTGTCTCCCTTGCTGCTGCCAATCATGCCAGAACATATCTACGGAGATGAGCAGGAACTTCGCACCCACCCTCGCAATCTGCAGGACGTTGTTGGCTCTGGTCCTTTCAAGTTCGGGGAGTATGTGGCCGATCAGCGGATCGTTCTGGATCGCTATGAAGACTTCTTTATCGAGGGTCGACCCTATCTCGACCGCATTGTCATTCAGACTGTACGTGACCGTAGCAACATGTCTCTTCTTCTTCAGCGTGGTGAAGTGCAATACAATCCATTCACCAGCCTGACCCTGCGGGATGTAGATCGGTTATCACGCATTAATGGCTTGTCCGCGACGACCGAAGGCTACGGCGGAATTGGGGCCATTAACTGGTTGGCCTTCAATCTTGATCGCGAACCACTGAAGGACTTACGTGTTCGTCAGGCCATTGCCTATGCAATAGACAAGGACTTCATCATAAATACAATGCAACTTGGCCGTTCTAAACGCGCCACGGGCCCGATCGCCGATAGCAGCCCTTTCTATACTGCCGACGTCGAACAATACGACTTGAATATCAAACGCTCTAAACAGCTCCTCGATGATGCAGGATATGCGCCCGACGAAAATGGGGTGCGGATGACGATAACCATCGACTGGATCCCTGGCACGGTTGAGTTCGGAAAAAACCTTGGCGAAGCGCTGTCGGCGCAGCTACGTAAGGTTGGTGTCGAAGCAACAGTACGCAGCCTGCCCGACTTCGGGTCGTGGATTGGTCAAATTTCGGCAACCAGCGACTACGACCTGAGTATCGAGAGCCTGTTCAATTGGGGTGATCCAATCATCGGCGTGCATCGATCCTATATCACGTCAAACATTCGTCCGGGCGTTCCGTTCTCCAATACTACGCACTACACAAACCCCGAGATTGATGCGCTGCTGGAGCAGGCCGGAGCAGAAACCGATCCGACCGAGCGGACCGCTCTCTATCATGAGTTCCAGAAAATCATCACCGATGACCTGCCGATGCACTATCTGCATGAAGTTCCGTTCCACACCGTCCAAAGGGATGAACTACGTGACCTTCCCGTCGGGATCTGGGGCGCCATGGCGCCGTTCGACCGGGCCTATTGGGCCCAGTGATCCCGGCAGAGCCGGCGCGCGCTACTCTCCTCGGCGCGCGCCACTTTCCCAACTTCTCAGTTGATCCATGAGGGATGCATGAAACAAAAATTGCTCTTCTCCGTGGGGTTGGTTGTCTGCGTTGTCATTCTGAATTTCTTTCTGATTAGAATGGCGCCTGGAGATCCGGCAATAACCTTGGCTGGTCAAGCTGGCGGCGCGGATGAAGCAACTTTGGCGCATATCCGCAAGATTTACGGGCTTGATAAACCCATCTGGAACCAGTTTTTTGTTTATGTTGGCAAGATGCTGACCGGGGATCTTGGGACATCGTATTTCTACAATTTGCCAGTTCGGGACCTCATTCTTGAACGCGTCTTCCCGACAGTTCTGCTGGTGATATCATCTCTGTTGATCTCGGTGGGCATTGGCACGTTCATGGGTGTACTCGCGGCCCACAGGCCCCGCGGAATGTTGAGCTACTTTGTCACATTCTTCTCGCTCGGAGGCTATTCGTTGCCGACATTCTGGCTTGGGCAGATGTTGTTGCTCGCGTTTGCTTGGTACTGGCCGATCTTTCCGATTGGGGGCGTGCAGGGGTTTCGAGTGGAAGGGTTCTTTCCACGAGTTGCTGACATTGCGATGCATCTGGTGCTGCCTGCGATTACTCTCGGACTTGCTTTCATGGCGCAATACAGCCGCGTAGCGCGCGCCAGTATGCTGGAGGTCTTAAGCAGTGACTACATTCGCACCGCTCGGGCAAAGGGGGCCAAGGAAAGCACGGTCTTGTTCGTTCACGGCCTGCGCAATGCAATCCTTCCAGTGATCACCTTGGCCGGGCTGCAGCTGGGTCAGATACTGTCAGGCGCCGTTCTGGTCGAAACGGTCTTCGATTGGCCTGGGTTAGGTCGTCTGGCAGTCGATTCCATTTTTCGCCGCGACTATCCCACGATCTTGGGCATCCTCTTTGCCTCCGCTGTGGTTGTCGCTGTCATCAATATTCTGACAGACGTTGTCTACAGATGGGCCGATCCGCGTCTGCGTGCCGGCGGAGGACACTGATATGAAACCTATTGGAACTGTCCCTAAACCACAGTCGCCGCTTCGTGAAGCCTTGACCGTGTTCTTTGGCAACTGGGCGGCGACCATCGGGTTGATCATTCTGATAATTGTCATTCTCGGCAGTATTCTGGGTCCGTCTTTCTACGGCGTCAGCCCCAATGAAACGGTCAATGCACCTTTCTTGCCACCAATGGCGGACCCATCGAGCCTACTGGGCACCGACTATATCGGGCGCGATGTATTGGCCGGTATTCTGAAGGTTGATCGGCAACGATCATGATCGGTGCCACTGCGGCGCTTGTGGCCGTTGTCATAGGGATCACTATTGGTTCGATTTCTGGCTATTACGGCGGGCTGACCGACACAATATTGATGCGGTTCACAGAGTTCTTTCAGGTGTTACCTGCGCTGCTGTTCGTGATGGTTCTGATGACCCTGTTTGCCCCCTCGATACACGTTACCATTATTGGCATCGGCCTGGTGATGTGGCCTCCGACGGCGCGCTTGGCCCGAGCTGAGTTCATGAAGCTGAAGACCGTGGATTACGTGCGAGCTGAAAAGGCAATGGGGGCACGTGATCGCAGGATCATTTGGCAGGTGATCCTCCGCAATGCGCTGCCGCTGATCGCAGCAGCCACACTGGTCATTGGGGTTTCTATCCTGTTTGAGGCGGGGCTTAGCTTTCTTGGATTAGGCGATCCCAACATCCGCAGTTGGGGAGAGATGATCGGCGCCAACCGAGACTACATATTCGACTGTCCCTGGGCGGTATTCTTCCCCGGTATAGCGATTTTCCTGACTGTGCTGGGCGTGAGTCTGGTGGGGGACGGGTTGAACGACGCAATGAACCCTCGTTTCCGGGAAAGGTAATCCGATGAGCGACCCAATCCTCCAAGTCGAACATTTGTGCATCGATTTCAAGACGAAGTCCGGCCCGGTGCGTGTTCTCAGCGATGTCTCCTTCACTCTGTCCGCCGGGGAAACTCTTGGTATCGTCGGAGAGTCAGGCTGCGGCAAGAGCATGACGTCACTGGCAGTGATGGGCCTGATCCCCAAACCAAATGGCAAGATCGTGTCCGGACGCATCTCCTACAGGGGCGAAGATCTGGTTCAGGTGCCTGAAAAGCGCATGCGTCAGATCAGAGGCGGTGACATTTCGATGATCTTTCAGGAGCCGATGACATCCCTGAATCCGGTGTTCAGTATCGGAAAACAGATAGGTGAAGCGTTAAGGTTGCACGAAGACCTCTCCGGGGCAGAGATTCACGATCGGGTCATCGACGTCTTGGCACGCGTCGGCATTCCGGACCCGCTCAAACGCGTCAACGACTTCCCTCATCAGATGTCAGGCGGCATGCGCCAACGGGTTATGATTGCGATGGCGTTGGTTTGCAAACCACGGATCATCATTGCGGATGAGCCGACAACCGCGCTCGACGTCACAGTCCAGGCACAGATCCTTGAATTGATCCTCCAGCTTCAGGAAGAAGAGAATACAGCCGTCATTCTCATATCTCACGATATGGGGGTGATCTCGCAAGTCTCGGATCGTGTTCTAGTGATGTATGCCGGGCGTACGATAGAGGAAGGCGATTGCGTGTCCGTAGTTCAGGACAGCGCTCACCCGTACACCAAAGGCCTGATCTCTTGCATTCCGGACATCGACCGCACCAAAGACATGTCATTAAGTGACCGCTTGCCAATTATCGAGGGCATTGTTCCGAACCTTAAGACTATTGGCAGCGGGTGCGCATTTGCCCCGCGCTGCCACCAGGCGGACGAGGCCTGCAAAAGCTGGGAGACAAGCCCGGTCCAAGTCGCAGAGACACACCTTGCAAGCTGCCGCAAAGTAGTAGGGAGCGACGTATGAAGGATCAGACTTCAACCGTTTTCAGTGCCCGCGACCTGAAGGTTCACTTCAAACTTGGCACCGAAGATTCCAATGGCAATCCTCAGGTCGTGCATGCCGTTGATGGCGTCAGTTTCGATATCCCGCAGGGTACTACCCTCGGCATTATCGGAGAGTCCGGTTGCGGAAAGTCCACGACGGCCTTGGCGGCGATGCAGCTGCTACACAATGTGGAGGGTACGATGCAGCTATCGGGCGTAGAACTTTCCAGCCTGTCCAAGGGAGAATTACGCCAGCACCGAAAGAAGTTTCAGATTATTTTCCAGGATCCATATTCCTCCCTAAACCCGCGCCAGCGAGTAGGATCTCTGATCAGAACGCCGCTGGACCTTCTTGATGTCGGCACCCCGGAAGAGCGGGACAGGAAGGTTGACGAACTTCTCGAACTTGTCGGGCTGCGTCCGGAGGCACGAAATTTGTTCCCGCACCAGTTTTCCGGCGGGCAGCGCCAGCGCATAGGCATCGCCCGCGCTTTGGCGACTTCGCCGGATCTAATTGTTTGCGACGAGCCTGATTCCGCGCTGGATGTAGCCATTCAAGCCCAAATTCTGAACCTGATGAAAGATCTGCAGGACGAGCTGCAGCTGACCTACCTGTTCATCTCACATGACATGGGGGTGGTCAGTTACCTTTGCCACGAGGTTGCAGTTATGTATCTGGGTGTATTCGTGGAACAGGGGAACTCGAAAGAAATCCTAAAAGAGCCTCTGCATCCCTATACCCGCATTCTTTTGTCGGCGATCCCGAAAATCGATCCGGCCAATCGCAGCTTGTTTGACGCGCAAAAGCTTGCCGGGGATCCGCCGAGCCCGATCAATCCGGCGCCAGGATGTCGTTTTGCCAGTCGCTGTCCGCACGCAAAAGAAATCTGCAAAAGCGAAATGCCTGCACTTCAATCTGTGTCGAAGAACGGCATGTACAGGCGCGTCGCATGTCATTTCGCCGGTGAAATCTAAACTTCCAATAAGGGGCCAACAATGAAAAACCTTCGAAATCTGTGTTTGGGGATAGCTATGGTCACAACTTCTGCTGCCGGCCTCCAGGCCGAAACCAAATTGCCGAACATGGCGGTTGAGTTGGTCACGCTACATACGGATAACTATTCGGAAATGCTCGTCTTTTATAGGGATGTGCTGAAGTTCGAGGTCGCCTTTGAACAAGGTGAGTTCGCCAATTTCGTCTCAACCCCAACAAATCTTGGTTTGGTCAGCCGATCCGGTATGTTGGAAACTCTTGGCGACAGCGGTTTCGACGGAACTCGAACAGGTTCCGGTGTCGGGTTGGGATTCTACTTTGATACCGACGCACAAGTGGACGAAGCGTATGCAGAGATCGTGGACAGGGGCGCTCGCGTGGTTTCAGAGCCAACCAAGATGCCCTGGGGTGAATACATCGGGTTCTTTTCGGACCCGGATGGCAATGTCCATGAGTTTGTCTCTATGGAGAAACACTAACCTCCCTACGTAAAATACAAGGCAGAGCACGCAGCCGATGTCGGCTCCATGCTCCGGGAACGGGGATAAACGAAGTACAGCGTCGCCAAGGTCGCAGAGTCTCTCAGCATCGAGGATGCTAGACCAACTTGATCCCTCACACGGATCATCGTTCGACCGAATTGCCGCGAAGTAACTGAGCGACAGCAAATAGGAACCACTGCGCCGCAATAGAAGGGCTGGTCATCAGCGGCTCTCTTCGCAAAGCGAGAAGTCTGGCACCCGCAGATATTGCATTTGCAGCTAACGCTCGAAGCACTTGCCGTTGACCCGCGGCGTGGCAGGCGTCTACCCACTGTTGGGGCACGCAGCTCAACGCTCTCTGACCTGCGCGTCTATGGATTGAACAGGGTTTGTTGCAGTTTACCAGACATAAACTTCCATCTCGTCGGCGGAGATGGAATAGCCGGTTTGACCAAGTTTAGTGGACTGCAATTGCGTTCGCATGGTCCCTGTTACCCAAACAGGATCCCAGAGCAAATCGCCCGGCCAAGGCGTTTTGGTGCTCACCATGACCAGCTGGTTTGCAGGCGGTGGCGGGGTGTGGATGCAGGCGCCGACGTAAGGAACCAGCATGAAGTCGGTCACGCCGTCGGAGCTGATTTCAAAGGGAATAATGAAGCCAGGCATTTTGATGAAAGCACCGTTCAGCGTTTCATTCAGTATTGTGGCATTGGTGTCGTAGATCGGCGACCATGTATCATTCTCCATGTCCAAATCGCCTTCACCAATAATTTCCGAATAGGGAACACCGGGTGGGATCAAATCCTCCCACATGATTTCGCGGGGGGTCGCTCCAAATGCCATATGCGGCGCGGTGACTGATCCCGCCAGACCCATCATAACCGTTCTGCGATTCACCATGTGCCTTCACCTCACCCAGAGCATCACGTTTTCACGACCATACCATCAGCCACAGACATTCTGTAGGCTCGCATCGCGGGTATGAGGCTCACAATCACGCCAGCGCAGATGACACCCAGTATGAGCCAGACCTCGCGCAGCGTCGGAGCATCAATCGGTATCCAGAGGCCGAAAGTGCTGTCCAGCATAGGTTGTGCTACCAACAATCCGACATATTGCAACACCAGTCCAAGAAGTGCGCCAACGGTGGCCATCACCATTGCTTCCAGCACCAGTAAGCTGAGAATAGTCAGGGGTCGGGCGCCCATGGCGCGAAAAATCGCCATTTCGCGGCGCCGTTCATTGAGGCTGGAAAAAATTGTCGCCATCATTCCGATTAAAGCGGTGACCACCACCATCGCAGACACCGCAAGCAAAGCGGTTTCTGCGATGCCGACGATGCTCCACAGCTCCTGCAGCGCAACGCCTGGCAAAATCGCCAGCAGGGGCTCCTCGCGATAGTCATTGATGGCGCGTTGCAACGTGAAGGTCTGGAGTGGGCTTTCAACGCCGATGAGGGCTGCGGTTATCGCCTTGGGCGTCAGCTCCATCTCACGGATGACGTCGACAGGCGTTGATTGGCCGGGGATTTGGGCGCCGCTTTTCCAATCAACATGTATTGCTTCGATTGCTTCCATACTCACGATGACTGTGCGATCGACGGGTGTGCCCGTTTTCTCCAGTATGCCGGACACGCGGAAAGGCTGATCTTTATGCTGGGCAAAAGAGGCAAGCCCGTGCGCCACGACAATGGGATCCCCAACATGATAGCCCAACGTGGCAGCAACATCGGCACCAATCACGGTATCAAAGAGATCATCCATCCGAGTACCATCCGCCATCTCTAGGGACCGGCCTTGGCGGTATTTATAGTGATCGAAGAATGCTTTGGTTGTGCCCATGACGCGAAACTGACGATGGCTGTCGCCCAGTGAAATCGGAACGATCCAGTCAACATCGGGTCGCCTTGCAATGTCTTGATAGCTCTCCCAGGTCACATTGTTGGTGGCATTGCCAATGCGGAAAACAGAGTAGAGCAGCAGCTGCACAGATCCAGACCGGGCGCCGACGATTAGATCTGTGCCGGAAATCGTATCGGCAAAGCTTGCCTTGGCGCCGGTCCGTATTTTCTCGACACCAAGAAACAGGGCGACAGATAACGCGATGGCAAGGATTGTCATGCCGACGGTCAACGCCCGTTCGAAGAGCGAAGCAACTGCAAGGCGCAATATCATGTCATCGCCCTTTTCATGTGAGCGATTTCTTCCATATGGATCACACGGTCAAAAAATGCGCTGAGCCGTGCGTCATGGCTGACCATCAGCAGCGAGGAGCCATGCGAGGCTGTCTGAGTAAAAAGTAAGTCTAAAAAGGCGCTCTGCACACCGGTATCAAGTGCGGAGGTGGGCTCGTCAGCGATGATCAACGGAGGGGTGCCGATCAATGCTCGGGCCACTGCAACGCGTTGTTGTTGGCCCACGCTCAGGGTCCGGGCCTTGGCGCTGATAATATCCGCTGGCAAATTGAGCGCAGAACACAATCGCGATGCCTCCGCGGTTGCATCACTTACACGCTGTCGCCGTGACGGTGCAAAGCGGAGCGGGAGCAGAATATTGTCTATCACCGTTCCGAATGGCAACAGGTTAAACTGTTGAAAGATAACCCCAATATGATCTGCTCTGAACGTGTCACGCGCGCCACCATTTAACGCAGAGATGGTCCTGCCCGCGATCGAGATCTTTCCACGATCCGGCAGGACTGTGCCGCAGATTAACGACAAAAGCGTGGATTTTCCGGAACCGCTTTCGCCGAGCAACAGCACGGTTTCACCTGCTGCTACCGAAAGGTGCGGGACCGTCAGCGAGAACCCATCACGACCCGGCCAGCGATAGGCCAGATCGTTGATTTTCAGCGTTGCATCAACCACTTGAGGTCAAGGCTCCAGGTTTAGGACTGGGGCGTTACGGTCAACCTGATAGGCGCGTGCACCAGTTGATTTGATCACTTGCACATCTACGCTCTGCGCATGCGGAAAGGCCGTGAAATAGGCAAATGTCATGTTACTCAACGCCTCAGGTTTCGCACAATCTAGTGTGTAGTTTGCATGAAACTCGGAGTGGGCAGCATGCTCTGCGTGACTGTCATTATGGTCACTATCATGCTCTTCGTGTTCATGTTCCTCATGTTTGGCGTCATCATGTTTTTCATGATCCTCATGCCCGTGATCATGTGTGCGCTCCTCATGCGGGTGTTCGTCAGCGTGATCCTCATGTTCCTCCCCGCCTGCGAGCGCTGCATGCGCATCCACTATGCTGCAGAGCGCTGAATCCGGGACAGCGAACAACTGCAAAGGTGAGCTGAGTGTGGCAAGCGCTGTGTTAACTGCAGAGATATCAGCCTCACTTTTGGCGGTGTATTCAAACCCGACAATATCTGCCCCTGGGGCTTCGAATTCCATTGAGACCGTTGTGTCTTCGATCGCAATGTTGAGCGTCCCAACGCCATGTTCATGGGCATCAAGTTCGCGCGTGCCTTCTGCCACTGCAGGCAGAGCGGCGACAACAGCAAGCAATGAGAGGGTTCGTTTCATGATTATGATCCAATATGTAAACAGTCGTTCAGGCAGCACATGCGCCGCACAATCCGTGGATTTCGACGATATGACGCACGGCATGAAAGGCATTCTGGCCGGTCAGGGCCGTGAGTTTCGGTAGCAGCTCGCTACCGTCATGTTCGTCAACCGTGCCGCAATCGTCACATATCGCCAAGACAGGCACGCTCTCGGCGTGGCTGCAACGGCAGGGCACAAAGGCATTGATCGATTCAAGGCGATGGGCGCGCCCCTGGTCGGCCAGCGCCGAAAGTGTACGATACACGGTCGGCGGCGCGATATTAGGTTCAGCTATCTGAAGTTGCTCAAGAATTTGATACGCGGTCATCGGCTTATCGCATGCTTTCAGCACGCTCAGTACATCCAGTTGCCGAGCAGCAGCACGCTTTCTCATATCAAGGCTCCTTCTCTCTGTGGTTTGTTATTTTATAATGTAACAAAATTAAAGATGTGAATCTTCTTACCACCTCCTAGATCACCTGCTGAGAGCCGTTGTCCCGATATAGCGCATCCTTGCGCTCAGCAGGAACTGTCACCTGTCGCGGGTGCTCTCTCAGTCTTTGGTTTCGGTGCGCGGAACCGTAAATAAAAAGTCGTCTGGGAGAGACTGTTCGGTGAGCTCATTCGGAATTACATCCGGGCCACTTAGAAATACATTGGTGCTAAAATGCGCATGCATTCGGGACAGCTTGCGCAGCCTGTCGCCTGTGATTTTCTGGTACAACACTCGCATGTCGTCGCGGTTTTTTAACTCATCAATCTGCTCCCGATGCCGCCGACAGACATAGTCGTGCGCGGCGGCTATATCCGGGTCACGCAGCAGCCTTGCCATTTCTGCCTCCAGTTCGGGGATCAGGCGTTGAATGGATCGCTCTTCCTCGGAATTATTATTCATTCGAAACCAGTAGGGGAGGCCTTGATCTCGTTCTGTGTGGTTCACACGGCCACGATCCCGTTTGACCAAAAAACTCTCAGCACTGCGCACCGCATAGTGATTGAGCTGCACCAGATCATATCCGTAGGTTTCAATGGTCGAGCGCCAGCCGCTACGGAACATCTGTTGTGGCATAGCCTGCCCGGATCCGTTCACCCAATGGATATCCTTCCAGTGGTGCGGTCGCAGCCCCTTGGGCCGGTGTACGCCGAGTTTTCTGAAGATGCCCTCATTTCGGAACAGCGTTTTGAAGCCCCATGCCTGGTGAGGTCGGCGCGTGATTTCGCGGGCGCATCGTGTGAACTCTCGTGTGACCAGCTCACCTGAGAATTTCGACACATTATTGTTGCCGAACAGGCGCCACGTCATGGAAATCATATTGGCGCCTTGCATCGCTGCAAAAAGATCGCTGAGATGTCCGTTACCGCATTTGATGTTGATGAATTCATCAACATCCATACAGACGATCCAATCAGCGTCGCGGATAAGGGGCTCCTGTTGAGCCGCCTGAAAGGCTGCGTGCTGTGGGGTTGTGTCGGTGTCGCGGCAGGGGTTGTCACGATGCTGGACAATTCCCTTGTCCTGCAGAACCTTCAGAAGAGCAGCGGTGCCGTCCGTGCAATCGTTGGTGTAGACGAGAAAATCATCGACACCGATGACCCGGTGGTAGGCCAGCCATTCCAGAATGAACGGCCCCTCGTTTTTCATCGTCGTGACCACCGATGTCCGGGTTCCCGCGCTTGGGTGGAGCAGAGGTTTCTTTTCGGGCATACGCACCGGATTGCCGCCAAGATGATCCCGCGACAGTGTCAGCAGTTCCGGCGATTCCAGCAAGCTTCCTTTTGCCACGAGATGCGAGATGTTCCGTGTTGGATGGCGCAGGACCATGTTTCGAAAGAAATTTGACGGCTGGGTCGGTTCGGCTGTGGCTCCGATAATCTGGCTTTGGTGCCATATATGGCCGTCCTTGTTGCCGCGAGGCGCAACGCACCAACGTGGATGGCGGATATTGCTATCAAACGCGGTGTAGATGTGATCAGCGAACGCGGCATCTAGGTTCCGGCGAACGCGCCACGGATAGGTTTGTGTTCCAAGTAAGCGGATATATTTGTCGCCTGCCTGCACTGCGCGGTCGAATATATTCGGCTCCGAATGCCGGGCCAATAGGTCACATAGATCTATGTTTGCAACGGCGCGCGCGTCGCTTAGGAACCGTCTCCGGATAATTTCATAGATCAGAAATTCGCCCAGAGGTGCTCTCCATGGATCTATGGGCGGCGACTCTGGCCAATCTCTTTTTGGGGCGTCCCGAGCGTTCGAAGGGTGCGCTTCTGCAGGCAACCCTTTCTGACCCAGTGGGATTTCCGAGTGTATCACGACTACTTTGATTAGCCCTTCGACAGTCTGCGCCAATTTACGCAACTCTCTGATGAAAAGGCGACTTTCATTGGGGGGGGCTTGGTCGATAATGACAGCCGCCTGCATTCCATGCTGCGTTACATGATATTGCATCCACGTCGCGGCTGTTTCCGGGCTTTCACCATTGCGGATCGCAAGCAGCACATTGAGGCCGGCAAACAAACTGGTTTCCGGGGGTTCCGCAGTGAGACTGAATGATTGACCCAGTATATTGAGCTTTACCGGCTCAGCAGGGCTCGTCGTTGGAATATCAAGGATCACAGCCCCGTTTCCGCTCCGACTTGGTGAAACAGTCGCATCCGGTGTTGAGATATCTTCGACCAGAGTGTCAGATTTGAAGAACAGACTGGCCAGATAGCCGGTGCTTTGGGGTAGAAGAACGCAGTCCAGTAGAGTGGTTTCTGCGAGACATTGCGCGCCCAACTGACGTTCCAGAACCTTATCCGATGTCATCGCGAAACCTGCATGCGTCATTGAATATCCGTAGCGATTTCTTTTAAGTACCATGGCTTTGTAAATCTGACCTGTCAAAAATGACGATCAATGCTCGGGTGCTAAGCAAGGCGTCCTCTCTCCGAATGCAAACGGATATTCCATATCATTTTGCCAAGAAGCTACCGATACGAACTGGTTGTTCCCCCGGTCCAGCGACGGAAGGCGCGGTGAAAGTTGGCGGCAGACGAAAAGCCAAGGTCATCGGAGATGTCCTCGATGGATTTGTGACCTGCCCGAAGATCACGAATGGCGATATCGCGGCGCAAAGCGTCCTTGATGGACTGAAAGGACGTCGCCTCATCCTCCAGTCGTCGCATCAGCGTGCGGGGTGTCACATTCAGCATCGCGGCCGCGTCACCCAGACGGCAGTCTTCCCAGTTTGACCGATAAAGAAAATCCCGAATTTGAAGGGACAGCCGATGCTCACGAAAGCCAGTGAAGATCCAGTCCCGCGGCGCCCGATCCAGGAATGCCGCAAGCTCCGCCGGGCTACGAGGCTGCGGGGGCCCCAGCTGTTGCGGATCAAATGAAATCGCAGAACACAATTGAGAGAAGCGCACGGGGGCCGGAAAAATAACCCCGTAGTCCTGCGCAAAATCTGGCTGGTCAAATGCAAACTGCACAGCTTGTACTGGCACCTCGTAGCCTGCGAGCCAAGACAGCAACCCATGCGCCAATTTCAGCAGGAGCATATGCCCAAAACGGTGTACCTCGGGCGAACCACGTGGCACGAGGCTGAGCGTGATTTTTAATTTTTCTGATTTTAGGTCAATGTGATAGTCGTCCAGTATCAGGTTCCAAAACGTTGAGAACCGATAGAGTGCCGCCGGCAGAGTTCCGGCTTCGCGCACAGTTGTGAGCAGGTGTTGAAGCGCCCGAGGGCGAACCGGACGGCTCCACAGGCCAGGCATCTCATCGCCGGTTTCTGCGGCAGCAATTTGATAGAGCTTAACGATCTGATCCAGTGTAACGCGCTGAGTGGCCCTGTTCGCCTCGGGCTTCGAGTTGGTAAGCTGGCGAAGCCCGCAGTGGGACAGGATCCTGTGTATCTGATCTACATCACAACAAGACTGAAGAGCTGACAGCCAGTCTTCAATGAAAGGCAATGAAACGGTTGCCAGCGTGTCTGGATTAGGGCGTATCATAGAGGCGATAGAATACGTCGATTTGTCACTTTCGGAAAGTCGTTTGTCAAATTCTGGGATGGGCAGGCTATTGGCCATAGCTTAGACAATCGGCAACAGCTAGCACAGCAACGAGGCGCCAATGACCTATGAAGCTCCGATCCGCGACATGATGTTCAATCTGGACCATCTCTCGCAATGGCCGCAGGTCAGCGCGCTTGAGAAATACGGTGAGATTGATCGCACTGATGCCCGGGCCGCGCTGGAGGAATTGGGTCGGTTTTGCACTGATCTGATCGCGCCGCTATCGGCTGTCGGCGACACCACGGGGGCTCGGCTGGATGGAGATAAGGTCGTTCTGCCAGAAGCCTTTGCGGCTGCCTATGCACAGTTCGTCGACATGGGATGGCAGAGCCTGGCCCACCCAGTCGATCACGGTGGAATGGGGCTGCCCCGCGTGGTTGGCGCGGCAGCGACCGAAATTCTAAACGCGGCAGACATGAGCTTTGGCCTCTGCCCGCTGCTGACAGATGGGGCCATCGACGCGCTGCAATTGTCGGGAACCGAGGCGCAGAAAGAGCTCTATCTTCGTCCGCTGGTCTCCGGCCGATGGACCGGAACTATGAACCTGACGGAGCCACAAGCCGGCAGCGATCTGGGGCGGGTGCGTTGCAAGGCCGAGCCGCGCGCGGATGGCAGCTACGGGGTCAGCGGTACCAAAATTTTCATCACCTATGGCGCGCATGAGCTGTCGGAGAATATTATTCATCTGGTTCTGGCCCGGACGCCGGGCGCGCCGGAGGGCCACCGGGGGCTAAGCTTGTTTCTGGTGCCCAAGTTCCTTGTTGATCAGGACGGCACACCCGGCGACCGCAACAGCGTCAATTGCGTCAGTATTGAACACAAGCTGGGGGTACGGGCGAGTCCCACTGCGGTCCTGGAGTATGCCGATGCCACGGGCTACCTGATCGGGGAGGAAAACCGCGGTCTTGAATACATGTTCACCATGATGAACGCCGCGCGGTTTGCGGTTGGGGTGCAGGGCGTCGCTGTTTCCGAACGCGCCTATCAACACGCGCTGTCCTACGCCAAGGAACGGGTGCAGGGCCAGGCGATCGGGCTGGACCCCGACCAGACAACGGCGATCATTGGTCATCCCGATGTGCGCCGGATGGTTCTACGTATGCGAGCATTGGTCGAAGGGGGACGCTCTCTGAGTATGGCTGCGGCCGGTTGGCTGGATTTGTCCCAAAACGGCGACGATGACATCCGCGCCGAGACCGCGCCGGTGGCTGAATTTCTGGTTCCCTTGGTCAAGGCGTTCTGTTCGGAGCGGGCGGTTGAGGTGGCATCGCTGGGGGTGCAGATCCACGGCGGCATGGGGTTCATCGAAGAAACCGGTGTGGCGCAGTTTTACCGGGATGCGCGCATTCTGCCGATCTACGAAGGCACCACCGCGATCCAGGCCAACGACCTGCTTGGGCGCAAGGTATTGCGAGACACAGGTCAGACGGCGCGCCGGTTCTCCGCTATGATTGCAGACACTGAGGCTGCGTTACAGACAGGAAGCGCCAAACTGCAGGATATCGCGGCATGCCTGGGTAAGGCGAGGGCGGCGTTTGATACCAGCCTGTCCTGGGTGCTGGAAACCGCCGCCAATGATCCCAGAGCCGCATTTGGTGGCAGCGTGCCCTTCCTCAACCTCACCGGGACGCTTGCTGCTGGCTGGCAGTTGGCGCGCGCCGCGCGCGCTGCTGAGGCAGAACAGCACAGGGGGAATGAGACCGAATTCATGGCGCAAAAAGTAACCACAGCGCAGATATTTGCGCATCACGTTCTGGTCGAATGCGAGAGTGATCGTGCGCGCATCATGACGGGCGCAACCAGCCTTCTTGATGAAGCCAGCCAGCTCTGACCTCTGATAAAATATATGCCTCCGGGCACACCTCCTAGTCCGAAAGGATCCAGCCATGTTGGCAAAAGACAGTTTCAGCTCATATCAAAACCTCGCAATCGACGTGCGCGACAACGGTGTCTGCGTCGTGAGCCTTGATCGCCCCAGCAAGCGCAACGCGCTCGATACCGCCACGATTGAGGAACTGGTCCAGTTCTTCAGCAGCGCGCATCGCAAGGGGGTAAAGGCGGTGGTCCTGGCCGGGAAGGGCGACCATTTCTGCGCCGGTCTGGATCTGGTGGAGCACTGGAAAGAAGACCGAAGCCCCGATGAATTCATGCATGTCTGCCTGCGCTGGCATGAGGCGTTCAATAAGATGGAATATGGCGGTGTACCGGTGATCGCAGCACTGCAGGGCGCGGTGGTTGGAGGCGGTCTGGAGCTTGCCAGCGCCGCCCATATTCGCGTGATGGATCAAACCACATATTTTGCCCTGCCAGAGGGTCAGCGCGGGATCTTCACCGGAGGTGGTGCCACCATTCGCGTGTCCGATCTGATCGGCAAATCCCGCATGATCGACATGATCCTGATGGGGCGTGTCTATCAGGGGCAGGAGGCTGTTGATCTGGGGCTGGCGCAATACATCACTGATGGTTCCAGCTTTGATAAGGCGCTTGAGCTTGCTGATCGGGCAGCCGAAAACCTGCCGCTCACCAATTATGCCATCTGCTCTGCGATCAGCCACCTCAACAATATGTCCGGCATGGACGCAGCTTACGCCGAAGCCGTTGTCGCAGGCGTGGTGAACACGCAACCGGCCGCCCGCGCGCGGCTTGAGGCTTTCGCCAATAAAACCGCGGCTCGGGTGCGGCCGAACGACTAGCGCGATATTGGTCCCGTCAAGCCGACGAGGGGAGGGCGGGTCCGCGTCGCAGGGGAGCATTGCGGGTGGGTGATGCCGCCTTGACTGGCCTGACCGAATGTAGCAAAGCTTGGGGTATGACTAAGGCCAGAACAGGGGCAGCACTGCTGTCCCTCTCCCTTGATCGCGACAGTACAGACACGCTTCAGGCGCAGCTCCTTGTGCAGCTCAGGCGTTTGATTCTGGACAGAATGATCGCTCCGGGATCAAAACTCCCCTCCAGTCGAGCGCTGGCCGAAGAGTTGTCGGTCTCTCGGGTGACGGTCTCTGCGGTCATCGATCAATTGATCAGCGAAGGCTATTTAGAGGGGCGCGCCCGGTCCGGCGTCTATGTCGAAGCAGAATTGCCGGATCAGCTGCCAGAGGCGCAGTCCAGCACTGCGGCCTCTGTGGATCAGGGCGGGGTCGACATCCTTCCGGAAAAGGCACCCCCTGTCGCGCCCGCGCCCTTGCAGCCATTTGATACCTCCGCACCCGAACTGATGCTGTTTCCTTACCGGCAATGGGCGCGTCATCATGATCAGACCTGGCGCAGGCCGGATGCGGCGCTGCTGTCGCGTGTTGATCCATTTGGCTGGCCGCCTCTGCGGGAGGCTATCGCGGATCATCTGCGTGAATGGCGTGGATTGCCCTGCACGGCAGACCAGATTTTCATCACATCAGGTGTTGTCGAAGCCATCGGCCTGATCGCTGCTACAACGCTAAACGAAGGAGACGATGTGCTGACCGAGGAGCCGGGATACGCCGTCCTGAACCGGGCTGTGCACCACAACCGGCTTGTCTCTGTTCCGTCGCCGGTTGACCAACAGGGGTTCGATATCAAGACGGCGCTTCAAACGACCCCTCGGGCGAAGGCGGCGATCGTGACCCCATCGCGCCATTATCCGCTGGGCGTCACGATGCCACTGTCCCGCCGGCTTGAGCTGATTGAATGGGCCGTCGCCCGCAACGCCTATGTGATCGAAGACGACTTTGACAGTGAATATCGGTTCCAAGGTCAACCGCTTCCCGCCATGATGAGCCTCAGCAATCAGGATCGGGTGATTTACGTCGGAAGCTTCTCTAAAGTGATTTTTTCCGCATTGAGGCTCGGGTTTGTGGTTTTCCCGAAGTCAATGTTGCCCAAGGTGAGGTCAATATCACCCCAAATAGATCAGCAGGCATCGCTGATGCTGCAGCCGGTCCTGGCACGGTTCATGCACAGCGGTGATTTCGCCATACATATCCGGCGTATGCGGCGCCTATATGCCAAACGGCAGGTGGCAGCCTTGCAGGCAATCAAGCTACACGCCGCCGATCTTCTGATTGTCGATCCCGTGCCTGCCGGCATGCATCTGGTCGCCAATTTGACGCCAGACCTACAGAGCCGCATGAGCGATACTGAAGCTGCAAAACGAGCCAAATCCGCCGGAGTGACTGTTCAGCCTTTGTCGTCATTTTTTGCCGGACCACCTATGCGCCAAGGGCTCGTCATGGGGTTCGCGGGATTTTCGGAGGAGCAATTGGAGAACGGCGTTCGAGTATTAGCGGCGGCCTTGAGAGCCTGACGCCCGATGCAGTTGATTGCATTAGTATTAACATAATCCGCATTACCGTATGATAGTGCGAGCCTGGGATCGCACTACATTTCAGTGTGACTGCTACAGGTTGAGGTGCTTTGCGGCCAAGGAATGCCGCGCATTGATGCGATCAGGCAGGTGCAGATAGGGGCTGCGGCTCATGTATCGATCAACCCTATCAACGATTCCAAACATGTCTCTTGAAGAGCCTAGCTTGCGGCAAGAATACTCAGAAAACCAACGGAATATGTTAGCTAAACCCACACGAAATGTCATGGACGGCGAACACCTGAGCGTTGAACATAAGGGGCTCGGCAGAGCAAGGATGCAAAAACCAGGCATAGGCTCTCCCGTCAGAGCAACCTGAAAGTCTGAATTGTCGATTCTGACATGAATCTTGTCCGAAAGCGCATCGGCAGCCTCAGCTCATTTCACGGCAACTGTTCTCGCAAGGAACAGGAGCCGCTATGCGATATTCTGCGTTTGGACTGATCAAGGAAGCCCTCAGCGGGCACAAGGGCTGGCGCCCGCAATGGCGTGATGCTGCGCCGCAGGCGGCCTATGATTATGTGATCATTGGCGGTGGCGGACATGGTCTGGCGACGGCCTATTATCTGGCCAAGGAGTTCGGCGGCGCGCGGATCGCGGTGCTGGAGAAAGGCTGGATCGGTGGCGGCAATGTCGGGCGGAATACCACGATCATCCGCTCCAACTATCTACTGGATGGGAATGAGCCGTTTTATGAGTTTTCGCTGAAGCTCTGGGAAAATCTGGAACAGGACCTCAACTACAACGCCATGGTCAGCCAGCGTGGTATCCTGAACCTGATCCATAGCGACGCGCAGCGCGACGCGGCTCGGCGCCGTGGGAATGCAATGATCCTCAACGGGTCCGACGCCGAGCTTTTGGATGCAGATGGCGTGCGCGCAATGTATCCGTTCCTGAACTTCGACGATGCGCGCTTTCCTATTAAAGGCGGCCTTTTGCATCGGCGCGGCGGCACGGTACGCCATGACGCGGTGGCCTGGGGTTATGCCCGTGGTGCCGATCTGCGTGGTGTGGATATCATCCAGAACTGCGAAGTCACCGGCCTGCGTATCGAAAGCGGCAAGGTGCTGGGCGTTGAAACCTCCCGGGGGTATATCGGGGCAGGCAAGGTCGGCGTCTCGGTTGCCGGCAATTCAAGCCGCCTGATGGCCTTGGCCGACATGCGCCTGCCGATCGAGAGCCACGTCTTGCAAGCCTTTGTTTCAGAGGGGCTAAAACCCTTTATTCCCGGTGTGATCACCTACGGCGCAGGGCATTTTTATTGCAGCCAGTCAGACAAGGGTGGGCTGGTCTTCGGTGGTGATATCGACATGTACAATTCCTACGCACAGCGTGGAAATCTACCGGTCGTCGAAGATGTCGTGGAAAGTGGCATCTCACTGATCCCGGCTCTTGGGCGGGCGCGCCTGCTGCGCAGCTGGGGTGGTATCATGGATATGTCTATGGATGGCTCCCCCTTCATCGACAAGACCCATATCGAGGGCCTCTATTTCAACGGCGGGTGGTGCTACGGCGGGTTCAAGGCCACGCCGGCAGCCGGCTACTGCTTTGCGCATCTTCTGAAAACCGATCGTCCGCATGAGACCGCGACCGCCTACCGGCTGGATCGTTTTATGTCCGGTCACATGATCGACGAAAAGGGCCAGGGCGCCCAACCGAACCTGCACTGAGGAATTGTCCAGATGATTATCAACCATCCGCTGCTTGGGCCCCGCGACGCGCAGGAGTTCACCTATTTGGGCGACGCTGGCCTGATAAACCGCCCCTACTGGCTGTCAGAAACGGCCCTGCAGCAGTTCCACGACTATCTGTATCTGCGCAAGAACCCGGCGGGCGAACATCGCGAACTGTGGTTCCACGAACAGGGCGACCGGTCCTGGCTGGTGGTCACCCGTAATACCACGACCCATGAGATCCTGAGGGTGGAACTTGCCCGGGATGTGGCGCTTGCCAACAAGGCGGCGAATACCTCGCAGGAGCCGCAGCAATGAGCCAGAGATCCGTATTGAAAAATCGACTCGCGGGCGGCCTTATTGACCACGGTGCACCGCTGTCGTTCCAGTTCGACGGCAAGACTTACGGGGGTCATCAGGGGGATACGCTGGCATCTGCGCTGCTGGCCAATGGTGTTCGGCTGATGGGGCGGTCCTTCAAATATCATCGCCCACGTGGTGTGCTGACCGCCGGCAGCGAGGAACCGAACGCGCTGGTTGAGCTGCGCTCTGGCGGGCGTCAGGAACCCAATACCCGCGCCACCGTTGTGGAGCTATATGCAGGGCTGGAGGCCCAATCGCAGAACCGCTGGCCGTCGCTTGAACATGATATGATGGCGATCAATGACCGGTTTTCGAATTTCCTGACCGCAGGGTTCTATTACAAAACCTTCATGTGGCCGAAGGCGTTCTGGGAAAAGCTCTATGAACCGATCATCCGCAAGGCGGCCGGGCTTGGCAGTCTGACCGGGGAGGCAGACCCTGATGCCTATGACAAGGGATACCTGCATTGTGATCTGCTGGTCATAGGCGCGGGACCGACAGGGCTGGCGGCGGCGCTGACCGCTGGCCGCGCTGGCGCACAGGTCATCTTGGCGGATGAGGACTATCGCCTCGGCGGGCGCCTGCTAAGCGAAACCGAAGCGCTGTCGGAAGTGTCTGGCACCGATTGGGTGGCGCAGACACAGGCGGAGCTGGCTACGATGCCAAACGTCCGCGTCATGCCACGGACAACCGTGTTTGGCGCCTACGACCACGGCATCTACGGCGCGGTTGAACGCAACGCAGACCATCTGCCAACGCCCGCAGCAGGGAAACCGCGCCAGACGCTCTGGCGGATCTATTCCAAACGGGCGCTGATTGCGACCGGGGCGATTGAACGTCCGATCGCCTTTGAGAACAATGATCGTCCGGGCGTGATGCTGGCGGGGGCTGCACGGGCCTATGCCAACCGCTGGGCGGCGACACCGGGCCAGTCTGTGGTGGTTTTCGCCAATAATGACGATGCCTATCACACCGCTCGTGATCTGATGGCGAAGGGGGTGGAGGTGCCCGCAATCGTCGATGTGCGCAATGACGCGCCAACCCTGTCGGGCACCGAGGTTCTCGCCGGGGCCGAAATTATCGACACCAAGGGGCGTCTCGGCTTGTCGTCGGTCACTGTGCGTCTGGCAAATGGCCAAACCCGCACCATCACCTGCGATGCACTTGCTGTTTCAGGGGGCTGGAATCCCAATCTCGGCCTGACGTGCCATCAACGGGGCCGCCCGGTCTGGAATGACGCGATCCAGTCCTTTGTACCGGGGGATGGGCTGCCGACTGGTCAACTGGTCGCCGGCGCAGCTGCGGGGGAGATGTCCACCGCACAGGCTTTGAAAGGCGGTGCAGAGCGCGCCGCTAAGGCGCTTAACGATCTTGGCATCTCAGCCCGGGCTGCGGACTTGCCGCAAGCTGAAGACGCGCCTGTATCGCTGACGCCATTCTGGCATGTCAAAGGCGCCAAACGCGCCTGGCTTGATTTCCAGAACGATGTGACCGTGAAGGATGTCAAACTCGCCCATCAGGAAAACTTCACCTCGGTGGAGCATCTGAAGCGCTACACGACCCTTGGTATGGCGACAGATCAGGGAAAAACCTCGAACCTCGGCGCCTTGGCGGTGATGGCGGAGCTGACCGGAAAATCCATCCCGGACACCGGCACCACCATCTTTCGCCCCCCCTACACGCCAGTTGCTATGGGCGCGCTGGCGGGCCGTGCTGTTGGCAAGGATTTTCATCCGACCCGCCTCACCCCCAGCCACAAATGGGCCGAGGAACAAGGCGCTGTCTTTGTCGAGGTTGGCAACTGGCTGCGGGCGCAGTGGTTCCCCCGTGATGGTGAGACCCACTGGCGCCAGTCTGTGGACCGCGAAGTGCTGCAGACCCGTAGTTCTGTCGGCATCTGTGATGTAACCACATTGGGAAAGATTGATGTGCAGGGCGCGGATGCGGCGACCTTCCTCAACATGATCTATGCCAACGGATTTGCCAAACTGCCTGTAGGCAAGGTCCGGTACGGGTTGATGTTGCGGGAGGATGGCGTTGCTTATGATGATGGCACCGCCGCGCGGCTTGCCGAGGATCATTTTGTCGTCACAACCACCACGGCCAATGCCGTTCTGGTCTATCGCAATATGGAATTTGTGCGTCAGTGTCTCTGCCCTGATCTGGACGTGCAGCTGATTTCGACAACCGAGGCCTGGGCGCAATACGCCGTCGCCGGTCCCAATGCGCGTAAGCTGCTGCAAAAGGTCGTCGACCCTCAGTTCGACATCTCCAACGAAGCGTTTCCCTTTATGGGATGCGGTGAGATCACGGTCTGCGGTGGGTGCCGGGCGCGGCTATTCCGCATCTCTTTCTCGGGTGAGCTGGCCTATGAAATTGCCGTCCCAACCCGCTATGGCGATGCGCTGATGCGCGAGATGATGGCCGCAGGGGAGGAATTCGATGTGACACCCTATGGCACCGAAGCGCTCGGCGTGATGCGGATCGAAAAGGGGCATGCCGCCGGCAATGAACTAAACGGAACCACATCTGCACTAAACCTGGGTTTGGGCCGCATGGTCTCAACCAAGAAGGACAGCATCGGCAATGTGCTAAGCCGCCGCGACGGTATGAACACAGAGGATGCGTTGAACCTCGTCGGGGTGCGCCCCGTGAATTCCAGCGATGGTGTCGCTGCCGGGGGACATTTGATGGCAAGCGATGGGCCGGTCGATGCGGCGCATGATCAGGGATATGTGACTTCTGCCGCCTATTCACCCATTTTGCAAAGCGCGATTGGGCTGGCCTTTGTCAAAGGCGGGTCAAACCGGATGGGCGAGCAGCTGCGTCTGGTCAACCCACTGGAAAACCAAACCGTTCTGGTTGAGATTGTCAGCCCTCATTTTGTAGATCCCGAAGGGGAGAAACTCCGTGCATAAATTGGCCCCCCTCTCCCCACTTGGCAGTGACACCCCCCGGGTGGACACGATTGGCAACCTGACCGTATCCGAAGTGACAGACCGGGCGCTTGCCTCAGTGGCGGCTCGCAAAGATCAAGAACCGGCGCTGCGGGCAGCTCTTGCAGAGGCCTATGAGATGGAGCTGCCAGAAGTTGGCGGTTCGTCACAGGCTGGTACACTCTCGGTCTTTTGGACTGGACCGGATCAATGGATGGTTTCAGGGCCATATGCTCAACACGAGCTGCTGGCCCGCGATTTGAAACAGGTGGCTGGCGCCACAGCATCGGTGGTGGAACAGACGGATGGCTGGTGTCGGTTCGATGTCGCGGGCGCTGCCCTGTGTGATCTGTTTGAACGGCTCAGCAACGCGCCGGTCCGCGACATGAAACCCGGATGCGTCATTCGCGGCACTTTGGAGCATCTTGGCGTGTTCCTGTGGCGCCTTGACGAGGATCGCATGGCTGTTCTGGGGCCGCGCTCCTCTGCTGCATCTCTGCATCACGCGCTGATCACTGCCGCCCGCTCCATCGCTTAAGATTGGGATCTGGATGTGCATGCCGCGCCGGGCTTATCCCGCCGGCAGGGCATCCCCGCTTTTGACGCGCAAGGAGTTCTTGGCGCGCCGGTCATTGATCGGCGTGACGCCAAAACTCTCGCGGTAGATCCGCAGGAATGCGCCGGGGGTGCTGTAGCCCACCATATAGGCGATTTCGGTCACCGACGTACTGGAATACAGCACCAGCTGCCGCGCCTGGTTCATGCGCATCATCCGATAGTATTTCAACGGGCTCTGGCCTGTGGCCTCCTTGAAGCTGCGTTCCAGCGACCGGGCGGATACCCCAATGGCATCCGCAACGTCACTGATCTGGATCGGATCTTCGATGTGCTCAGCGAAATGCTCGATCGCCTGCGTCACCTTCTTTGGCAGCAAATCCTTGCTTTTGGCCGTTGAAAACGCGGGCGTTTTCTGAGAGGTCGCTGCGCTGCGCACATAGGGGTGCTGAAACCAGCAGGCGACCTCGGCCATGATATCTCCGCCGAGATGCTCCTCGATCAGGGCGAGCATGTAGTCAAACACCGCTGTCGCTCCGGAGATTGTCACAAAGGAACCTTGATCGCAGATCACCGTGCTTTGCCGTTCGATGTCCGGGAACTCCGCCTCAAACGCGGCCTCGTAACACCAGTGAACCGAGAGCGGCTGACCCGCCACCAGACCGGTCCGTGCCAGCGGGAACACCCCACCGCTGAAGGCGCCGAGCCGGGTCTTGCTCCGGGTGATCCGCTGCAAGGCTGCATTGGCCCGTGCGGGTTGGTCAAACCGCGCATTTGGTCCCGCCGTGAAAAACAGAAAATCATGCTCGGCCAGATCCGCCAACACGGTATCCGGACCGAAACTGACCCCAGCTGAGGAGGCAACCGGATCTGCCGTTTCAGCAACCACAGTCCAACGAAATGCCTCCTTCCCCGCGATTTCATTGGCGGCGCGCAATGGTTCGATGCATGAAGTCAGGCACGCCATGGGAAAGCCGGGGAAAATCAGAATACCCAGTGTAAGCGGCGTGTCGGTTTGGGTCATGACAGGCCTCCTTCGGTGAGTTCGGCAGCACAGGTGAGGATGTGTTTTTCCAGCAATCGCGCGGCTGGCGCCAGGGCGGTATCGGTTTTGCGCAGCAGATGAATCTGTCGTGTGGCCCGCGAATCGGCCAGCTGACAGAACACCAGCTCCGGCGCATTTGCAGCCCGTGCGGCCATTTCCGGCAAAATAGTGACGCCAATTTCTGCCCGCACCATCGCCATAATAGAGGTCAGGTTCTGCGCCTTCAGCAGCGCCTTATCATGCAGGATCCGGGACGGCTCGGCATTGATGCCGGCTGACAGGCTGTTGGCGATCAGACGTTCATCGCGCAGCATGTCCCAGTCGATTTTTCCCCGTTCCTGGGCCAATGGGTGATTCCGGGTGCAGATCACCCCAAAGGCGTCAGACAGCAGGGGCTGGCTGTGAAGCCCGGAGCTGTTTTGGCCCAGTGTTGCAATCCCGATGTCAATGCGATCTCGGGACAGTTCATGCAGCACGGATATGGAGTCCATATCGCGAAGTTCGATATCAACATGCTCGAAATCGCTGATATGCCTTGAAAAAACCAAAGGCATCACGGTGCCTGCGACCGATGGGACAGTGGCAATCCGCACATGCCCATGTGTCGCCTTGGCATAGCCCTCAATCGCTTTGACCATTGTGTCGTATTGCTGCAACTCGCGCTCGGCCTGCTCCAGCACAAAGGCCCCCAGCGCTGTCAGGCGGTTCTTTCGGTCGGTCTCAAACAGTGGTTCGCCCAGATGCGTCTCCAACTGTTTCAGCATCATCGACACCGCCGATGGCGTGCGCCCCAGAATACCTGCCGCGTCACTTAGGTTTCCGCTTCGGGCAACTGCGGCAAATCCGCGAAGCAACTCGATTTTAAGCGTCATGGGTCAAAACTTCAAAGTTTCTGAAATGATGTTCAGTTATTTGAGTTTGATTGAAGTGGCCTCTCATGTCCATACCCATGGAAACTGAATTCTGTGTGAGGCCTCTGACCATGACTGATATCCAAAAGAACCTGATCGCCGGTGAATGGCTTGCTGGTGAGAGCGAAGTTGAGAACCGCAACCCGTCTGATTTGAGTGATCTGGTCGGTATCTTTGCCCAGGCCAGCGCCGATCAGCTGGAGGCGACGCTGGATCAAGCGCAGGTGGCGCAGCGCGAATGGGCCGCCTACGGTCTGGAGCGCAAACAAGCGGTGCTGAATGCCATCGGAAATGAAATGATGGCCCGCGCCGAGGAACTGGGTACCCTTCTCAGCCGGGAAGAGGGCAAGCCGTTGGCCGAGGGCAAGGGCGAAGTCTACCGCGCCGGTCAGTTTTTCACTTATTATGCTGCCGAGTGTCTGCGCCAGATCGGTGAGAACGCGGATTCTGTTCGCCCTGATATTGAGGTCGACGTCCGTCGCGAAGCGGTGGGTACCGTCGCGATTATCAGCCCTTGGAACTTCCCCACTGCGACCGCGTCATGGAAAATCGCCCCCGCGCTGTGCTACGGCAACGCGGTGGTCTGGAAACCCGCAAACATCACCCCGGCATCGGCTGTTGCGCTGGCGGAGATCATTGAGCGGCAGGACATCCCCAAAGGTCTGTTCTCCCTCGTGATGGGGTCTGGCCGGTCCATCGGTCAGCGTCTTGTCGAAAGCCCAAAGGTGAACGCGATTTCCTTCACCGGTTCGGTGCCGGTGGGCAAGGGGATCGCGGCTGCCGCCATCCAGAACCTGACCAAGGTACAGATGGAAATGGGCTCCAAGAACGCGCTGGCAGTCATGGACGATGCCGATCTGGATCTCGCCGTGACGCTGGCACTTGGTGGTGCCTTTGGCGGCACCGGCCAGAAATGCACAGCCTCCTCGCGACTGGTGGTCCATGCCGGTGTTCATGACGCCTTCGTGGAGAAACTGGTGGCAGGGGCACAGGCGATGAAAGTGGGCCACGCGCTGGAAGCAGGCGTGCAGATGGGTCCGGTTGTCAGCGAACAGCAGCTGAACGAAAACCTCGCCTATGTTGACCTTGGCAAGACGGAAGGCGCTGAACTGGCCTGCGGTGGTCAACGCCTGGAGATGCCGCATCAGGGTTTCTACATGTCGCCGGGCGTGTTCCTGAACACCACCAACGACATGCGTATCAACCGTGAGGAAATGTTCGCGCCGCTGACCTCCGTAATCAAGGTTGGCAGCTATGATGAAGCGCTTTCGGTGGTCAATGACACCAACTTTGGCCTGACCTCGGGGATCGTTACCAAATCACTGGCCCGCGCCACCCATTTCCGCCGCAATGCGCGCACCGGTGTTGTGACCGTCAATCTGCCGACCGCTGGAACTGATTATCACGTGCCCTTCGGTGGTCGCGGTGACAGCTCTTACGGTCCGCGCGAACAGGGTAAGGCGGCAGCGGAGTTCTATACCACCGTCAAAACCGCCTATATCAGCGCAGGCCCGGTTTGATGCGGTCCGGGTTCCGGATTGACGGGCTGCAATACGCCAACTGGTCGGAGAAAATCTTTCGCCAGCTGCGCGACGGAGACGTGGATGCAATCCACGTCACCATCGCGTATCACGAGAATTTTCGCGAAGCGGTTCTGAACTTTGAGAAGTGGAACCGTTGGTTTGAGCAATATCCTGATCTGATCATGAAGGGTCTTTGGGCCTCCGACATCGATAAGGCGCGGGAGACCGGGCGCACGGCGGTGTTCTTTGGGTTCCAGAACCCCTCACCGATCGAAGATGATATCGGCCTGGTCGAAATCGTGCATACTCTGGGCGCGCGGTTCATGCAGCTGACCTATAACAATCAGTCGCTGTTGGCGACCGGCTGTTATGAGGCTGAGGACACCGGCATCACCCGCATGGGCAAGCAGGTCATTAAAGAGATGAACCGCGTCGGCCTCGTGGTGGATATGAGCCATTCTGCGGATCGTTCAACGATTGAGGCAGCGGATCTGTCAGAACGCCCGATTGCCATCACCCATGCCAATCCGCATGACTGGTCCCCTGCCCTGCGAAACAAGAAAGACGACGTGATCCGCGCGGTCACGTCCAATGGTGGAATGTTCGGCTTCTCCGTCTATCCGCATCACCTGAAAGACAAATCCGCCTGCACGCTGCAGAGCTTCTGCGAGATGATCGCGCGGACCGCGGATCGATACGGGGTGCAACATCTCGGCATTGGCACAGACCTTTGCCAGGATCAGCCCGACAGCATCGTCGAGTGGATGCGTGTTGGGCGCTGGACCAAGGAAATCGACTACGGCGAGGGCTCAAAATCCGCGCCCGGTTTCCCACCTATGCCCAACTGGTTTGAGGACAACCGTGACTTTGGAAACATCGAAGACGGGCTGCGCAATGTGGGAATGAACGAACAAGAGGTCGCCGGTGTCATGGGGGACAACTGGCACCGGTTCTTCAATGAAAATTTTGGACCAAAATCAATAGATTGAAGATCGAAAGACTGACAGAAAATACGGCCCGGCACATCCTGGCGGACCGATCAAAGGGAGGGAAAGATGTCCGAGACATCTATGGAGACAACACCGCAGGAAAGCCGGATCAACAAACCGCTCTTCCTGCTTTCAGGGGGGTTTATTGCCCTGTTCTGTGCGGCAGCGCTGATCAATCTGGACGGCCTGTCGGCGCTGGTCGATTGGGGGTTCAATATCGCTGCGACCTATTTTGGCCTGTACTGGCAGATCCTGCTTCTGGCGACGTTTTTGATCGGTCTGCTGCTCTGTGTATTGCCTGGAGGGCGTGCCATTCTCGGCGGGCTGGCCACACCTGAGTTCACCACTTTCCAGTGGGGTTCCATGATCATGTGTACGCTTCTGGCGGGCGGCGGTGTGTTCTGGGCTGCGGGTGAGCCGATTGCGCATTTCCTGTATTCGCCGCCACTCTATGGCGCGGAAGGCGGCAGCGAAGCCGCTGTGACACCAGCCATCGCGCAAAGTTTTATGCACTGGGGGTTCCTGGCCTGGGCGATCCTTGGCTCGCTTTCGACCGTGATGCTGATGCATTACCACTATGAAAAAGGGCTGCCGCTGGCACCGCGGACGCTGCTGTATCCTGTGTTCGGCGACAAGGCCATCAACGGTCCGATTGGTGTCATTGCCGATGCGTCTTCGATCATTGCTGTTGTGGCGGGCACCGTGGGTCCGATCGGGTTTCTCGGGCTTCAGGTCAGCTATGGTCTGTCTGACCTCTTTGGCATCCCGGATGTTTTTGCCACGCAGTTCGTGGTGATCGGTGCACTGGTCGGGCTATACACAATTTCCGCAATGACCGGGCTGTCCCGTGGCATTCAGCTGTTGTCAAAAATCAACGTGATCCTTGCAGCGGTCCTGTTGATTTATGTCCTTCTGGCAGGACCTACCGGGTTCATCTTCGGCTCGTTCTTTTCCGGGTTTGCGACCTATCTGGGCAATTTCTTCCAGATGGCTCTGTATCGTGGTGATGCGGCCGTGTTCGGCGACCCCGGCTGGTTGGGGTGGTGGACCGTGTTCTTCTGGGGCTGGTTCATGGGGTACGGCCCGCTGATGGCGATGTTTATCGCGCGGGTATCCCGCGGCCGATCCATCCGCTCGATCATCATCATGCTGTCGATCATCGCCCCCATCGTGACCAACTTCTGGTTCACCATCATCGGCGGCACCGGCATCGCGATGGAACTGGCCGAGCCGGGCACCATCTCGGCGGCGTTTGAAGGTTTCAACCTGCCTGCCGCGCTGCTGGCGATCACCAATAACCTGCCCATGGGGTTCCTGGTCTCCATCCTGTTTCTGATCCTGACCACGATCTTTGTGGCCACAACCGGAGATTCGATGAGCTACGTGATTTCCGCTACAATGACCAAAGGCGACACACCCAGCACAGCTATACGTGTTTTCTGGGGCATTGCGATGGGTGTGATGGCCGTGATCTTGATCTCTGTCGGCTCCGGCGGCGTATCAAAACTGCAAAGCTTCATCGTGGTCACGGCTGTGCCGGTGTCCTTGATCCTGCTGCCTTCGCTCTGGGATGCACTGCGCATCACCCTGGCGAAGGGCAAAGAGAGCTAAACATCTGCCGGGCGTCGCTGGCGCCCGGCATCCATTCCAACCGCCCGACCTGTTCAGATCATACGGGATATGACTAACGACCTGATTGCAAAGGCCAATCCGAATGACCGACATTCTCTGCCGTGAACCGAACACTGTCATGCGTCTGGCGCGCCTCGGCTCGATGCACCAATCACGCCTCTCCTTCATGCGGGTGCTGACGCGACGTCTGGCGCGCGAGGGCTGGCGTTTTGAACAAACTGCCTTTGACATTGATGAGACAGGCCAGGGCCATGCGATCTATACCGCGCATGGGCCAGATCGATCCTATTCGCTGGTGGCCTTTGCGCATGACCTGCCGCCCGAAAAACGCTCTGACCGCGTCATTGCGGAGGCGTGGG
Organism: Phaeobacter sp. S60; assembly: GCF_000826845.1. NCBI lineage: Bacteria > Pseudomonadati > Pseudomonadota > Alphaproteobacteria > Rhodobacterales > Roseobacteraceae > Phaeobacter > Phaeobacter sp. S60. The sequence continues at coordinate 34,238 of NZ_JSWJ01000009.1, forward strand.
ACGCCACATTCACCTTGTACGACGGGGTGCCCACCGACGCGGATATCACACGGCTGTCGCAGAATATTCCTGTTCAGGAAGCCGGGCGTGTATCCGGTTCGGAACTGTCTGTCTCCCGTGCGAACCGCTCTGTGCGGTTGTGGGAACATGTGGTCAGCTCCTTGGCGTCAGGCCAGCAGCCTTCTGCCGAACAGATCGACGCGGTGGGTTACCTGATGCGGACAACGGCTGTATATGGGTCGGGAAAACTGGGGGCGGCAGATCGCGAAATGATTGCGGAGCGCCCCGAATTCCGAGCGCCTTTTCAGGTCGAGATGCTGTCGGTCTATCTGACCCGTTGGTTTGTGACCGATTTGGTCCAGCACATGGCGGATTGCCGCGCGAGAGCCAATGGGACCACTGCCGCCAGGTTGGCACCGGAGTTGGCGCGATCGATGGGAATTGGCAATTCTACCGGCCTTGGAATGGCGCCGTTTCTGCTGAACCATCCCGTGCTGTTCAACAATTGGGTGGCCGCGCGGGAAAAGGCCATTCAGGCCGTACGCAACATTGAAGAAGCCCATCCAGATGACATCGCGCTGTTCCGTTCTTTGGTTGAGCGCAGCAAAATGACAATTGCAGACTGGCAATCGGAACACCCGATCCAGATCCAGAAACTGAGCGCGCTGCGGTCGGATGCCGATCAGGTGACGAGCTATCTTGAAATCCAGACGTTGGCCGGACCGAAGCCTTGGGACGTCCTCTATCGCTGGGCTGAGGAGACGCTCTCGCTGGAAGGGCAGGAGTGGATCGCGTCGTTGATGCTGGAGCCTTACGGCGGATTGGTCGATGGCTTTGCCGAAGACATGTCGGCGGACAACACTGCCACCTTCCGCATTGCCGGCGCGATGACGATTGGGGATTTGCGCAAGATCCTGTGCGATGTCTACGCCTGGGCCATCGATACCAACTGGCAGACGCCGGCGAACAAGGCCCGCGCCTGGTATGTTTCAGAAGAAAAGCTTGAACCGCGGTTAGGGGAGCGCTTCGAGGAACCGATTGAGGAATATGAGCAGCCGCTGGCACCGGGTCGTGATGCTGCCATGTTGTATCAGGCCCTCGCCCACTGGCCGGACGAGGCTCAGGTCGCCGATTTCCTGCTGCGCCATTCGGAGCATCGCCACGTCCTGCGACGTGCCCAGATCGTGGGGCGCGCGCCCTATGCGGAAATTCGTGACAACACGATTTCCGATCAGGTGCTCCCCATTGATATGCTGCGCTGCAAGCTGGCCTTTTTCGGGGCAACCAAATTCGACCCTCGGTCGGACCGCTGGGTGCGAATTTGTATGTATGGCAACGCCCCGCTTCCGACTGAGTTAACAGCTGAGAACGCAGAATTCTGGGTGTTCCCCGAACTGGAAGAGGGTGCGGCATGAGCCATTCGCTGAATGAAATCGAGGCCATGAGCAAGCGCGCCGCCCGCGGGGCTGGGCTTTCATGGGGGCTGGCGGAGGAGGCTGCCAAGGGCACCCGCTGGCTGTCGTCTTTTGGCTTTCCCGGCACTGAAATGCTGGCGGGTCTTTTGACCATGAATGACCGCATCCCGCCGATTGACGTTTCGCCCGTTTCGTTGCGGGCAGAGATCTGGCACGCGCCTGCCCGCCGGATGAGCCCGCTGATCGCCGGCGCGGCTCTGAGCGATTGCGCTGTGCGCCTGCTGGAGCGCGGTCGGATCACGATGGAAAATGTGAATTTTCCCTTGCTGGCTGTCCCCTTCATGGGCGGGGCCGCTTTGCGACTCGGGCGCCCGGTCGCTGCTGAATGGCAGGGCGCGCGGCTTGCCACCGATGGCAAGCGGCTTTGCGTGCAGGGAGAGAGCGACGCCTTTCTTACCCAACTGGCTGATCAGATGGTGTTTTCCGCACCCGCCGATATGACGGGCCAGAAGGAGCCCGTCATGCGCGCCAATGTTTCAGACGAAAGCTGGGAACAGCTGAGCCAATTTGCCCATCGCACCTTTGCGCCTGCCACCGAAGAAAGCCGCCTGCGGGGCGCTGGCGCAGGTCTCAGCGACAACGATTGATCCCCCTTCTGGTGTCAGCCTGTCTGGCACCCTATCCCTATATTCAGACGAGAAAGATCGACATGACTGCGACAGAAACCCTGACCCTTGCCGAAATCGAAGATCTGGCCTTCAGCGCCTTGGTTAAGGCGGGCACCTCTGAGGCCAATGCCCGCCCACTGGCTGTCGCCACAGCCATGACCGAAGCCGATGGCGTTGCCTCGCACGGGCTGGCCTATATTCCGATCTACGCCCAGCATGTGGAATGCGGCAAGGTTGATGGACAGGCCACCCCCGTTGTCGAGCAGCCCCGCCCCGCTGTGGTGACTGTGGATGCGGCCACCGGCTTTGCCCATAGCGCCATTGATCAGGGTTTCGAAAAACTGATCCCACTGGCCCGCGAGATGGGGGTTGCGGTTCTGGCGGTGAACAATTCCTACAACTGCGGTGTTCTGGGGGTTCACACCCAACGCTTGGCGCAGGCGGGCCTGCTGGGTATCGGTTTTACCAATGCGCCAGCCTCAATCGCGCCTTCGGGGGGGGCCAAACCGGTCGTCGGCACCAACCCGTTCTCCATCGCCGCCCCCGATGCAGACGGCAATGCAGCGCTGCTGATCGACCAATCTGCCAGCACCATCGCCAAGAGCGAAGTGATGAAACACGCCCGCGAAGGCAAGCCCGTGCCGGAGGGTTGGGTACTGGACGCGGACGGCCAGCCGACCACTGATCCCGACGCAGGCCTCAAAGGCTCCATGGTGCCCTCCGGTGGCTACAAAGGGGTCGGCATTGCGCTGACCGTTGAACTGATGGCCGCCGCCATGACCGGTGCGACACTCGGCTCAGTCGCCAGCCCCTTCTCCGGCACTGCGGGCGGCCCTCCGAAGACCGGCCAGTTCTTCATTGCAATTGATCCGAAGGCAACGGCGGGCGGTGCGTTTCAGGAGCGTTTGGCCGACCTCATCGCCTCCATCCATGATCAGGATGGTGCCCGCCTCCCCGGTGATGGTCGTCGCGCCTGCCGGACCCGTGCCGCATCTGAAGGCGTCGCCGTCAATGCCGCGCTGCTGGAGAAGGTTCGCGCGCTCCTCTGACCTATTGTGGACGAAGTCCATTTTCAAACAGCAGCAGAAGAGGGAGGCCACCACGGCCTCCTTCCTTCATTTTATGGCCTGCTATCCCCGCAGGATTGTCCCAGCTGGGTCAAACGGTGGCTGTTCCAGAATGACGGCACGGTGCGGACGACCCAGTACCATGACCTGAACCTCGTCACCCGGGGCTGCATCCCGTACAAATCCCAGTGCAAGCGACATCCCCACGCTGTAGCCGTAGGCACCGGAAGTGACCCGGCCAATGCCCTTGCCATCCTTAAAAATCGGCTCCCCACCGGTTGCATCAGCATTTGACGCCTCCGTCTCCATCTCATCCAGATGCAACAGCACCAGCTGTTCACGCGCCGGATTTTCCAGAACGCCTTGCACGCTACCTTTGTTCAGGAAGTCTTTTTGCAGTTTGCAAAGCCGATCCAATCCGACCTCATGTGGCCAGTATTCCGGGCTGTATTCCCGGCTCCAGGAGCCATATCCCTTTTCAACGCGCAAAGACATCAGGGCCCGGCTGCCAACGGGACCTGCGCTGTATTCCTCACCCGCCGCCAATAGTATCGCGTAAAGCCTCTGCTGATCTTCACGTTTGCAATGCAGCTCCCACCCCAGATCGCCGGTAAAGGACACCCGCAGGGCCAATACCTCTATACCTGCAAGGTCGATCGTCGCGGACCGCATGAAAGGAAAATCCTCCGTCGCAAGCGATGTGTTGGTCAGCCGTTGCAACATCTCTCGCGACTTCGGGCCAGCCACGTTAAACCCACAGGTATCATCAGTTTTTGACTCAAAGACCGTGCCCGCCGGCAGCGGTACCTCTTTGAAAAACCGTTTGTGATAACGCTCGGCCATGCCGGAGCCGATAATCCAGAATTCGTCTTCCGCGACGCGCGTCACGGTGAAATCTCCGGCAATGCCACCGCGTTTGGAAATCAGCGGTGTCAGGCAAGAACGACCCACGGCCTTAGGCATTGTGTTGGCAAAGACCGCGTTCAGCCAGGCCTCCGCATCTGGCCCGGCACAGCGGTATTTGGCGAAGTTGGAAATATCAATAATGCCTGCGCGGCTGCGCAACATGCGGCATTCCTCGCCCACCGGTCCCCACCAGTTTTGGCGCGTGAACCCATTGGTGTCCTCGGCTCCGGGAGCCGTGGCAAACCACAACGGGTGCTCCCAACCGGCATTGAGACCAAAAACCGCGCCCATTTCTGCCTGAAGTGCATAGATCGGACGGGTTCGCGCCGGGCGGCCTGCGCTGCGCTCCTCATTGGGGAAGTGGATGGCAAACCGATGCGCATATTGATCCTGCACCCGCGCCTTGGTGAACTCTTTGGTGGCCCAGCCGTCAAACCGCGCCATGTCCCAGGCAAACATGTCATATTGGGTCTCGCCCTCGATGATCCATTGTGCTGCCATCAACCCCATACCGCCGGACTGAGAGAAACCCGGAATGATCCCGTTGCAGCAGAAATACCCATCCAGTTCCGGGACCGGCCCCATTAGAACATTGGCATCCGGCGACCAGATCATCGGCCCGTTAATGACACGTTTGATCCCCGCCTCTCCGACCGCTGGCAGCCGCTCAATGGCGTTCATCATGTTGTCCTCAATCCGCTCCAGATCGTCGGGAAACAGATCATGGGCGAAATCCAGCGGCGTGCCGTCTTCGGCCCAGAACTTCATGTCCTTCTCATAAGCGCCGACCAGCAGGCCCTGACCTTCCTGGCGCAGATAATATTCGCCATCCCGGTCGCTGACAGACGGCAGCCGGGTGCCGTGACCTGCGACATCGGCCATGGTTTCGGTCACGAAATACTGGTGCTCCGTTGGCTGCAACGGCAGCTCAACCCCCGCGAGCGCTGCAACCTCGCGCCCCCAAAGTCCGGCGGCGTTCACCACCCATGGCGTGCGAATATCCCCCTTGGGGGTTTTGACAAGCCAACTGTGGTCCACCTGCTGCTCGGTGGCTGTCACGGGGGTAAAGCGATGGATCTCCGCGCCCCGCTGACGTGCGCCAACTGCATAGGCATTGGTCACGCCGGACGGATCCACATTCCCACCATCGGGTTCGTACATCACACAACGGATGCCGTCATAATTGACCAGCGGGTTCAGGCGCTTGGCTTCCTCAAGGCTGATTTCGTAGAAATTCATCCCGTAGAGCTTGGCCTTGGCAGCCTGAAGCTTCAGCTGATGTTCACGCTCTTCGGTCTGCGCCAGATAGAGCGATCCCGGCTGAAACACCCCACAACCTTGCCCGGTTTCCGCTTCCAGCTCTTTGTAGAGCGTCATGGTATAGTGCTGGATACGGCTGATATTTGTACTGTCGTGCAACCCATGAATATTGGCCGCTGCATGCCAGGTTGAGCCGGAGGTCAACTCATCCCGCTCCAGCAGGACCACATCGGACCATCCCAGTTTTGTCAGGTGATAGAGGATCGAACAGCCGATGACACCTCCGCCGATGACAACTGCCTGTGCTTCACTGCGCATTTCTGCCCCCTTCAAGAGCCTTATGTCGCGGGAATAGTGGCCTGCACCGTCACCGCGACGGGTTGGACCGTTGGGTCCGGTTGAATGGCCTCACACCTTAGGGTGCCAGCCGGGATTGTATGAAAAATGCCCGTTTGCGACATCTCAGAAGACAAGCCGATGCGCCCGCCCCTGTGCGGCCAACCGGGCGTTCAGCGGGTCAGCCTCCGATGCGCCGCTTTCCAGCGCAAAAACAAAGGCATGAGTGAGATAGAAGCAGACCCGATCCATCTCGTCTGCGCCCTCCGCCGCGTCCGCTGCCAAAGAGTAGAGCCGTATCAGAGCGGCGCTGTCACCCTCCGCATGGGCCTGTAGCAGGGCCTGGTCAAGATCATCACGCTCCATGCCTCAGCCCCTCAGCGAAATTGCGATATTCTTGGTCCGCACATAGTTATACAGCGCTTCCAAGCCTTTCTCGCGGCCAAAACCGGATTTGCCGATACCGCCAAACGGGGTGGAAATTCCACCAGCGAACCATTCATTGACAAACACCTGACCGGCGCGAAGTTTGCGCGCAACGCGGTGCGACCGCGCCAGATCACGGGTAAATACCCCGGCGACGAGACCGAACTCCGTGCCATTGGCTATGGCGATTGCCTCGGCCTCAGTCTCGAATGGGGTGATGCAGGTCACCGGTCCAAAGATCTCTTCCTGGGCAACGCGGGCGTTTGGGTTGACGTTAGACAAGACCGTCGGCGCCATGAAATGGCCCTCACGCTCCAGCCGTGCTCCACCCGCGGCTATACGGGCGCCGTCCTGCCCTGCGGTGGCGATCAGCGCTTCGATCCGCGATAGCTGCGTTGCGGAAATCACTGGCGTGTGCTCTGGATTGTCCAAGCCGTGCCCGACCGTCAGCCCATCAGCCAATGACACCGCACGGGCCACGACCTCGTCATAGATCGAACGATGCACCAGAACCCGTGCCATGGCCGAACAGACCTGACCGGCATTGAAGAAAATCCCCGATTGCAGGCTCTCTATCAGCCCATCCAGATTCGCATCTGCAAACACCACCGCCGCAGATTTGCCGCCCAGCTCCATCAGGGACGGGATCACCGTGTCAGCGGCAGCCCGCAGGATCGCCTGCCCGGTAGGCACCGATCCGGTAAAGACGATCTGATCAACCTCACTGCTGGCGACCAAACGCGCGCCAAGATCGCCGCCGATGCCATTCAGGATTGAAACTGCGCCCGCAGGCACCTCGGCGCGTTCCAGTGCCGTGCCCAACAACGCGAGCGCGATTGGATCCAGCTCAGGCGACTTGATAATTGTGGCGTTCCCTGCCGCCATTGACGGCGCCAACGACCGGGCGGCGATAGACACCGGGAAATTCCAGGGCACCACCTGCGCGGACACGCCATGTGGCTCATATATCGTATAGTCGACGTAGTCCGGCCCCAGGGGGATCGACTTCCCTTCAATCTTGTCGGCAACGCCACCATAGTATTCAAAATATAAGGCGGCTTCTTCGAATTCATCCCTTGCCGCATCCAATGTCTTGCCACTTTCACGGCAGAGGAGCTCTGCGCCTTCCGACTTGATGGCACGAATTTCACGCGCCACGCGCAGCAGCAACCGCCCTCGGGCCGAGGGCTGCAGATCCGCCAGATCCCCTCGTTCGAAAGAGGCCCGAGCGGCCTCCAGCGTGCGGGCCAATGTGGCCTCCCCGGCCATCGCAACATCAACAAAATCCTGTGCCGTACCGGGATCCTCAACCGCCAAACGCGCGCCGCCATCCCCTTCGACCCAAGACCCGGCGAGGTAGTTCCGCGCCAGACCATCGCGCAGGAAATCGCTCATGCCGCGCGCCCTTTTTGAACCTGCGTTGCGACCCAGTGGTGAAAGTTATGCGTCGGCCCATCCATCGCCGGAGAGAAACGCCCACCATCGAACAATATCCCGTGGCGGCCTTTCTGCATGCCTTCGACAACAAAGACATCTTCCTCAAAGACAGTCTTCCACAGTTGCGCATTGGAGGCGCGCAACCCGTCAAGCTCCGGCGTGTCCCGCTCGCTTTGGGCATAGTAAAGCTCAATATGTTCAACCGTATGGCCGCAATCCTTTGGCTCCAAAACGATCGCAAAACTATGATCACGCTGCACACCCAGCAGGACATTGGGATAGACTGCGATATATTCAGCACCTTCATCCCATTGGTCACTCAATCCCGCAAAATCGGGAAGTTTGGCCCCCCCCTCATCGGTCAGCTGGCGATAAACCAAGGTGCCCTGACCCGAATATTGCCCGCGCTCCTCAATATTGTAGTGATCCTCCAGTCGGGAGTAGCTGTTGAGACCCGGATGCACCCAAGGCAGGTGATAACTCTCACAGTAGTTTTCGACCGCCAGTTTCCAGTTGGTTGCGACCTCCAGTTTCAGCGAGGATCCTTCGCCGCCATGATGGATCGGCGTCTCAAATTCCTGCCAGCGCTTCAACAACCCGGCATGAACCTCAGTGAAGTCAGGCGCCTGCCCATCGACATTTACAAAAATCACATCCCGCCAGATATGTGAGCGGATACGGATCAGACCCAGCTTATCCATATCGACATCCTCATGGGTGTTTTGCCCCGGTCCGCCAACATGCGGCGTTGTCCGCAAGGCACCGTTCAGCCCGTAGCACCAGCTGTGATAGGGGCAACGGATGGCACCACGGATCTTCTGCGGTTTGTCGACAAGGATCATGCCCCGGTGACGGCAGGTGTTCTGAAACACGCCGATCTCGCCCGTACGATCCCGCACCAGCAACAGCGGCATGCCGAGGAAATCAACCGGCTTGGCGTCCCCTGCCTCCGGTATGTCCTTGCCAAAGCCGATGCCCGACCAATTCGCGAACAGTACGGATTTCTTTTCTTCGTCAAAAACGCGTGGATCGACGTAATGTTCATTTGGCAGGCCATTGGCAGTGTTAACCGGGGCCAGCACGGACGACAGCGGGCTATGTGTGTTCATCGAACTCTCCATGCGAAGGTGGCTGCCCTATTGGAGGCGCAGGCCGACTGCGCTCAATAGGAGAAAACTTCATTCATGGATGAGCGAAACTAAACTGATGCATCGCGCGCTTGCGACAGGATCCATTGTTTCAGTTTGAGCGCATTGGGAGAGAGCTCATCCTCCGGCAATCCGACCAGATAAAATTCTCGTGGTGCCGGAACACTATGATGGCCAACAATCGCAAGCTTGCCGCTGTCCAGCATCGGCTGGATCAGTCGCCGCCACCCAAGCGCAACGCCTGCGCCTTTTCGTGCGATTTGCAGCGCAACCGAATAGCTGGTCACCCGGGTGCCAGCAGCGATATCGCCCTTGTGGCCCAATTCGTGGAACCAGTCGGCCCAGGTTGTCCAACTCTGGCTGGCGCTTTGCAGGTGGATCAGCCGTTGCTGTGATAGCTCCTGCAGGGCAGCCCCGCTAAGCCCCGCCGCGAGATCAGGCCGCGCCACGGGCACCAGTTGATCACGGTAGATTGCGGTATGCGCCAGTGTGGCATCACTGTCCCGCCCATAGCGGATAAAAAAATCAAACTCCCGCGTGTCATGAAATGGGCGGTCCTGCGTGATCTGATGAATGTTCAGATCCGGGTATTCCCGCCAAAATTGGATAATCACCGGAGATAGCCAAAGCGCTGCCACTGCAGTGGTTGATCCAACGGTTACCGCGTCTTCCTCACCCATTTGTCGGGTTTTTGAAAGCTGGCGCGAGATTTGCCGGAACGATGTGGCCAAGCTCTCATACAGCCCCTGCCCCTCACGGGTGAGTTCGACACCACGGTGTTTCCGCTGAAACAGGGCAACACCAAGCTCTCCTTCCAGCGCCTTGATCTGATGGCTGACCGCGCCTGGTGTGACAGATAGCTCCTGCGCGGCATTCTTGAAACTGAGATGGCGCGCGGCGGTTTCGAAGGCCGCCAATGTCGTAAGGGGCGGCAGGTCATAGTGGCGTCTGGACATGGTGGCTCTGCTGTTGGGCGTGGCTAGGCATTATATCAATTCACCTGAGTATGAGTATTTTTCGAATTGAATGGCAAACTCAAATGCGGTTCTGAGAGACAGCAATTCACCCCCTTGGAGGATGGACAGCAGATGGACACCCGGATCGCTCGTCTTGTTGGCAAAACTGCACTAAGCCCGGATACCGCCGATTTTTCCTTTGAAGTCATTGAGGGGCGGTTTTCCGGTCTGGAACCCGGTGCGCATGTTGATGTGCATTTGGGTCAGGACCTTGTGCGGCAGTATTCGATCTGGAATTGGAGCCAGGATGGCCGTCAGCTGAATATTGCCGTCAAACAGGAAGCCAACGGCCGTGGCGGATCGCGTGCCATGCACGCGCTGCAATGTGGGGATGAAATCGTGCTCGGCACCCCTCGTAACAATTTCAGATTACAGCCCAATACGCATGCCGATGCGCAGTATGTCACTCTGATTGCGGGTGGAATTGGTGCAACACCTCTGGTGGCCATGGCGCGTGAGTTGGCGAATGCGCGACGGGATTTTCAGGTCTATTATCTGGTCCGCTCACAGGATCTGGCCGCGATGGATCAGCAGTTTCGCGCGCTGGATCTGGGGGACCGTTATCACCTGCATTGTGACGATACCGACGGCCAGCTGGATCTGGCCGAAGTTCTGCTGTCAATGCCGATGGGCAGTGATGTCTACACCTGTGGGCCGGAGCCGATGCTGAACGCGGTGCTGGAGGCAGGCAGTGTCATGCGCGGTGGCACCATCCATTTCGAACGTTTTGCGGCCCTCGCCGATACGGACACCGGTCGCAATGACAGCTTTGACATCGAAATCCAGTCAACCGGTGCAATGCTGCGGGTGTCTGCTGAAGAAAGCCTTCTGGATGTCCTAAGGGCCAACGGCATCGCGGTGGATTTCGGCTGTTCCGAGGGTTTGTGCGGTGCCTGTCTCGTTGATGTGCTCGACGGGGACGTGGATCATCGCGATGGCATCCTCACACCTGAGGAACAGGCGACAAACCGCTATCTCTGCACCTGCGTTTCCCGCGCCAAAGGCGATAAACTGGTGCTAAATCTCTGACAGCTATTGCGGTCACCGCTGAGGATGCAGCGTGAGCCTGCTGCGGGGCAGCGCGGCACCCCTGCCGCGCCACCGATCCGCTAGTCGAGCTTTGCCGGCAGGCTCAGGTCACCGGATGCAACGTCAAAGACATCCACGACGCAGAGCAACGGAGCATGCATGTTGGCATTGACCCGCAGGGCTGATGTCACGCCATCATAAGCCACGCCGACAAGGTCTACATCGCTGCGAAAGCCAACCGTTACGGCAATTTCCGGCCCGTCGAACAATGGCGTGAAGCCTGGGCTGTCCAGATAGATAGGCAGGCCCGGCCAAGTTGCTGGCAGCTGCGGCGTGGCACCTGCGGGAATGTCACGCACCGCCAATGCGCCGGGGCCGCAGGCCTCGGTCGGGGTCAGGACCACCCAGTGGCTGTGCCACAGCAGGCCATCATTGCCCGTATCCCCATCATTGTTCTCATCCACCAGGGGCGTGTCATCAAAATCGGGATGGCTGGTGGCTGCTAGTGCAAGGATTCCGGTGCCCGCTTCAAACCCGACCGCCTCGGGGTCCAGCGAAGTCGGCCAGACGTATGAGAACACCCCCGCTCCGCCGACCGTACCGACGGGCTCCGGCGTGTCCGCCCCGGCGTTGCCATTTGTCGTCATGTGAAAGGTGACGGTGTTACCAGCCCGGTGCGCATGCGCCGCCAGAATGTCAAAGGAGGCCACTTTCTGGGTGTCTGTTTCAGACAGTATAGCCCCCTTTTGGTGCACGGCATGATTGCCATCGGCAACAGCGCTGCCCGCACCAAGTACGAGGATGGCCGCCGGTATTACGAATCGTGTCATAGTCGTCTCCAGTTTAATGATAGCGAGTCGCTACAAATAAACCGTATTGCACTATTGATTTCGAGTCGATACCAATAATTCATGACATCACAATCCCGCATTCGTTCACTGATCAATCGTCTGGCCCGCATCGACGCCGCTGGCGGATGGTCGGGCAGCCTCAACCCCGCTCAATACGCTGCATTAGATTACCTCGGGCGGGCCAACCGCTACTCAAGAGCGCCCTCTCACGTGGCTGAGTTTCTTGGGACAACACGCGGCACCATGTCCCAGACGTTAAAGGCCCTCGCGCGCAAAGGATTTGTTCAGGAGGAACCCAAAACCGGTGATCAGCGCTCTATTTCCTATGGATTGACCGCAGAAGGGGTGGCACTTGCAGAAGCGCCTTCTGTCATCGGCGCGGCCTTGTCAGAGCTGGAGGATCAGGTGGCAGAGGCATTGGAAAGCGCGTTGGCGGCAACCTTGCAGGCCGCATTGGACGCCCGTGGCGGGCGGGCTTTTGGCTTATGCAAAACCTGCCAGTTTCACGATACCGGCCCTGCCCATGGCTATTGTACCCTGTTGAATCTTCCACTTCAGCCCGGGGACAGAGATTTAATTTGTGTGGAACATAAGGCGCTTTCAGATGATGCAACCTGACCTTTCAACCCGGATAGCGGGGATTTTCCACGGACCCATTGCCAACCCTTGGGCTGACAAGGCTCCGACTGCCATCCACAAAACCCCCGTTCACGGGCCGCAGCAGATAGACTTCGACGGCTTCACCGGGGATGCCCAGGCAGATCTAACCGTTCATGGCGGCGCGGATAAGGCGATCCATCACTACGCAAGCGACCATTATCGCCTATGGCAGGACGAAGCAGAGATGCCGCTCACCTCGGTGCCTGCCGCTTTTGGTGAGAATATCGCAAGCTTAGGTCTGACCGAGGACATCCTCTGCATTGGTGATATCCTGCGATTGGGCACCGCCGTCGTTCAGATCAGCCAAGGGCGGCAACCCTGCTGGAAACTGGGACACTATACCGGCAACACAAGGATGCCCTACCTGTTTCAGAAAACAGGACGCACCGGATGGTACTACCGGGTGCTTGAACCCGGAACCGCGCAGACAGGGGATGAGATCACGCTGATGGAACGGCGACAGCCAGACTGGACTGTACAGCGTGTCACTCGCGCCCGGCTCACCCGTAAGGTTTCACCGGAAGAGGCCGCAGTGCTGGCACAAATGGAGGACCTCGCTGCAGGCTGGCGCGCCGCCTTCACCCGCATGGCAGAGGGAGACACCGGCGAAGATACCCGCGCGCGCTTGATCGGCGCGCGGGACTAGGGTTTGGGCTGCGACCCATTTCTGGGCCTGCTTGATGGCGCCGGTTGTCAGCTAACCTGGTATTGCGGGGTTGAGGCGAGAAACTGCCCGTAAGCTGTCGCATCCGGTGGCGAAAATTGCTCCACCAGCGGGTTTTTGCGCTTGTGCACCCGCGCGCCCATATCCGACAGCAGTTCGTCGAAGTGTTTGAAATGAAACGGAGCTGAGCAGAGCCCGCCGTAGACCTGCGCCGCTGGCCGCTCGCGGCGGCGCCAGTTCAACATCATTTCAATACTGTCTTCCATCTCAGCGCGGCTCGGCTGATGGGCCAATTGCCCGTCGGCATAGCGCACCAGCCAATTGGCGATCATCTCGGCCGACAGAACTGTGCAGAAACTGGAATTGAACCCCACAAACCCCATGTCTGGCAACTCCGGGTTCACCGACAGTCGGTAGACGCGATACTGACCGTCGTCCTCTATCAGCTTGTCTCGGTACTCTTGCGCCAGATAGGGCACGCCAAGCTTCCAGCCAACCGCCAGAATGGCGATATCGCAGGGAACCACTTCTCCATTGCTCAGCCGCAGACCGTCTTCCTTATAGCTCTCAAAGGTGCCGATGACGGATCGGATACTGCCATCATTCAGCCCCTCAAAGAGACCCGGCGTCACAATCGGCACGGAGCAAGACACCTCCTTCTCAATTGGAGTGGTAGGCACCATATTGTGCTTCTTAAGTCCCAGTTGCAGTTTCAGCAGGGTTTCCAACCCGCGAAAATTAGCCCAGACCAGAGGCTTCAGCGCAGCTGCGATTACGCGCTGTAGGGGGGTCTTGCCCCATTGATTGAACTGCTGTTCCTGCGCTCGCATATAAAGCAGCTTCTTGAAGTTGATGCCGCCGACGAAATAGGGCACGCGCCAGACGTTCTCCCGGTAGACCAGCCGAACAGATTTTGCGCCGTTCTTGGCTGCATTGACAGCAATATCGGTGGCAGACTTGGACCCGCCAAGGACCACAACGTCCTTCCCTGCCATCAGGCTGGGATCCGTGTAATCCGATGAGTGCATCACCTGCCCACCCCGTGCGACAAACTCCTCCTGACCTGGATGGCGAATGATGTTCTTCTCTGAAAACTGACCGGTGCAGATTGCCACAAAATCGAAATCCTGCTGCCAGGTTCGCCCTGCGGCCTCAAGTGTGAGGGTCCATCCAGGCTGGTCGTCCTGCCGTCGATCCATCGCTGTGATCGAGGTGTTAAGCCGGAACAGCCGCGCCAGCCGGTGTTTCTCTGCATAGGAGTGCAGATAAGCATGGACCTGCGGTCCCTTGGGCCACTCCGGGTACTCCGCAGGCATTGGATGGTCGGTGTAGCAATAGAGATCTTTTGGCGATTGTGTCTGCACGTCCGGGTAAGAGCGCGACAATTCCCAGACACCCCCAAAATCATGGCTGCGTTCGAACCCGATCACCCGATGCCCGCGCTCGTCAAAGGCTTTGGCTGCGGCCAAACCGCTGACACCTCCTCCGATTACGGCAACTGTCTTTCGTCTTATCATATTGCGGTCTCCCCTCCCGGCCCGCTCTCCCGGCAGGCGGTCCCTATTTGTCGGCCCGCCTCCCCCTGCGGACCGGTCGCTGGCATGTATTCCACGGGTCAGATGGCGATCCGGCCCGTTTCCACCTCAGGCATCATCAGGGGGTGGCAGGAAATCGACCTCATGCAGGGCAGACAGGCGCACCAGTTCCGCCGGATCAGTGACGCCATCCAATTCAATGAACAGATCAAACAGCTTGCGCGCGGGCGCCACGCCGAAAACGCAATGCGCCTCTGCGCCGGACCGGTTGAAAATCGCGTGGGCTTCGCCCTTTGGCATACGCACCGTATCGCCCGGTCCGGCCTTGTGGACATCGCCTAGAAATTCCACCTCCAGCTCCCCCGCCAGAACGCTGATCCATTCATCCTGGGTGGGGTGGATATGCGGCGGCACAAATGTATCGGCAGGCAAAACCGCATCCCAGATGAACGCATCATTGCTCAGTAATTTGGGAACATAGGTCTGTCCCACCACTGTCCAGGACATCCCCTGGATGCCCTCGCGCGCCTTGGTGATCCCTTTTTCCATCGCGGTTTCCTCCCTGAAACTGTGTTGCGATGACCAGCCTGCACCGGGAGCGGAAATTCGATTATCCAGAAAACGAACCCATCTGAACCCTAGATGGTTGAGGCTTGAAATATCGGTGCAGCGATCTAAGCTGGAGCCACCAGACGTGGAGGCGAGATGACCATCGCTGCCCAGACAGAGGCTGTTGAATACCTGAAAAATCACCCGTTGCTGCGCACCGGGGATCTGGATGAGGCACGCCATCGGGTCGGGCAGAAATTTTGCGATCACCGATTGGATATTGCGCAGCGGCATCAAGACCTCGCAGTCCGCCACAACCACGTGGCCGGGCGACACAGTTCGATCAACTACCTGCACTATGGTGCCGATGTGACCATTGATCCGGGCATGTTGAATTCCTTCTATTTGCTGCAGATCCCGCTGTCCGGGCAGGCCAGTGTTCGGCATCGCGGCTCGGATATTGTTGCAAATGAAGGCACCGCGACGCTGCTCAATCCGGACCGGGACACGACAATGCAGTGGGGCGCGGACTGCCGCAAACTGCTGCTACAGATCGACCGGGGCTATTTGGAAACCGTGGCGCGTCAGATCATTCGGGCAGAACTGCCAGGACCAATCCGCTTTGCCAGCCGCGTCGATCTCTATTCCGAGGGTGGGCAGCGCCTGAGGCAGATGGTCTGCGCCTGTGTGCAAGCGGCTGAGGCTGGGGTTCTGTTCCAAGGCGCGCTAAGTGGCTCCGATCTCCGGGTGGAGGAGGATTTGGCACGCGCGCTGCTGACACGGCTTCCCAGCAATATTTCTCATATCATCGAACGCGCTGACCACGGTTCACTGCCACCTGGCATTCGGGCGGCAGTGGAATACATTCACGCCAACCTGAGCAATCCAATCCAGCTGAGCGATATCGCAGCCCATGTGGATCTGAATATCCGCACGTTGCAAAACGGGTTTCGCCGTGCATTTGGCGAAAGCCCGATGCGGGTGCTTCGCAACGCTCGGCTGGATGCGGCGCATTATCACCTGATGGCACAGACCGACACGCCGGATGTGACCACCGCTGCCTTTTCCAACGGGTTTTCACACCTTGGCCGCTTCGCCCGCGATTACAAGGCCCGCTTTGGCCACTCGCCCAGTCACACCGCCCGCCAGCAGGACTGCGGCTAACGTCCCGGCCTTGCTTGCCTTTGACGGTGGAGCTACATCATGCTGCAGATTGCATGGGTGAGCGCCGATGCGACTGAGACCCCAGCCAAGGACACAGATGTCAGACGGCCCGCGCAAACCCACCCGGATCGAGACCACCGCCAAACGACGGCAGCAGATCCTCGAAGCGGCGATCATGTGTTTCCTCGAAACTGGCTACCACCAGACCGGTGTGCGCGACATCGCAAATCGCGCAGGCGTCAGCCTCGGCAATCTTTACAATCATTTCCCGGGCAAACATGATGTGCTGGTGGAGATTGCCGCTCTGGAACGTGCGGAACTTGTCCCTTTTATCGACGGGCTCGGACAACCACGCGCCCCGATGACGCTGCTCGAAAACTTCGTGAAAGCCTATGCGAAATACCTCGCGGTGCCCGAGAATGTCATTCTGGGGCTGGAAATCACCAGCGAAGCCATCCGCAAACCGGATATCGCCCGCCTCTTTCTCGACAATCGCAACGCATTGGTCACCGCGCTTACCAAGGTTCTGGAACGCGGGACACACGCGGGTGACATGAGGAGCCAGCTGGCCCCCAAAGAAACGGCGCAGATGATTGTCGAACTTATTGAAGGCAGCGCCTATCGCAGCGTGCTGGACAACGTGCCAATGCGACAGCTGCGGGGCAGTCTTCTGGATTTCATCCTCGCGGCGGTGCGCCCGGACTGAGGCTAAAGCGGAGTATCCCGGACCAGCCTCAGGCCCAGATGTGCTGGCGGCGATCCTACGGCACAGCCACCCCGTGCCGGGTCGCGGACAAGGAATGGTACGGCTGCCAAATGTTCGCCTGCCACAAAATACGCCGGACAGCGGCTGGAACTGGCCCCGGAGGCACCGGCATAGCAATCCTGCGTCCACTCCCAGACGTTGCCGTCGAGATCGACAATCCCATCCGGTGATGTCGTATAACTGCCTTGCGGACGCAGCGCCCGGCTCTTTTGTTCGCCCAGAAGATAGGTCGACGCCCAGGTGAGATCTGGATCTGTGAAGATCGGATCAGGTTCTTCCGGGAGGACGGGTGCTGCGAGATGCTCCCATTCCGCCACGCGCGGCAGGCGATATCCGCCATCGCTGCGGGCGTTGATCCAGGCCAGATATTCGCCCACGTCAAGATAGCTCAGCCCGGTTGCGGGCGTGGTCCGGGCATCCTGATTGGGGCGTGTGCGCAGGTTCAGCGCGCACACGCCGTCGGCATGGCAACGGTTCCACTCTGCTACCGTGACCTCATGTTTCATGACGTAGATAACATGCTGACCGCCATGCTCTGCCACCGCAGGCACCAGCTCTGGCTGAAGGATGCCCTTCCCCGCAGGTCCGACAGACACGCGGGGGAGGAATATGGCGACCAACAGGACCAGCGCCGCCACAAGGGCGCCCAGACCCAACAGGACAATCCGGTCAGCGGGGCGGTGCAATGTGGCAGCGGTCATTGTGCTCTCCTATGGTCGTTATACGCAGTGCGCGGGTTCAGGTTTCAAAGCTGCGCGGCGCAACCACCTGTTCCATCAGCGCATTATCCCAGGCGCCATCGACGACGAAGTGGGCAGTGGCCCCCAGCAGAACCGCCTCAATCAGATTGTGGTTCACATAGGCATAAACGCCAGGCTGTTCGAAGGTGTACATCGCTGCCATGGCGCTGCCGCCACGCACGAACCAGCTCTCGATACCTGTGAGCGGCGCATCGGTGAAAGACCCGGTCTCCCAGACATAATTGCCGTGGCCGCCGATCAGGTGCGGACGGGAGTCGCGGTTGGCCTGATTGTGGATCATCAGAACCGTCTCGCCGACCTTCGCGCGCAGTGCGTTGTCGCCGGTCAGGGCGCCGACAGCGCCGTTGAAAACCGAGTGGGTCGGCACCAGCGTCCGCATCGCGTCCATACTGTCAGCATAGTCGTCGCCTGCCAATTCATAGGTGCGATAGTCGCCGTTTTCGTCCATCGGCAGGTAGTAATCCTGCTCACCGATATAGGCGATGCTGTCATAGCGCAGCGGATTGCCCTCACCGTCTTTGAGGCCATCGCGCGGCAGCACCATGATGGCACCATTCATCCCATGGGTAACGTGATAGGGGATCATCGCGCCGCCAGGTGCGCAGTGATAGGTGAAGCAGCCGGGTTTGGTTGCTTTCCAGCGCAGAACAGTTTCTTCGCCCGGGAAAACATGGGTGAGACCGCCGCCCCCCAGCGCCCCGGTGGAGGCGTGAAAGTCGATGTTGTGTTCCATCTGGCTGTCTGTCGGATTGCGCAGGGTGAGTTCGACATAATCGCCCTCATGCACGATGATCAGCGGGCCAGGAACAGACCCGTTGTAGGTCAGCGCCCAGATCTCGGCGCCGGTGTCCTCATCCACCACCATCAGCCGCTCTTCGGTGATCAGTTCAATCTCGACGATTTTCGGCCCGCCGGATGCTACCTGCTCATGTTTGGGAGCAAACGGCGGCGCCACCAGTTCCTGTTTGACGCGGGTGTATCCCGACAGATCCACCGGGGCGGCCTCCGCCTGTGCCTGCGCTTCGGCTTGAATGAACTGGGGCGCCGCGCCGCGCAATGGCGGCACCGCTGCCCGACGACCGGCCCCGTTTGCCGAGGAAGCCAGCCCACCGGTCATCGCCGCAGCACCGGCCAGAACGGTTCCGCGCAGCACATTGCGACGGCTTGTTTGCGCAAGCCCGGGGTTGAAACGTTTGGTCATTGTCGCTCTCCTTGTCTTAGGCGTGGTCCGCCGTGGGCGAGCCGCGTTTGCTGATGTCGCGATAAATTTAGCTGATCACCAAATTCGGGACGTTGCGGCAGCGCAAAGACAGCGGCGGTTTTTTGGCTGACCAACCCGCGGTCAAAGCACCGCGCGGGTGACGCCCCCCCGGTTTTGTTTTAGGATCATGACAACGCTTGTTCGGAGATGCCGTGCGCCACCTACATGAAAGCCTGCTTCGCCCGCTGCCACCATTCTCGCAGCTGGCCGACGCGCAGATCCGCACGATCCTTGATCACGCCAGCAGTCGTGGCGTTGGGCCTGGGCAAACGGTTTTTGCCGAAGGTGATCCTGCGGAGACATTTTACCTGCTGCTGGATGGCACCATTCGGGTCGTACGGATCTCCAGCGACGGTGAACAGGTGACCTCCTTGCATATTCCACCCGGCCAGTTGTTCGGAATTGCACGGGCACTGGGGCGCGACAGTTATCCAGCCACCGCCGTTGCCGCGAGCGAGGCGCTGATCCTCTCCTGGCCAACCGCGCTGTGGGACAGTTTCATCGCCGACTACCCAGGCTTTGCCACAGAGACCTATAAAACGGTCGGCGCCCGTATTGGCGAGATGAACACCCGCATCATGGAGATGTCGACACAGCATGTCGAACAACGGGTTGCCCGGGCTTTGCTGCGATTGATCAATCAATCCGGCACCAAGGTCGCGCAAGGAATCGAGATCGGATTTCCGATCACCCGTCAGGATGTTTCAGAACTCACCGGCACCACGTTGCACACGGTCAGCCGCCTGCTTAGCGCCTGGGAGAAGGACGGGATGGTCAGCAGCAAGCGCAAGAAAATCACCATCTGTGACCCCCATCGGCTGATGCTCCTCAGCGATCCATAACGGTGCCACCGGCGCGGAGCAGGCGTGGTGTGCCTCCGCTGCACCGACATCTTCTGATCGGATGGAAAACCGGGATCAGCCCCGGTTCTGGCGCGCGAGTTCAACGGCGTCTGCCAGCGCGGCGCGAAACACCTCTTCATCCAGATGATATTCCGCGCAGGCTTCGCTGACGGAATGAAACGGGCTGACCATACAGCCAACACAGAGCATATCGTGGTCCATGAAGACCCGGACCGTCTCCGGCCAGGTCGTCATGAGGATATCCAGCGGCAGGTCGGGGTCGTCCAGTTTTGGCGGCGGCATGACGGGTCAATCCTCTCTCTGAGGTCAGGCTAGCAGTGGCAATCGCGCCAAACCTTGCGCTTGCACAACCTTTGCCTCTGCTGTCCGGGCTATCACCAAGCGATCAGCAACTGCCGGAAAGGGCCACGCCATGGCTGAATTTCTGACCAAGTCGCGGGCGCGCAATGTGTTCTACGGAGGATCGATTTTCTTCGTTGTGGTGTTCATTGGCATGACCGTGCACAGCCACCGCTATGTGGTGACAACCTCCACCGCAGGAATGCCCCTGACCGAAGCCGTCACACTGGGCAAACGTGTCTGGGAACGACACTCCTGTATCAACTGCCACACGCTACACGGCGAAGGGGCATATTTCGCGCCGGAAGTCGGCAATGTGATGACCAGATGGGGTGTTCAGGATGACCCTGAAGAAGCCTTTGAAATCTTGAACAGCTGGATGGAGAGCCAGCCCAGCGGTGTCGAGGGGCGCCGTCAGATGCCTTATTTCGAGTTGACCGAAGAGGAAACCCGCGGCCTGGCCGAATTCCTGCGATGGGCCGATCAGACCGACACTCAGGGCTGGCCGCCGAATGACGCGGGCTAAGGGAGAGACATCATGAAATATCAATCTCAAAAGGTCGCTCAGGCCTATTTCATCTGCGCGATGGCGCTATTCGCAATTCAGGTCCTCGGCGGGTTATTGGCAGGTTGGGTTTATGTCTCACCCAATTTCCTGTCTGAACTGCTGCCCTTCAATATCATTCGTATGCTGCACACCAACGCGCTTATCGTTTGGTTGCTGCTTGGCTTCTTCGGTGCGGCCTATTTCCTGATCCCGGAGGAATCCGAGCGCGAGATCTACTCGGTCAAACTGGCCTATCTGCAGCTTGCGATCCTGATGATCGGCACACTTGGGGCGGTTGGGTCCTATCTGGTCGGCATCCACGGAGGGCGCGAATTTCTGGAGCAACCGCTCTGGGTGAAGTTTGGTATCCTCGTCGCTGCGCTGATCTTCCTCTTCAATGTGTCGATGACAGTGCTGGCGGGGAAGAAAACCGCGATCACCAATGTCTTGTTGATGGGGCTATGGCTGCTGTCGCTGCTGTGGATCTTTGCCTTCATCAACCCGGAAAACCTCTCTCTGGACAAGATGTACTGGTGGTTTGTTGTCCACCTCTGGGTGGAAGCAACCTGGGAACTGGTGATGGCGGCGATCCTTGCCTTCCTGCTGCTGAAGCTGACCGGGGTCGACCGTGAAGTGGTTGAAAAATGGCTGTATGTTATCGTCGCCACCGCTCTTTTCTCGGGCATTTTGGGCACCGGTCACCATTTCTACTGGATTGGTTTGCCCGGCTATTGGCAGTGGGTTGGTTCGATCTTCTCAACGTTTGAGGTGATCCCCTTCTTCCTGATGATGTCCTTTGCCTTTGTGATGGTCTGGAAGGGACGCAAGAACCACCCAAACAAGGCTGCTCTTTTGTGGTCGCTCGGGTCCAGCACCGTTGCCTTCTTCGGTGCGGGTGTCTGGGGATTTCTGCACACGCTGCATGGGGTCAATTTCTACAGCCACGGCACCCAGATCACCGCTGCACATGGGCATCTGTCCTTCTACGGGGCCTATGTGGCGCTGAACCTCGCGATCTTTACCTACGCGATGCCAATGCTGCGTGGACGGGCGCCATATAATCAGGTTCTGAATATGGCCAGCTTCTGGCTGATGACCGGCGGCATGGCGTTCATGACGTTCGTGCTGACCTTTGCCGGAACCATTCAGACCCATATGCAGCGCGTCATCGGGGACTATTACATGGATGTGCAGGACAGCCTGTCGATTTTCTATCTAATGCGGTTCGGGGCCGGCGCTGCGGTTGTGATCGGGGCCTTGCTGTTCATCTACGCGCTTTTGGTGGTGCGCCGGGATGAGGTGATTGCACCCGGACCAGCGCATAAGACCGGCACGGTTGCGGGGGAGTAAGTCATGAACATGCATGCCCCCCGCCCGATCCCGCATTACCATGAAATTGCTCAGGAATGCGCATTGTTCGAAACCGCCCATGCCCAAGGCCTGCCCCTTCTGTTGAAGGGGCCGACCGGCTGCGGCAAGACACGGTTTGTCGAACATATGGCAGCCCGGCTCGATCGGCCGCTGTATACCGTGGCCTGCCATGATGATCTCTCCGCCGCTGACCTGATTGGACGCTATCTTCTAAAAGGGGGCGATACCCATTGGGTCGATGGTCCACTGACCCGCGCCGTGCGCGAGGGGGGGATCTGCTATCTGGATGAGGTTGTCGAGGCGCGTAAGGACGTCACTGTGGTGCTTCATCCACTGACCGACAACCGCCGCACGCTGATGATTGACCGCACCGGCGAGGAACTGGTGGCGCCGCCCGGCTTCATGTTGGTTGCCTCTTACAATCCCGGCTATCAGAACGTGCTGAAGCGGCTCAAACCTTCGACACGGCAACGGTTTCTCTCAGCCAGTTTCGATTTTCCCGACCCGCAGTCGGAATGCGCCATCGTCGCTAAGGAAAGCGGGCTGGATGTGTCGAAGGTGCAACCGCTTGTACGGTTGGCCGGTCATATCCGCGCCTTGTCGGGCATGGATCTGGAAGAGGGCGTGTCGACCCGGCTGCTGATCTATACCGCCAGTCTGATCCACCGCGGCATGCCAATTGAGCCAGCGCTGGAGGCCGCGATCATCGAACCTCTCACCGATGAAGAGGACATCAAACAAGCGCTGCGCGATCTGATCGCGACGATCTACGGGTAGCGTTATGAAATTGCTCGACCTGATGGAGCCCGAGGAAACTGTTGGCAACCTCTGGCACGATATGGCCAGCAATCTCGCCGGTGAGGTCGCAGAGGATGGCGCGACGCTATCTGCTGCGGCCTGCCGGTTGCAGGACCTGAGGCCCAGCCTTGCAGTGCTGTTTCGCGCCTTGGGCGGGGCAGCGTCGGTCGATCTGGTCGAGGCACCTGCCACGGTGGCACAGCACCGGCGATCCCTGACGCACCGGGTTGCGGCAGATCGGATGCGCGAGTTTATTCCACGTTACGACGGTAGGCGATTGGCCCTGCCCCCGGTGATGGCCTGCTTTCCCCGCTATGAGCTGAACCGGGCTGCCTATTTCTGGCTGGTCGCACAGGCTGCGGTCGCTGATCCCGCAGAGCTGCAACCGCAGCCGCCCAATTCAGCCCGCGCTGCCGATCTGGCCCGGATCCGGGCCACCCTTGCCGCCAGCCACCGTGCCGCCGGGTATTGCCCTGGCCTGCGGCAAACCTACCGACAAATGGCAAGCCTGTGCCTGAAACAACGCAAGGCGCAGCCAGCCCATACCGCTGATCGGATGGTCGCAGAACAGGTTCTCGCGGCTTTGTCTCAGGATCCGTGGGAGGTCACGACCGACCAACCGCTGAGCACAGATTTGCCAACGGAGGCGGGGCGCTATCTGCCGTTTGCACCGGTACCGTTCTGGCTCCGTTTTGAGGCTCCCGGCCACGCCGCAATGGCCGCAGAAGAAGCCGCCGAGCAGGCGACCGCGCTGCCCACGGCGGCAAGCAGCAGTCGCAAGCTGGGCGCGCGCATCGATCAGGATCAGGCGCGTCGTAAGGACAGTTTTATCCTGCATCGGTTTGAATCCATCCTGTCCTGGGTGGAGTCGATGAATATCAACCGCAGTGTTGATGATGATGACCCTGACAATGCCCAAAAGGCCGCAGAGGATCAGGATCTTATCCCGCTTACCAAGCATGACCGTCGGCTGGCGTCCCGGTTGCGGCTGCATCTGGATCTATCGCCCGCAGATGCCGAACACGAACGGCTGAGTGCGGAATACACCTACCCCGAGTGGAACCATCTCAGCCAATGTGAGATGACGGATCACTGCCGCGTGCTTGAGGCGGATGCACAGCCTGACGCGCAGCATCCCTTTCGACCCGACCCCCGCCAGATCCGGATGGTGCGTCGCCAGTTCGAAGCGTTGCGTCCGCGCCGCATCCTGCAGCCACGGCAAGTCGACGGCGCCGAGCTGGATCTGGATGCAGTTACCTCCAACCAAGCCGATCTGGCGGCAACCGGGCGTGGCAGCGATCGGCTTTGGCAGAGCGCACGCCAACAGCAGCGCGACCTCTCGGTTGCCTTTCTGATCGACACCTCGCGGTCCACTGAAGCCGCGATTGCTGACAGCAGTGTGATCGACATTGCCCGCAACGCTATGGCGGCGCTGGCTCTCGGGATTGACGTTGCAGGCGACAGATTGGCGATCTGGGGCTTCTCATCCCTGCGCCGCGACCGGGTGTTCCTAACCCGCTGCAAGGGGTTTGACATGCCGATGTCCGATGCTGTCACCGCCAATATCGGCGCGCTGCAACCGGGCCACTACACCCGTCTTGGGGCCGCGATCCGCCACGTCAGCGCCCAGCTGGCGGCAGAGTCATCCAGCCGTAAGCTGCTGATTGTCCTAACAGATGGCAAGCCTAATGATCTCGACCACTACGAAGGCCAGCACGGTATTGAAGACAGCCGCATGGCCGTACGTAGCGCCCGCCGCGCGGGCCAAAGCCTGCATGGCATCATCATCGACGAAGACGGTCAGGACTGGTTCGCACGGATTTTCGGACGCGGCGGGTTTTCGCTCCTGCCGAACCCTGCCCGACTGTCGCGGGCCTTGCCCGACATCTACCGTAGTCTGACACAGGAGAGCTGACATGCGTTATATCTTATCTGGAATAGTCTGCGCCGCGATCACCGCCCTGCCCGCGCTGGCCACGGGGTTCGACCGCCCGGCCCCGCAGGCGCAGTCTGCAACCGCTGAGTTCTGGTTTGCGCTGGCCTGTATCGCCCTGGTGCTGGCCCTTGCAGCGGTCCATGTATTGGTGGCCAGGCGATGACATCGCAGGCGGGCTGGTCGCGCAGGCGTATCGCAATCGCACTTTATCCTTTTTGCGTAGGCGCGATGGCCGTCAACGTCTTCTTTGCCTCCCTGATCACCAGCTGGCTTGGGTTGCCGGTGTTGGGAACCGCCGCCTCCATCTTGATCGGCGCGCTGATTGCGGTGCCTGCCACTTACGCCTTCGCCGGACATATCCGGCGCCTGATGGACTCAGCGCAGCCCTAAGTATTTTAAGAAACGGATCTGACCTATGACAGTGACAACAGACGCAGGTCGCATGGATATAAACGCGCCAACTTGGCCCCCCGCCATTCTCTCCTACGGCTTCCGGCCATTTTTCTTCCTCGCAGCGCTTTGGGCCGGGCTGGCGATGATCGCCTGGATCGGACTGCTGAGCGGCGCGCTGACGCTCCCGATCATGCTTGATCCGCTCTCCTGGCATGCCAAGGCATTCCTGTTTGGATACCTCAGTGCGGTGCTGGCTGGCTTCCTACTCACGGCGGTTCCAAATTGGACCGGGCGGGCGCCGCTCAAAGGCTGGCCGTTGCTGGGTTTGGTGCTGCTCTGGCTCGCAGGGCGCGTCACCACCCTATTTGCCTCAGATCTGCCTGCTGTCGTTGTGGCCTTTGTCGATCTGAGTTTTCCACTGATCCTAGGATCGGTGATCCTGCTCGAGATCATCGCGGGGCGCAACTGGCGCAACCTTGTTGTTTTAGTGTTGCTGGGGCTGCACACATTGGCGCTGCTATTGGTACATCTGGAAACAGCAGGAGGCGGATACCCGGCGCAAGGCCTTGGCATGCGTTTGGGATTGGCAACGGTGATCGGCATGATCTGCCTCATCGGTGGTCGCATCATCCCCAGTTTCACGGGTAATTGGCTCATCAAGACGGGCGTTGATGCCCGTCCCGCCAGCCCGATGCAGCTGTTAGACAAAGCGGTCTTGGCTATCAGCCTGCCCGCCCTTGGTATCTGGGTGGCGATGCCTGATCATCTCGCGGCGGCGGTCGCATTGACGATCTTTGCAATAGGGCACCTGCTGCGCATGGGGCGCTGGCAGGGACACCGCACGGCGTTAGAACCATTGCTCGCGGTGCTGCATCTGGCCTATGCGATGATCCCTATCGGCGCGGGTCTCATGGCTATGGCGCAAATACCGCACGTTCCACTGGACGCAGCCGCAGCACAGCACCTCTGGATGGCAGGCGCCATTGGCATGATGACCCTTGCGGTGATGATACGTGCCACGCTGGGCCATACCGGACGACCGCTGGTGGCTGGCCCTGGCACAAAACTGATCTTGCTGGCGCTCTTGGTGGCAAGCATCGCTCGAGTTGTCGCCGGGATCGGCGTAGGCAGCGCCGATTGGCTCTATCACCTCTCGGCTACGGCCTGGTGCGCCGCATTTTTTGGATATGCGCTGGTCTATGGGGCTGCTCTTTTCTCAGCCAGACGGGCCGCCGGGCAGGCATAGCGCGTTGTCAGACCCCGGGCGCGCCATCGCACAGCGCATGGCCCTTTCGGGTTTCAA
The DNA here is from genome assembly GCF_000826845.1 of Phaeobacter sp. S60. Lineage (NCBI taxonomy): Bacteria > Pseudomonadati > Pseudomonadota > Alphaproteobacteria > Rhodobacterales > Roseobacteraceae > Phaeobacter > Phaeobacter sp. S60. The sequence goes on from NZ_JSWJ01000009.1 coordinate 60,707, forward strand.
AGCCCTGTTTCCACCTCAGAACCACTCGTAATTTAACCGCAGTCACACTACGACACTCTCTATGCGATTCGCGGTTCATATCTTTCCACGACTGGCCATGATTCTGGCGCTCGTGTTGGCCTTGGCCAGCACTGGTTTTGCGCATACGATTGAGCGCGCCGAAGACTCCCCCGACTACGCGGCCTTTGTCGCGGCAGGCGGTGCACTCAGTGATCTATGTGGCGACAGTCAGGATCCGGGGCACGGCACTCTCGCACAATGTGAAGCCTGCCGACTGGTTGCAGCCGCGCTGATACCCGGTCATCCGGCAACACCCGGCGTCACATGGGTGCAACGACCAACGGCTTCCGCTCCATTGGTGACGCGACCGCACAGCACGCTTTGGCGTGATCCGGCCCATGGCAGCCGTGCTCCTCCCGCGCTTTTGACAACGCTTCTCTGACGTCAATTGCAACTCAGGTGCTGTGGTAACAACAGCACCCAAAGGCCTGGAGCCAACCCATGAATATGCCCAATTCTACCGCGCAGCCGCAAGGCAGCGCGCAAAAACTCTATTTTGCCGCCTGGCGATGGCACTTCTACACCGGTCTGTTTGTCATTCCCTTTCTCGCCGCACTTGCGCTCACTGGGCTCGCCATGCTGTGGATTGCATGGATTGATGGTCGCGATGGTGAGCGTACGCCCGTGGTGCCGCAAGAACAGGTTCAGTCACTGTCGGTACAGGCCGAGGCCGCGCAGGCACGCCTGCCAGACGGAGAACTAAGACAATATGTGGCCCCCCGCACCGCCGACCGCGCAGCGCTTTTCCGGGTCGATCACGAGGGCGATGCCATCATGATCGCGGTTGATCCCTACACTGCGGAGGTCATCGAGACCTTCCCGCGCCGCAGCGGTTGGTATGATTTTGCGGATAATCTGCACAGCGATCTGATGCTTGGCGTCAGTGGCGACCGCATTCTGGAAACCGCTGCCTCATTGGCCTTGGTGCTGATTGCAACAGGCCTTTACATGTGGTGGCCCCGGACGATTGGGTGGCGTCGCGCGCTGCTGCCAAGCCCGGGACGTGGCCGCAGCCTGTGGAAATCCCTGCATGGTGTTGTCGGCATCTGGATCTCACTGTTTCTTGTACTGTTTCTCATTTCCGGCCTCGCCTGGGCTGGCGTTTGGGGGGGCAAAATAGTGCAGGCCTGGAGCCAGTTCCCAGCCGAAAAATGGGACAATGTCCCGCTGTCCGACGATATTCATGCCAGTATGGATCACGCCCGTCGCGAGGTTCCATGGGCGCTGGAACAAACGCCGATGCCCGCCTCGGGCAGCGATGTGGGACTGGTTGGTGTGACTACTACTGTCGTCGACCTCGACAGCATCGATGCCCTCGCCCGCCGCATCGGGTTTGAGGGGCGATATCAGCTGAGCATTCCGCGCGGCGACACCGGTGTCTGGACCCTCAGCCGGGATTCAATGAGCACAGACAGCACCAACCCCACCTCCGACCGGACCGTTCATGTGGATCGCTACACAGGCAAGATCCTGGCCGATGTTCGGTTTACCGATTACTCTTGGGCGGGCAAGGCGATGGCGATTGGCATCGCCCTCCACATGGGGACGTTGGGTTTATGGAGCGTTCTAGCAAACACGCTGGTTTGCCTGTCCGTCCTGTTTCTGTGTCTCAGCGCAATTGTGCTCTGGTGGAAACGCCGCCCGACCAAGGCTGGCCGTCTTTCGGCACCGCCAATGCCAAAGGAGCTGCCCCTCTGGCAGGGCGCAGTCTTGGTTGGCCTGGCCGTGTCCATGGCGTTTCCGATGGCTGGGCTGGCGTTCCTGACGCTGCTTGTTGTTGACTGGATGATCCTGTCCCGCCTCCCGGCTCTGCGCCACAGGCTGACCTAATGTCTCCCTCCCATGTGCGCTGTCGAATTCCGGCGGGCATGGGAGGAAAATATAGCTATGAACCAAATGGTGATTTGAATTTTGCAAACATTTTGTCCAAGCAACCCCAAGGCATCGGCCTTCCCCTTACGGTGATGATTGTGTTGCTCACCCGGTCGTGCCTTGTCTTCTGACGGGTTACGGATCACTTAAAAATACACTCTGCACAGGCGGCTACGGCGAACCCTCTTTGCAGAATATGCAGAAGAAATCGGCTTGGAAAACCGACTTCGCTGCGTTGAAATATTTAGCGGTCAGATCTAGGAGTCAGAAGGGCATATCCATTCTTTTGTATCCGCAAACAGCTCGACAGTTCCTGCCTGAGAATTGAGGTCGATGGTCGAAGGTGACGACCAACAGCGACATCAGATGAAACGGTGCACCGTAGTTCTCGGGCCACAAATTCGTCTCGGTGAAATCAGAACGTAAGTAGATCAATGGTGTCAGCTACATTTGCGTAACAATGGCAGTCTGTCTCTCAGTGACGCCAGATCCGCGTTCTCTTAGGGTGATGGGTAAGTCAGTGAGCCGTTATAACAAGCGCGATCTAACTTTTTATTCCCCTCGGCCTCCGCGTGGCCCCCGAAAGGCCGCAGCCAATACTGGACCCATGGTGCCAAATAATTCTTTCACAACTGTAAGAAACTTCTGCACCTGCATATCGTCAAGGGATCAACGTGGGGAAAGGACAATATCAGTACATGTCACCTGAACGCTCTTCCATCCATAAGCGCAGAACTGACTTGGTGGCGCGCCTGGGTAAGCCGCAGCGGGAAGAGACAGCAATCAATGACTACATCGATGGGGACTACAAGACGCATCCCAGGTGCGTGGCACCGGGAAAGGAAAGGTAGTGCCAGCAATTAGAAAGTCACAGAGTCGAGCACATCGCGCGGAGCTGGGGCGGGACAGGTTCAATCTCTGCCAAGAAGTCAGCAGCGCAAACAAGCGTTAGCCAACTAGCGTAAGTGTTAACTGCCAGTCGGCGTACTGGTTCTCGCTGACGGTCCGCCCGCCATTCGAAGAACGTGGTGCGTCGACCAATTCACGCAGGCTAGCCAAGAGTTAACGTCTTACTGTCGAAGAGGTAATTCGGCATATCAAAGACGACAGGTGTAGCGACGATCAAACATTGAAGACCTAAGCCAGGCCTGCACCGCCGAGACGACGGTGCAGAATTTTTTAGTGCTGAGCTGCGCTAGCAGGGTCGCGCAGCCGGTCGCGCAGCTTGTGCAATGTCACAACCGCACTGCTATCTTCGAGGTTGATACCACCAGTATCCGCCGCAAGTTTTCTGAGTTCCTCGTAGAACTTCACCATTGCGGCCAGTGTCTGCACAATCAAGTCGAAATCCTGCAGAGACTGCCGTTCTTCGCGGGTCGGAGGCGTTCCGCGTTCAAAGATGGTCAACACAGTATCCTCAAGCAACTGCACCTGCTCTTGCAGCCGCTTCATCTCAGCGCGCGACACATCGCAAAGGTCACTGATCGTGTGGCCTCTCGGCGGTGGTGTCGACTGCATGTTCATAGACGACCAACCACTTGCTCAATCGCCTGCTTCATCGTGGCAACGGTGAAGGGTTTGCGGATAATGTTGTTCATCGCGAGACGGCGACCAACCTCGACGATTTCGGGAGTTGGCTTACCAGTCACCAGGATGAAACCCACCCGTTGTGTCACCCGATGTTCTCGCAGTGCCTTCAGCAGACCAAGCCCATCCATGCCCGGCATGTTGTAGTCTGATAGCACTAGGTGCACCGGATTGGCGACGAGCTTCTGAAACGCGGATTGTCCGTTATTTTCAACCATATAATTACTGACACCTAGCTCATCCAGGCATTGGGTCAAGATACCTCGGCTGGTCGACATATCATCGACAACCATCACGCGCAGGGAGTCTTTCAAGCTCATTTTTTGTTCCTCGTTTTCTTATTGTGCCGGACTGCTCAGGTGTTCCGACCGGCAGGAGAGTTTAAGTAAGTGGTGATTCCAACGGTCTGCAGCGCAGATGCCGCAGGCCCGGACATGCGTTCTGAATGGCCGATAAACAGATAGCCGCCAGGGTTCAGGCTGCGTTGAAAGGCATGCCAGACCTTCTGTTGCGTCGGCGTGTCGAAATAGATCGCCACATTCCGGCAGAAAATCGCATCGAACTTGCCTTTGAAGGGGAAAGGCTCAATCAGGTTGAGCACCCCAAATGTCAGCAGTCCGCGTAGATCATCACGGATCGCCCCATCCTGTCCTTCGATCTTGTAGTATCCGCTGTATTTTTGCGGGATTTGCGACAGCTCGTCAGCGGAATACCTGGCTGCGGATGCCTTGCGTACAACCACAGGATCAATATCCGTGCCAAGGATTTTCACATCCAGCCTTTCCACGTCAGGACAGAGCTCTTTCAACACCATGGCTATGGTGTAGGGCTCCTGCCCATTGGAACATCCTGCGGACCAGATGCGCACACGATCCCCGCGACGTGCTTTCTCCAGCAACGGCGGCAGGACATCATCACGCAACGTATCGAAGTGATGCGGTTCGCGAAAGAACTGCGTCACGTTTGTGGTCAGCAGAGACAGCAACTCGCTGCGTTCTGCATCAGCGTTGGGACCATTCAATTCCTGAAGGTAGGATTTGAAATCAGTGTAATTCAGCTTGCGCAACCGCCGCGCCAAGCGTGAGGAAACCAGAGGTTTCTTGCTGCTCGACATAGCCAGCCCAAAGTGCTTGTGCGCAAAATCGGCGATGGATTCAAAATCCTGATCAGACAGGGTGAAACCATCCGCACGAGTATCAATGGGGTTAGCAAAAGTCACGAGATCACCTGTTCCGGCGCAGTGATGACAGCATCCAGGTTGATGATCCGCACCATCGTCTCATCGTGCGAAATAATACCCTGAATGTAATCCATCGTATTACGGCTATCGACCGGCGGCGTGTCTTGAATATCATCTGGATTGATCGAGATAATCTCAGAAACAGACTCAGCCAGCAGGCCAACTGGCTTGCCATGTACCGAGACGACAATCACGACATTTCGCTCACTCGCTTCGGTCTGCTGGAGCCCGAACCGCGCTGAAAGGTCATAGATCGGGATCACGGCGCCCCGCAGGTTCATCACCCCTAGGACGTCCGCCGGAGCATGAGGTAGGATCGTAACCGGGGACCAGCGCCGGATTTCCCGGATCTGGGTGATTTTCAGACAGAACGCCTGGCCAGCAACGGTGAAACTGACAAATTCGCTGTGCTCGGCGTGTTTGATTTCCGAGTCGTCATACTTGGCTTCAGCTTGCGATTGCATTGCTTATTCTCCGCTCTGTGTCGAAAGCGGCTGCAGAAGGCGAAGCCGCAAGAATACTTTCTGGATCAAGGATCATGGCAATCTTGCCGTCACCAAGAATGGTTGCTGCCGCAACGCCGGGGATATTTCCGCACACTCCGTCTAGGCTCTTGATGACGACCTGACGCTGGTCATGGATGTCATCCACGGCCAAGGCACTCCGCTGACCGGTCTCTGTCTCGACCAGAAGATAAACCCCGGGAGGCTGATCCTGATCACCCTTGGACAGTCCCAATGCGCCACCAACATCGCAAACAGGTACGAAGTTTCCTCTGATTGACAGCAATGTGCCATCCGCGCCTAGGTTGTTGACCATGTCGTCGCTGCCCCGCATCGTCTCGACGATCGAGGTAATCGGAACCACCATGGTTTGATCTGCGACGGAAACGACCATCCCGTCCATGACGGCGAGTGTCAGCGGCAGGATAATGGTGAAAACCGAGCCCTTTCCCGGCGTGGAGGAGATATTGATCCGCCCGCCAAGGCTGTGACTGCGTTTTTAACCACATCCATTCCGACACCGCGTCCGGAAAGATTTGAGATCTCCTTTGCAGTGGAAAAACCCGGCAGGAACAGCAAGTTGTCGATCTCGCTATCAGTTAGATCCGCGTTCTCCGGAATGAGCCCTTTATCGATAGCGATCTGCTTCACGCGCGGCCGATTGACACCGGCACCGTCGTCTTTGATCTCAATGCAGACGCTGCCGGAGCGATGAGATGCCGATAGCCGGATTTCACCGCTCTTGGTTTTGCCGCCCGCTTCGCGATCTTCGGGCTTTTCGATTCCATGGTCGACTGCGTTGCGCAGGATATGGGTCAACGGATCGGACAGTCGCTCAATGACGGTCTTATCGACTTCGGTGCCCTCACCCTCGGTGATCAGCTTGGCAGTTTTTCCAGTCGCCGCGGAAGCTTCCCGCACGATCCGCGCCATCCGCTGAAACAGCGGTTTAACAGGTTGTGCGCGAATGGACATGACACCTTCCTGGATATCACGGGCCAGATTTTTGAAGCCCTCCAGCTCGGTTTCCACGTCCCGTAGATCTGCGACGTCAAGGTTGGCAATCTGTTGTGCCAACATTGAATGGTTGATGATCAACTCGCCAACAGCGTTGATCAACCGATCGACCCGTTCCAGGTCGACCCGCAGCGTCGGGTTTGGCCCACGCTGATCGGATTTCGCGGCCTCAGCTTTTGGTGCCGCCGCCTTGGCGGCCACCGGGGCTGCCACAGCCTCCGGTTCTGGGGCTGAGACCGGCGGTTCAAAAGGGGCAGCCACCTGATCACCACCTTCCTCCGGGGCTGTACCAAATGCAGCCTCCAGCGCAGCCAGGGCATTAGCGTCGTCCTCTTCATCCATATCGGATTCGATTGACAGCTCACACAGCCCTTCTACAAACTCAAAAACTGACTCGATTGCCGACTTTGACTCTGTCGTCGTGAGCGTCAGCGCCCAGATCAAGTAGCTTTCATCGGTATCCAGTGCATCGAAACCGGGCAGCTCACTCTCGTCCAACGTGACCTCAAGCGTGCCGAGGTCGGCCAAGGTCTGGAACAAGAAGTAGGGTTCGTTGCCCGTACCGTACATATCTTTGAGAGGGTGAAAGCGGATGTTGTAGATCCGCTCTTTTTCCACTTCGATCGGCGCCATTTCAAAAGCGCCGCCCAAGCCCATCGGCTGAAACACCACCTCTTCTTCGTCCTCGTCAATATACTCCTCAAGAGCTGACACGAGCACGTCGTTATGCGCCTCATCTACACTGCCACCATCACGGGAGGTCGCCACAAGATCGGACAGGTGATCGCTACAGCGCAGCAACAACTGAATTAGCTTAGTATCGAGTCCAAGCCGGTTTGCGCGCACTTCGTCGAAGACGGTTTCAAATTTATGGGCAAACGCGACCAGCTCATCCAAACCGAATGCACCCGCGCCCCCTTTGATCGAGTGAACCGCCCGGAAGACAGCATTGACCACCTCAGGGTCATGATCGCCTCCTTCGATAGCGGTCAAACCCTCATCCATTGCTTCAAGGAGCTCTTCGCACTCCTCGAAGAATGTGTCCTGTATCGACCCCGCCATCTCAGGCTGCAGCCCCAGTAACGCGCTTCAGCGCGAAAATCAGAGACGCATCGTCAAAGGGCTTGGTGATCCAGCCAGTCGCACCAGCGCCACGGGCGCGGGCTTTCAACTCGGGTGCGCTCTCGGTGGTCAGAACCAAAATCGGCACCTTCGAATTGATGCCATCACCGCGCAGCTCTTCAATGACGCCAAAGCCGTCCAGGTTTGGCATGTTGATGTCAGTGATCACCACATCCGGCGCCACATCGGCATACATGTCTACGCCTTCACGGCCATCTACGGCGCAATGATATTCGAAGCCGGCTTCTTCGAGCGCGGCGGCCAGGAGATTCCGGATAGTGCGGGAATCGTCAATTGCCAGAACTTTCGTCTTCATGCTGTTTCCTCGTCTTCAAATCGGTTGGGCTCGAGCCCCAAAAGAGTGAGCGATTTCCGGCACCCTTCGGTGACCTTGGCCACTGAAAAGCCCAGCCCCTCTGACCGCCATTGTTGTTCTGCACTCAGCAGAAGCTGCAGGCAGCGCGACGGCATAACCGCCACATTGCTGCAATCAATCTCCACTGCTTGAGTGCGCGCCCCGCGCAAGAATGCGATCAACGGATCCAGATCCGAGAAGGCATTGGGCAGGTCCAAAGTGTGTGTTTGCGTTTCCGTCGTCATGGTCAGCGATTCGCACCCCCGTATTCGGCGACAGGTTTCAAGTCGATAGGGTAGGAGTAGACCGCGGGCCTTAATATTTGATTGCCGAAACCCACGCTGACCGCCCGCAATCAGCGTGGAATTGGCCGTAAAAACCAGCCGGAATTTCGCTAAATTTTAGCCGTTCGCCAACAGCCGTCACCATTGAAGGCGCATGGATCTCCCGGATGAGCAACCCGCACCAGGAGGTATATATATACGGACTCACTCACCTCCTGAGTTGATGATCTTTACCGAGAAATTACCGTGAAAAACCAACCCCGCGTAAGGTCGAAATTAACTCCTAGCAGGCATCAAAGGATACAAGGAGAGGGCCTCCACCCGCTTCCTGTGCCTGTAAATGGAGTATCCGATGAAAATAATTCCCAACCTGCGCTTGGCATATAAGCTGCCCCTGTTCATCATAGGGTTCAGTGCGCTGGTCACCGCAATGTTTGTGACAATCAGCTCGCTTGCTTTTCAGCGAAATGCGATCGCCCATGCTGAGGAACAATTTCATGCCATGACCGAGGACCGCAGCATGGCGCTGAAGGCGTTGGTAGAGGGAATTCGCGCTGACGCCTCAACCTTGGCCGCGATCCCCTCAACGGCGACGGCGCTGGAATGGTTCACCATGACATGGGAGGGGATCGAGGGCGATCCGGCAAAAACACTTCGCAATGCGTATATCGATGCAAACCCCAATGCAGCAGGCGAAAAACATCTGTTGAACCGCGGCATCGGTGATTCACCCTATCATATGCACCATGCCCGATTTCACCCTTCGCTGACGGCAGTTCTTGAGAATAAAGGATACTATGACGTTTTCCTGATCAATACCGCTGGGGATGTCGTTTATTCCGTCACCAAAGAGGCGGACTACGCCTCAAATCTTGTCGATGGTTTGTTTGCAAGTTCAGGACTCGGAAAGGCTTTTAGGACAGCCATCGACATGTCAGCAGGTGACGTCGTATTCGCGGACCTTGAAGCATACGCTCCGAGCAACGGCGCCGCCGCTGCCTTTGTGGCAAGTCCGGTTTTTGACGCCGCTGGTGATTTGCAAGGGGTTATCGCCCTTCAGGTACCGGTCAATATGCTGACCAAAATCGTCAATCCGGTCACCGACATGAATGAGACGCTAGATGTGTTTATCGTCGGCCAAGATCTGAAAGTACGCACCAACTCGCGGAATGATGACGTGCACCAGGTCTTGGAACAATTGCCAGAGACAGAACAGATTTCGGCCGCCCTTGCCGGTGAAAGCGGCTTTTACGCAAATGCAGTGGATTCGCACGGTACGCCGGTTGTCGCATACTCCGAACCGGTCGGCATGCCGCAGGCCAATTGGGCTATTGTTGCGGAACAGGATCGCGCGGAATTATTCGCTCCTGCTGAGCGGGAACGCAATCTTATGCTGCTGATCTCCCTTATCTGTTCAGCTGTTATGTCGCTTGTTGGCTGGCTCTTCGCCCGCTCAATCACTCGGCCTATCAATCGTATATGCAACCGTATCGAGGAAGTCGCATCAGGCAATCTGGACACAAATGTTCCGGAAGCAGGGCGTAATGATGAAATCGGCGACATCGGCAGACAGCTGATCAGCCTGCAAGATGATCTCAAGCAGGCGCGCTCAGCTGAGCTTGATCGTGCAGAGCTGCAACAGCAACAAGAGGTTGTTGTCGAACAGCTGAGTTCAGGCCTGGTGCGCCTCGCAACCGGGGATTTTTCTCAGCCCATTTCCGATCCTTTCCCGTCGCACCATGAAAAACTCCGCGAGAATTTCAACCGCACAGCGGAGACATTGAGCATGACCGTGACCCAGGTGATCG